>DATBJZ010000053.1:0-16426 GCA_036556125.1 Gemmatimonadota bacterium | reverse complement strand
GTGCGGTCGAAGGCCTCGTGCCCGGGCCGGCGCGGCGCACACACCTCCACCGCGCCGGGGGGAAACGCCGCGCACAGCGCGGCGTACCTCCGCTCGACGCCGCCGCCCGGCGGCGGGAAGGTCCGCGCCAGGAGGAGGGCGCGGCCGTGGGACGCTGTCGGGGCGGCACGCATCGTGCGAGATTGTGGCCTTCGCCGGCCGCCGCGGGAAGCCCGGGGGGTCGAAACCGCCGCGGACCGTCACCCCACCGCCTTGACTCCACGAACCGGCCGCATCCTCGATTGGCGCAAGGCCCGTCGTGACATGGGCTTGGCGCTTTTCTCGCAGCTCTTCTACAAGCTCGCCGGCTACGTCGTCCTGGTGGTCCTCGCCCGGCACCTCGCAAAGGACCGGATGGGCGAGTTCTTCTTCGCGGCGACCCTCGCGATGTCGCTGGCGATGCTCACGGAGCTGGGCCTCAACACGCTGCTGGTCCGCGAGGCCGCGCGGGCGCCCGCCGACGGCGCGCGGCGGCTGTCCGAGGTGCTCTCGATCCGCCTGCCGCTGCTGGGACTCTACCTCGCGGCGCTGGGCGGCGGCGCGCTCCTCGTGGACCCGTCGTTCGCCCCGGTGCTCGCCCTCACGGCGGTGTACGTCGGACTCGACGACCTCTACCTCTCCTTCGGTGCGCTGTTCGTCGGGCTCAAGCGCATCGCCTGGAACGTGACCGCCGGCGTCGCGTCCAAGGTGCTGCTCGTCGCGCTGGTCGCGGGCGCCCTCCGCGCGGGCGGCGGGCTGCTGGCGGTGCTCGCGGGCTACGTGGCCGCCAGCGGCCTCCTCCTGGGGATCGCGTGGACCATCGCGCACCGCCGCGTCGGGCCCGTGCGGCTGGCGTGGGATCCGGCGCTCGCCCGCCGCCTGATCCCGTCGTCCCTGCCGTTCCTCTGGCTCTCGCTGCTCGCGCTGCTCCACTTCAACGTGGACACCGTGATGCTCGGGCCTCTGGCCGGTTTCGAGAGCGTGGCCAACTACCAGGTGGGTTTCCGGCTGCTCGAGGCGACGCTCGCGGTGCTCCGTCCCGTGAGCGTGGTGTTCTTCCCGCTCTGCGCCGAGCTCGCCGGCCACGAGCGCTGGGGCGAGCTCCGGGAGCTCGCCGCGCGCATGCTGCTGCTGGCGGGCGGGGCCGCTCTGGCCGGCGCGGCGGTCGTGGTCGTCGCGGCCGGGGTCCTGCTCACGACGCTGTTCGGCGAGGCCTACGCCGGCGCCGCTCCGGTCCTGCGCGTGCTCTTCCTCGCCGCGCCGCCGCTCTTCGTGAGCACGATCGGCATCCTGATCGCGAAGTCGCTGGGCCTCGAGCGCGCCGCCGGGAAGGCGCTGCTCGCCTCCGTCCTCCTGAACGCCGCGCTCAACGCCGTCGCGATCCCCCGCGCGGGCCCCGTGGGCGCCGCCTGGAGCACCGTGGTCTCGCACACGTTCCTGGCGGTGTGGGTCGTCCTGCGCGTCCGCCGCGGGCTCGCCGAGGCCGCCGCGCCCGCGTCCGTGCAGCCGGAGCCGGTCCTTGTCTGACGCGCTCCACCTCGACGTCCACGGGATCCGCGTCGAGGTGCGCGCGGACGATCCCGACCTGCTGGCCGCGGTGACGTCGGACTTCTCCCTGCTCGCGGTCCACCAAGCCAGCGCGCGCCCGGCGCTGCGGATCGACCTGGCCGCCGGGTCGCCGCCGGACGGCGCCCTTCCCGCGGGCGCGGGGCGCGTGTTCCGCACCAAGGACGCGCACGTCCTCCGCGCGGGCGCGGTCCAGGCCTACGTCTCGCCCGGCCGGGCGCTCGTGGTGCACGACTTCCGGGAGGAGCGCGGCCGCCTGTTCGGGCCCGACCGCGACCTGCTGCTGGAGAAGACCTACCTGCTCCTGATGAGCCGCCTCGGCGCGCTCCTCGACCGGCGCGGGCTCCACCGCGTGCACGCCATGGGCGTCGTGGTGGACGGCCGCGCCGTCCTCTGCCTGCTTCCGATGGGCGGCGGGAAGACGACGCTGGCGCTGTCGCTGATGGAGGCGAGCGACGTGACGCTCCTCTCCGAGGAGGTCCCCCTCGTCGGTCGTGACGGGCGGCTGCACGCGTTCCCCATCCGCCTCGGCCTCGCGGGCCCGCCTCCGGCCGGGATTCCGGTGGAGTTCGTGCGCCCGTTCCGGCGCAGTCGGCACGGCCCCAAGACCCTCGTGGACGCGAGGGTCTTCGCCGGCCGCATCGCGGACCCGGCGAACCCCGGGCTCCTGCTCGTCGGGCGGCGTGGCGCCGGCCGCGAGCCGCGGATCCGGCCGCTCGGCCAGGCGGCCGCGATGCGGGCGCTCCTGCCGAGCTGCCTGCTCGGACGGCAGCTGCCCGAGCTCCGGGAATACGCCGTCCCGCTGCTGGCGCGGCCCGCCTTCGCGGCGGCGGCGGCGCTGGCCGCCCGCGCGCGGGCCTGCCGGGCCCTCGCGGCGCGGAGCCGCGCCTTCAGCTTCGAGCTCGGCACCGACCGTGCCGCGAACGCCGCCCTGGTCCTGGAGCTCGCCGGCCGCGACGGCGCGGCCGTCTCCGCGGAGGAGACGGCGTGAGCGGCCTGCGGGTCGCGATGGTCGCGCCGTGCCCGCTGCCGTGGCCGCGCGGCACGCCGATCCGGATCTTCCGCACCGCCGAAGCGCTCGCGAGACGCGGTCACGAGGTGCACGTGGTCACCTATCACCTCGGGCAGGACGCCGGGGCCCTGCCGTTCCGGCTGCACCGCATCCGGCGCATCCCCACGTACCGCCGCACGGCGCCCGGCCCGACGCTCCAGAAGCTGCTGGTGGCCGACACGCTCCTGCGCCGGCTGCTCGCGCGCGTGCTGGACGACCACCGCCCCGACGTCGTCCACGCGCACCACTACGAGGGGCTGCTGGTGGCGCGCGGGCCGACGCGCGCGCGGGCGCTGCCGCTCGTCTACGACGCGCACACGCTGCTGTCCTCGGAGCTCCGCTTCTACCCGCTCGGGGTTCCGAGCCGGCTGAAGGACCTGGTCGGCGGCTGGCTCGACCGCCGCCTGCCGCATCGCGCGGACCACGTGATCGCGGTCACCGAGGGCGTGCGCCGCCGGCTGGTCCAGGGCTTCGGGCTGCCGCCCGCGGACGTGACGGTGGTGATGAACGGGATCGAGCACGCCCACTTCGAGGCGCGCCTCGGGGCGGACGGCCCCGCGGCGTCCGAGGCGCGGCGTGCGGACGGCCCGGGCTTCCCCACGCTGGTCTACAGCGGCAACCTCGCGCCGTACCAGGGCGTGGACCTCCTGCTCCGCGCCTTCCGCCGGATCCTGGACCGCAGGCCCGACGCCCGCCTGCGGCTCGTCACGAACTCGTCGCTGGGATCCTACGCGGAGCTCGCCGGCCGCCTGGACGTGATCCGCGGGATCGACGTGGTGCGCTCCGACTTCGCCGGGCTGCCGGAGCACCTCGCGACCGCCCGCGTGGCGCTGAACCCACGCACGGAGTGCGACGGCGTGCCGCAGAAGGTGCTCAACTACATGGCCGCGGGCCGGCCCGTCGTCTCCTTCGCGGGGTCGGCCGAGGTGCTCGAGCCCGGCGTCACCGGGCTCGTCGTCGCGGACGGCGACGTGGAGGCGTTCGCCGACGCCGCGCTGGGGCTGCTCGGCGACCCGGAGCGCGCGGAGCGTCTCGGGGCCGCGGGGCGCGAGCGCGTCTCCGGCTGGACGTGGGACCGCACGGCCGCCGGCGTCGAGGAGGTCTACGCCCGCGTGCTGCGGGAGCGGAGGCGTTGAGCGCGCGGCTCCTCCTCCGCCGGCTCGTGCTCGCGACCTCGGTGCCTCCCCTGCTCGGCGTCTACCGGGCCGCGTACGGGGCGGCGGTCCGGCTTGCGCTGCGCCGGTTCCGCCGCATCCCCGGCCTGCGGGCCGTCTATCTCACCCGCGGCGGGGCGGCGCGGGCCGCGCTGCCGCTCCTCTCCGACCTCGATTTCGCCGTGGTCGTGCGCGGGCTCGAGCCCGCCGCGCGCCGCGAGCTGCTCGCCTCGTACGCGCGTCTCGCCGGCGCCACCAGCCTCCTCGACCGCACCCTCGGCGTCTTCGACGAGGGGGAGCTCCGCCGGCTGCACCGGACCAACGACTACTTCGCGTACCGGTTCACCGAGGGCAAGCGGACGTGGCGGCTCCTGCACGGAGACGACGTGCTGCGCGAGCTCCCCGACCTCCCGGAGGACGCCGTGCAGGCGGGCTACCGCGCGGAGCTGCCCGTATGGTGGGCGAACTTCTGCTGGCGCCTGCTCCACGACCGGCGGTACGCCGGCGAGGCGGCGACGCGCCGCTACACGTGCTTCAAGGCGCTGGCGGAGGTCCTCAAGATCGAGCGCGCGCTGGACGGTCGCGGACTCGTGACCCGCCGCGAGGAGGCGCTGGAGCTGGCGCTGCCGGATCTCGAGGGGGACGACCGGCGCCTGGCCGAGGGCCTCCTCCTGCTCGCCCGCCGTCGCTTCCGCGGCCGCGCCCCGGATCCGGTCGAGGAGACCAAGGGACTCCTCCTGCGCCGGCTCGACGCGATCCACGCCCGGCTGGACGGACACCCGCTGGGACGCCCGGTCGCGCCCCTCGCCGAGGTGGACGCCCCGGGACGCGAGGCGGCGTGGACCGCGCGGGACGCCGCGCACGTCGAGGCGCTGCTCGAGTGCGCCCGCCGCTGGAGCGGCTACCGAGGCGCCGCGCTCGTCCCCGCCGTGTGGTTCAACCTCGACGAGCGGCTGCTCCTGCTCGGCGTCGAGCCCGGGCTGCTCCCCTCGGCTTCCGAGCTGACCGCGCTCTGGCGCGTGCACCGCTCGGGTGACGCGCGCGCGGCCGGCCGCGTGCGGCCGTTCCTGCTGCTCCCGAACGCCGGGTTCCAGCTCGACCCCGAGGACCTCACGAAGAGCTGGCAGTCGATCGTCTCGCGCGCCGCGAGCCCGGACGTGTTCACGCTGCTGGGCCGGCCGGAGTGCGTGCTCGAGGGGGATCCGGCCCCCGCCGCGGAACGGGGCGGCGCGCGGCGTCCGGGATGGACCCCGCTCCTCGAGCGCTTCCTGCGGGAGGAGGCGGACCTGTTCCACGACCTGCTCCGCGATCCGGCCGTGTACAAGCTGGCCGACCTGGACGCCCTGCGCGTCGTCTGGAAGACCGCGCAGCTGGTCGTGGCGAACCGTTCGGCCGCCGCGGGCGAGGCGCGGGTCCCCCTCACCGCGCCGGCCGTCGCGCGGGCGATGCGCCGGCTCGAGCTTCCGGCCGCCGTCTGGGCGGAGCCGCTCGCCGAGGCCTACCGTCGCGCCCTCGAGGCCGGCGACGGCGACGCGGGCGAGCTCGTCCCCTCGGCGCTGCGCTGGCTGCGCGAGGCGCGATGAACGGCGGCTCCGACCCGGGGTCCCGCCCGACGGCGACGGCATCGGTCGTCGTCGTGACGAAGGACCGCCCGCGCGAGCTGGCGCGCCTGCTGGGGTCGCTCGCGCGCCAGACGGCGCGTCCGCACGAGGTGATCGTCGTGGACAACGGCTCTGGGCCCGCCGCCGCGTCGGCCGCCGCTCCGTTCCGCGACTCCCTCCCGCTGCGGCTCGTGACCGAGACCGCGCCCGGCATCCCGGCTGCCCGCAACCGCGGCATCCACGAGGCCCGGGGCGACCTGGTGCTCTTCATCGACGACGACTGCGAGGCCGACCCCCGCTGGGTGGAACGGCTCGTGCGCCCCTTCGCGCGCGACCCGCACATCGGGGCGGTCGGCGGAGAGATCCTCTCGGGAGATCCCGGCCGCGGTCTCGTCGAGGCGTTCTGCGCCGACGAGACGCTCCTGCGGATGGGACGGGACGGCGACGCGCCGTGATCATCGACATCACGAAGAGCGGCTACCGCAAGGGCTACCTGCCCCGCGAGGGCGTGGGCGTGTTCCATCCCTTCTTCGCCACCGCCAACGCCGCGTTCCGCCGCGACGCGCTGCTCGAGGTCGGCGGATTCGACCCGCGCTGCGCGACGGGGGAGGACATCGACCTCTCGATCCGGATCGCCGCGTCGGGTCGGGAGCTCTGGTTCGAGCCCTCGGCGAGGGTCACGCACCACCACCGCTCGACGCTGCGGGGCCTGCTGCGGCAGTGGTTCGGCTACGGCCTCGGGCACGCGTACCTCTTCCGCAAGCACAGCCCGCGGCGGCGGCTCGAGCTCTATCGCTACGACCTGTCGGCCGCGAACCCGAGCCCCTTCGGCATCCGCCGGGTGGCGAGCCTGCCGTCGCCGGTGCACGGCATGGTCTTCCTCAGCAGCTACCACGGCATGCACGCCGGCGCCGCCCTCGCGGCGGGGGCGTTCCTGGGCGGGTGGACGGCGGCCGGATGGCTCCTGACGGCCGGCGCGGCGGCGTGCGCCGCCTGGTACTTCGGCATCCGTTTCGATCCGCGCCGGCCCGCGCGCTCGGTCGCGCTCTCCGGCATCCGCTGGATCGCCGACGCGGCGTACGTGCTGGGCGGGCTCCTGGGCGGCCTGCGCGAGGGCGTCCTCTACCTCGAGGCGACGCGCACGCGGCGGCGGCCGCGGCAGGGCAGCGGCCGCCACCCCGACGCCGGCCCCGGCGCCTCGGACGGCTCGCGGCGGACCGCCGCCGCGGCGCGTGGGCCCTCCCGCGTCGGGAGGGCGAGCGGGGGGAGCGTCACGGCGAGCGGGGGCAGCGTCACGGCGCCCGGCCGGCGCCCCTCGTGGCCGTCGCCGCGCGGGGGTATCTTGGCCCCTCTGCAGGGTTTCGCCGGCAGGAACCGGCCGCGCCGGCCGGGCGTATAGTAGGGACGCCATGGTCTACTTCCTGATCCCCGCCTACGAGGAGGAGCGCACGATCGGGCTCCTCCTGTACAAGCTGCGCAAGGTGATGGAAGGCCTCCGCCGCCGGTACGCGATCCTCGTCCTGGACGACGGGAGCGGCGACGAGACTTCGAAGCGCGTCGAGGCGTACCGTTCCGTGGTCCCCGTGCTGCTCTTCCGTCACGCCGCCAACCAGGGCTACGGCCCCTCGCTCGACCGGCTCGTCCGGGAAGCGGTCCGGATGTCGCGCGCCCCCGAGCGCGACGTGGCCGTCACGCTGGACGGCGACTTCAGCGTCGGCCCCGATCCGGTCCCGCGCATGCTGCGCGAGATCGAAGCCGGCGCCGACGTCGTGATCGGCTCGAGTCTCGCTCCGCGGAGCGTGACCGAGGGCGCGCCGCTCCGTTCCCGCCTCTACACGCGGCTCCTGCCGCTCGTCTTCCGCGCCGTCCGCCCGGTTCCGGGGGTGCGCGACTACGCCTCGACGTTCCGGGCGTACCGGCTGTCCCTGCTCAAGCGCGCGCTGCGGGAGTTCCCGGACGGGGTCATCACGGCGAAGGGACGCGCCGCGAACGCCCAGCTCCTTCTGCGCGTGGCCTCGTTCTCGCCGACGGTCAAGGAGGTGCCGGTCACGACGCGGTACGACATCCGCACGCGTCCGAGCCGGCTGCGGCTGCGCGAGTCGCTCGTCGAGCACTGGCGCCTCGGCTCCGCGGCGTCGCCGGTGGAGGCGCGGTGAGTCCCGCGCGCCCCGGCCCGGCGGTTGCCGCCGTCGTCGCCGCGCTCGTGCTGCCGCTCGGGATCGCGCAGCCGGCGTCCGCGTGCGCGGAGTCGGCCCCGGCGCCGCCCGCCGCGTCCCTCGCGCAGACGCCGCGGACCGCCGCTGCGGTCCGGCCGACCCCGGACGCCCCCGGGGAGGCGACCCTCGCCGCGACGTCCGCGCCGCGCGGCGCGCCGGTGCCGTTCGCCGTGGGCGAGGTCCTGCAGTACGACCTCGCCTGGTCGTTCCTGAACGCCGGGACGATGCGGCTCGCGGTCGAGGGCGTGGAGCAGGTCGGCGACCGCGACGCGTACCTGCTCTCGTTCCAGGCCAGGACGAACCGGACGATCTCGACCTTCTACAGCCTCGAGAACCTGCTCCGCAGCTGGATGGACGTGGAGCGGCTGCATTCGCTGCGCTTCGTGAAGGAGTCGGTCGAGAAGGGCAAGCAGCGTGACCGCAGCTACCGCCTGGACCAGGAGCGTCACGTCCGGATCGACGAGGAGACCGGCGAGGAGGAGCCGATGCCGGCGGGCGCCCAGGACGACGCCTCGATCTTCTACTTCATGCGTCTGCTCCCGCTCGCCGACGGCAAGCGGTTCACCCTGAACAACCTGATGGATCCGGACGACAACCCGATGAAGGTCTCGGTGCTGGGGAAGGAGAGCGTCCGCGTTCCGGCCGGCACGTTCGACGCGTGGGTGCTCCGTCTCGACGTCGACACCGACAGCGGCGCCTTCTCCCAGGGCGGGGAGCTCACCGTGTGGATGACGCGCGACGAGCGCAGGCTGCCGGTCAAGCTCGAGTCGAAGCTGCCGGTCGGCACGTTCACCGCGTCGCTCCGCGAGTTCCGTCCCGGGAGCCGCACGCCCGCCGCGACGGGCACCGCCTCGACCGCGCCCTGATGGCGGAGGGTTCGCCCGAGCCCTTCCCCGCCGTCGATCTCGCCGGACTCCGCACCCGGCCCTTCCGCGCGCGTCCCGCGCGCGTCCACGCCGCCGACCTGGGGCGGCCGGTGGATCCTCCGCCCGACGTGGAACGCCTGCTCGAGGGTCTGCCGCGCCTCCTCGCAGCCGAGGACCTGCGGGTGGTCGTGCGCGCCTGGGCGGGCGCCGTCCGGCGGCGCGCGGGCGCCGTCGTGATGGCAGGCGGTCACGTGGTGAAGGCCGGGTGCGGGCCGTTCCTCGCCGACCTGATCGCGCGCGGGGCGGTGAGCCACCTCGCGCTGAACGGCGCGGCGGCGATCCACGACGTCGAGCTGGCCCTCCTCGGCGCCACGTCCGAGGACGTGGCCGAGAACCTCGCCGACGGCAGCTTCGGCGCCGCGGACGAGACGGGGCGCGCGTTCGCGCGCGCCTTCGCCGCCGCGGAGGGACGGGGGGCGGGCGAGGCGCTGGGGAGGCTGCTGGAGGAGGAAGCCGCGCCGGGCCGGGGGTCGAGCCTCCTCGCGGCCTGCTGGAGGACGCGCGTCCCCGTCACGGTGCACGTGGCGATCGGCGCCGAGATCACGCACCAGCATCCCGCCTGCGACGCCGCCGCGGTCGGCGAGACGAGCCATCGCGACTTTCGCGTGCTCGCGCACTCGGTGGGCGAGCTCCGCGACGGCGGCGTGGTCCTCAACCTCGGATCCGCGGTCATCCTGCCCGAGGTGTTCCTCAAGGCCCTCTCCGTCGCGCGCAACCTCGGCCGTCCCGCGCGGGGCTTCACCGCGGTCGACGTGGACATGCTGCGCCACTACCGGCCGGCGGCGAACGTCGTGGGCCGCCCGGTCCTCGCCGGCGGCCGGGGGATCCACCTGACCGGCCACCACGAGATCCTGATCCCGATCCTCTATTACGCCGTGCGCGCCGCGCTCGAGGGGGAGGGCTGACCCGCGCCGCGTTCCGTGACGCGGCCGCCCTGCTCCCGGCCTGCGCCTGGGCGGCCGCCGCCTGGGCCTGGACGTTCGCCGGCTGCGCGTCGGCGTCGCACGGCGCGGCCGCGTCGTCGGTGGCGGCCGCGGACGTGCGGGAGAGGCTCGCCGGCGCGGTGGACGCGATCCTCGACGCGCGGCCGTTCGACCGCGCGTTCTGGGGCGTGCTCGTGGAGGACGCCCGCACGGGCGAGGTCCTCTACGAGCGCAACGCCCGCCGGCACTTCGTCCCGGCCTCCAACCTGAAGCTCGTCGTGACGGCCGCCGCCCTGGACGCGCTCGGCCCCGACTACGCCTGGCGCACGTCGCTCTACGCCACGGGGCCGCTCCGCGGAGACGGCACGCTCGAGGGCGACCTCGTGCTCTACGGCCGCGGGGACCCCAACCTCTCCGGCCGCTTCGTGGCCGGCGGTCCGACCGCGATCTTCGAGGCGCTCGCGGACAGCCTCCGCGTGCGCGGCTTGCGCCGCGTCGCGGGCGGCGTCGTCGCCGACGAGTCCTGGTTCGAGGGCGAGCACACGCGCCCCGACTGGGAGGCCTACGACCTGCTGTGGTGGTACGCCGCGCCCGTGTCGGCGCTCTCGTTCAACGACAACAGCATCGACTTCACGATCCGCCCCGCCGCGCCCGGCTCGCCGCCCCTCGTCACCGGCTCGCCGCCCTCGAGCTTCTGGAGCCTCCGCAACGAGGCCCGTACCGTGGCGCGCCTCGACTCGGCGAGCGTCGCGCTGGACTTCACGCGCGAGCCGGGCACGAACCGGGTCACCGCGTACGGCGAGATCGCCGCCGACGCGCCGCAGGACACGGAGTCCTTCGCCGTCGTGAACCCCGCCGGCTGGACGGGGACCGTCTTCCGCGAGGTCCTCGAGGCGTCCGGCGTGGCCGTCGAGCGCGACTCCGTGATCGTCGTGGCCGACGCCGCGCGCTCGCCGGTGGCGCCGGACGCCCGTCCCCTCGTGGAGCACGTGTCGGTGCCCCTCGCGCGGGTGATCGCCACCGTGAACCAGCGGAGCCAGAACCTGCACGCCGAGCTGCTGCTGAAGACGCTGGGGCGGGAGACGCGGGGCGCGGGCTCCTTCGACGCCGGGATCGCGGCCGAACGCGGGTTCCTGGAGGCGATCGGGGTCGCCGAGGACGCCGTCCACCTGCGCGACGCGTCGGGCCTCTCCTCCGGCAACCTGGTGACGCCCGAGGCGATGGCCACGCTGCTCGGCGCGATGCGGCGCCATCGCGACGGCCGGACGTTCGCCGCCTCGCTTGCCTCGCCCGGCGGCGAGGGCGAGCTGCGCGTGCGCTTCGCGGACCGGCCCGAGCTCGCGGGGCTGCACGCGAAGACGGGCTACATCCGGCACGTCAACACGCTCTCCGGCTACCTCGTCCCGTCGCCCGGAGACACGCTGGTCTTCAGCATCCTCTCCAACAACCACGGGCTGCCCCGCGCGCAGGCGATCGCGGCGATCGACTCGGTCGTGGCGACGATCGCCCGCGAACGCGCGCGCGGCGCGCCCCGCACCCGAGCGAGGTCCGATGACTGAATCGCTTCGGCGGCCCGCCGCGGCCGCCCTCCTCGCGGGCGCCCTCGCCGCTGCCGCGGGCGGCTGCTCCGGCGCCGCCCCGGCGGCGGCGCCCGCCCCGCCCGCGTGCGACCCCGGCGACGGCGGCCTCACGCTGGCCGAGGGGTTCTGCGCGCTGGTCGTGGCCGACAGCGTCGGCCGCGGCCGTCACCTCGCGGTGGCCCCGAACGGCGACGTCTACGTGGCGCTCCGCGGGGAGGGCCGCGAGGGCGAGGACGGCGGGGTGCTGGCGCTTCGCGACACCACCGGCGACGGCAGGGCCGACCTGCGGATCCGCTTCGGGTCGCCCGGGGGGACGGGGCTCCTGCTCGAGGGCGGACGGCTGTGGTTCGCGCCGAACGACCGCGTCGTGCGCTGGACGCTGCCGGCCGGCACGCTGGCCCCGGAGGGCGATCCGGAGACCGTCGTCTCCGGCCTGCCGTCGGAGCCCAGCCACGCGGCCAAGACGATCGCGATCGGGCCCGACGGGGGACTCTTCGTCAACGTCGGCGCGCCCTCGAACGCCTGTCAGGATCCCGATCGCGAGCCCGGCGTTCCGGGCCGCGATCCCTGCCCCGAGCTCGAGACGCGCGGCGGGATCTGGCGCTTCGACGCGGGCCGCGCCGGGCAGTCCGCGGCCGACGGGGAGCGCTTCGCGACGGGGCTCCGCAACGTGACGGCGCTCGCGACGCACCCCGCGACCGGCGCGCTCTACGGGCTGCAGCACGGCCGCGACCAGCTCCACCAGCTGTGGCCGGACCTCTACGACGAGCGGGCGGGCGCGGAGAAGCCGTCCGAGGTGTTCGTCCGGATCGACCGCGGCGACGACTTCGGGTGGCCGTACTGCTACCACGACCCGGAGCTCGGGCGCCTCGTGCTCGCGCCCGAGTACGGCGGAGACGCGCGGGAGGTCGGCCGCTGCGCCGAGGCCGAGGAGCCGCTCGCGGCCTTCCCCGCGCACTGGGCGCCCCTCGCGCTGCTCTTCCCCAGGGCCGAAGGGCTGCCGGCGGCGTGGCGGGAGGGCGCGTTCATCTCGTTCCACGGCTCCTGGAACCGCGCGCCGCGGCCGCAGGGCGGCTACCGGGTCGTGTTCCTCCCGATGCGCGGCGGACGGCCGTCCGGGCCCCACGTGACGTTCGCCGACGGCTTCGCCGGACCGGAGCCGGGCCCGGAGGCGCCGCACCGGCCCACGGGCCTCGCGCAGGGTCCGGACGGATCGATCTACGTGGCGGACGACAACGGCGGGCGCATCTGGCGGATCCTGCCCGAGGCCGCGGCAGGGGAGGGCCGGGCTCGCTAGCGGACGGCCGCCCCGCGCGGGGAGCGCCGGGCCGTCGTTCCCCCCCGCCCCTTCGCGAGGTGCACCCCGAGCGGGATCAGGGCCGACTCGCCGACCGCCGCCCCGACCACGAACCGGCTCCCCGGACCGGTGTGTCCTTGACATACCTAGTACTACTATGCATAGTGGCGCTACGGAGCCGAGCACGATTGACGGCGCCGCCGACGAGGGACGCCCGATGGAGATCAGCAAGGACCTGATCGCCGCTTCCTCGACCCCGATCGTGCTGGCGATCCTGGCCGAGGGGGACAGCTACGGCTATGCCATCCTCCAGCGGGTCCGGGAGCTGTCGGGCGGGCGCATGGAATGGACGGACGGGATGCTCTACCCCGTGCTGCATCGCCTCGAGCGGCTGGGCCACATCAGGGCGCGATGGGAGGTCGCGGAGAGCGGTCGCCGTCGCAGGTACTACCGCATCACGCCTCGAGGCCGCGCCCGGCTCACCGACGAACGCCGGCAGTGGCAGACGGTGGACGACACGCTGCGGGGCGTCTGGCAGGCGCTCTCCCTCCCCGTCCCGCCCCGCGGCCCGGCGGCGCCCTTGCCGCTTCCGGGCGGCGCCTGAGCGATGCCGTCTCCGAGTCGGACGATCTCGCTCGAGGAGCAGATCGAGCTCTGGCGGAGCTATCTCCGCCGCCGGCAGGCGATCCACCCGGTCGACGTGGCGGAGCTGGAGGACCACCTCCGGGAGCAGATCGGAGTGCTCGCCGGCGCGGGGCTCTCCGCCGACGAGGCGTTCCTCGTGGCGGTGAAGCGCATGGGCGATCTCGACGCCCTCTCCCGCGAGTTCGCGCGCGAGCACTCGGATCGCCTCTGGAAGCAGCTCGTCGTGGTCTCCGCGGATTCCGGGGAGCCGCGGGAGCGGCCCCGGAAGGACGCCGTCGTGGCGCTCTGCCTCGCGGTCGCGGCGGCCCTCGCGATCAAGGCGCCCACGCCGTTCGGTCTGCAGTGGGGCGTCGACGAAGGCTTCTACGTCCGCAACCTGAGCCTCTTCGTGCTGCCTTTCCTGGCCGGCTACTTCGCCTGGAAGCGGCGGCTCGAGGCCGGCACCCTCGGCGTCCTGGCCGGGGCGTTCGTCGCGGCGGGGGTGTTCGCCAACGTCTATCCCTTCGCCCGCCTGGGCTCCACGGAGATCCTCACGGCGCTGCACCTGCCGATCGCGCTCTGGCTGGCCGTGGGGGTCGCGTACGCCGGCGGCCGCTGGGGGCAGGTCGGCGGCCGGATGGACTTCATCCGCTTCACGGGCGAGCTGTTCATCTACTACGTCCTGATCGCCCTCGGCGGGGCCGTCCTCACGGCCTTCATGGCGCTGATCTTCCAGGCCATCGGGATCGACGTCGAGCCGTTCTTCGAGTCCTGGCTCGGGCCGTGCGGCGCGGTCGGCGCCGTCCTGGTCGCCTCCTGGCTGGTCGAGGCCAAGCAGAGCGTGATCGAGAACATGGCGCCCGTGCTGACGCGCCTCTTCACCCCGCTCTTCGCCACCCTGCTGGTGACCTTCCTCGCGACGGTGCTGTGGACGGGCCGCGGAGTGGACATCGAGCGGAACGCGCTGATCGCGTTCGACCTGCTGCTGGTCGTGGTCCTGGGTCTCCTGCTCTATTCCGTGTCCGCCCGCGATCCCCGGTCGCCCCCCGGCGCCTTCGACGTGATGCAGGTCGTGCTCGTGGTCAGCGCGCTGCTGGCCGACGCGGTGGCGCTCTGGGCCATCGCCGCGCGCATCACCGAGTTCGGGTTCACGCCCAACCGCGTGGCGGCGTTGGGCGAGAACGTGATCCTGCTGGTCAACCTGGCGTGGTCCGCCGTGCTCTACGTGCGCTTTCTGAGAGGGCGCGGGTCGTTCGCCGACCTCGAGCGCTGGCAGACGGATTACCTGCCGGCGTATGCCCTGTGGGCCGCGACGGTCGTGATCGCCTTCCCGCCCGTGTTCGGGTACATCTGATCGTGCCGCGGGGAGGACCACGCTCCGCGGGTCGAGGTCCACAGGGCGACCCGACGCGGGATCCGCGCGTTCGCACGCCGCCGGCGAAGGCCTCGCCCGGCCCGCGTTCGGCCGCACTCAGCGGAACGTGCCCGGGCTCACCTCGTAGACGAACGCGTACGCCCCGACCTCGTCCTCCGGCCGCCACAGCCCGATCTGCTCGCTCCAGCGCACCGACGCGAGCCGGCGGCCGCCGAGCGTGAGGAAGCCCGCGGCGCGCTTCGCGACCACGCCGAGCTTCCGGAGATCTCCGAGGCCGCGCAGCAGCGTCCGCGGGCGCTCCTCGACGATGCGCCGCGCGCTCACGGGGCCGATCCCCGGCACGCGCACGAGGTCCTCGTAGGCCGCGCTCCGCACCTCGACCGGGAAGCGCTCCGGGTGGGCGATGGCCCAGGAGGTCTTGGGGTCGCGCTCCAGCGGCAGGTTCCCGTCGGCGCCGAAGACGACCTCGTCGCGGCCGAAGCCGTACTCGCGGAGCAGGTAGTCGGTCTGGTACAGCCGGTGCTCCCGCAGGGCGGGCGCCGCGCGGCGGTCCTCGAGCGGGGTGTCGCGGATCGGGCGGAACGCGCTGAAGTGCGCGTGGTGGATGCCGCGGCCGGCGTAGAGGTCCGTCACGCGCGTCAGGAGGTCCCGGTCGGAGTCGCCGGTTGCGCCCACGACGAACTGCATCGTCATCCCTGAGGCGCCGTTCGGACGGGCGCGGTCGCGCGGCTTCCCGTCGGCCTCCTCCTCCCACTCCTGCACCACCCGCGCCCGCGCGGTCTCGAGCGCGGCGACGGTGGTCGCCCAGCGCTTCTCGGGGGCGATCTGGAGCAGGCTCGCCCCGCAGGGCGTCTCCAGGTTGATCGAGACCCGGCTGGCCAGCTGCGTCAGCCGCTCGACCTGCGCCGGCTCGCCGCCGGGAACCATCTTGACGTGGACGTAGCCGCGGAACGCGTGCCGCTCTCGCAGGAGCTCGAGCGCGCGGATCAGGTCGTCCATCACCTTGACCGGCCGCCCCGGGATGCCGGTCGTGACGAAGAGGCCGTTGCACCACCGGCGCCGGTGCGCCTCGAGGAACACGCGCACGAGCTCCTCCGGCCGCAGGAGCGTCCGCGGCAGGTTCCGGTCGCGCCGCATCGGGCAGTAGTGGCAGTTGAAGCTGCAGGCGTTCGTCATCAGCACGCGCAGCAGGGTGGTCCCGCCGCCGCCCTTGAACCGCACGCCGCGCAGGTTCAGCGGCCGGAGCGCGCCGACGCGCTTCGTGTGCCGCAGCCGCGGCGGGAGCGCCGGCGCGGCCCCGCCCGGGAGGCCCTCGCGATCGTCCGCGGCCAGCGACATCAGGAGATCCAGCTTCCGCTCGAGGTTCACCACGCCACCTCCTGGCTGGAGGCCCGCCGGCCGTGCCGCGGCCGAGTGGGAGGGTCGCGGAAGGGCCGCGGCCGGCTGTCGACCTCGACGCGGGATGTAACCGAATAGATCCCGAAAAGCAACGAGATGGCGCGGTGAGGTTCGAACGCCGGGGGAGGCCGTGGTGTGGAGTCGGTGGGACTGTGAGGGCCAAGCCGCGCGATGGACCCCGGCCCGCTTCACCGTCGACGGGAGGACTGCCGTGTGCGAACCGACTGGGCTCGTCGTCCGCGGACGAACGCGGAGCGTGAGGGGCGTCGGCGCGGCTGCGGCGATCGCCGCCGCCCTGTTGACCCCCGTCTCCCCGGGGACGGCGGCCGCACAGGTCCGGAGCGATGCCGCGGCGGCTCGCGCGGAGCGGCGGGCGAGCGCGGGAACGGCGCCGGCCGCGACCCCCGCGTCCCCCGCCGAGGCGCCGGACGCCGCGGCGTCCGAGCGCGCGCGCATTCGCGAGCGGCTCCGCGCGTTCTACTTCGACCTCGGGCGGGAGGACTGGGTCGCGCTGGCCTCCGACGTGCTCCCGGCCAAGATCTTCGCCTCGCGCGCGGGCCCGGCCCGCGCGCAGAGGCTCCTCCGGCGCGACACCGCCGGCGACGTCCCCGCCGAGGGCGCAGAGCTCGGGACGACATCCGGCGGATCGCGGTGCGCGCCGCTCGACGTCGCGGCCCGCGCGGAGAGCGCGACGCTC
>DATBJZ010000052.1:0-41095 GCA_036556125.1 Gemmatimonadota bacterium | reverse complement strand
CGACTTCCTGCCGCGCCTCGAGGCGCGGATCGCCGCGCTGGAGACCGTCCGCCTCCGCCGGCGCCGGGTCGCGCGCGTCGTCGGCCGCGCGGGATCCGGGCTGGCGCTCGTCGCGGCCGTCGTCTCCACCCTGTGGCTGCGCGCGGCGGGGGAGCAGCCCCGGCCCGCGCCCGCCAGCGCGCTGGCGCTCGAGAGTGCCGGGGCGGCCGCGGGGGGTGCGATCGTGCGGGGTCCGGTGCTCGCGGCGGCCCGGCGCGGAGCCGTGGCGTGGCCCGCCGGCGCGGCCGGCGGGACGGCGCGCTCCTTCGATCCGTCTCCGCCCGGCATCGCCGCGCGGCCCTTCGAGCGCGCGGGCGACGCGGCCCCGACGGCCCCGGTCCTCGACTGGAGCCTTCTCCTCGCATCGGCCGCGCCGGGCTCGGTCCCGCGTTCGTTCGGGTTCTCCGGCGGACGCGGCGCGTCGGTCCAGCCGGTGCTGTACGCGGCCCCCTCGCTCACCTTCGCGGCCGCCCCCGTCTCGCTCCGCTTCGCCCCCGCCGCGTCGAGGCCCCGCCGGCCGCGCGAGTAGCGCCCGCCGGGGCAGGCGGACAGATTAGCGGGCGTCCGCCGGTCCCCTCGGTCCGGAGCCCCGTGCCGCGCCCGCCCGCCCCCGTCACGCACGACGTCCACCTGCTCGCCGGCGACGACGAGGCCGCGCGAACCGAACGGCTCGCCGCCCTCGTCGCCGAGCGCCTGGACGAGGCCGGACGCGCCTTCGACCTCGACCGTCTGAGCGCGCGAGACGCGGACGCGTCCGCGCTGGCGACGCTTCTCGAGACCCCCCCGCTCGCCGGAGACGCGCGCGTCGTGGTCCTCCTCGACGTCGAGGCCGCCCCGGCGGCGGTCGAGCGCGCCGTCGAGGCGTTTCTCGAGGACCCGAGCCCGACCACGCGCCTGATCGCCGTGGCCTCGCGCAAGCCCGCGGGGGCGCCCTGGACGACGTTCCGCCGGGTCGGCAGCGAGGAGACCTTCGACCCGCCGCGCGGCGCCGCGGCCGTCGAGGCGCGCGTCCGGAGCGAGGTCGAGCGCCACGGCCGCACGATCGACTCGCGAGCGGCGCGTCTGCTCGCGGAGCTCCTGCCGGAGGACACCGCGGCGCTGGCCCCGGAGGTCCAGAAGCTCGTCGCCCTGGCCGGGGAGCGGACGCGGATCGAGGCCGACGACGTCGAGCGGGTCGCGGCGGGAACGCCGGCCGGGGACCGCTGGGCCTTCATCGACCTGGTCGGGATGGGACGCCGCGAGGAGGCGCTGACCTCGCTGCGGAGGCTGCTCGACGCGGGGGAGAGCCCGATCTTCCTGGTCTCCCTGCTGGCGCAGCACTTCCTGCTGCTCGGCGGCATTCGCGCGTGCGAGGCGCGCGGCCTGCGCGGCTCCGACGAGATCGGGCGGGAAGTCGGGAAGTCCGCGTGGGCCCTCGACCGCCGCAGCTTCCGGATCCGCGGGGCCGAGTCCGCGCGGGCGCAGGCCCGCCGCTACGACCGCGCCGCGGTGGATCGGTGGCTCGCGGGGCTGCTGGAGCTGGACCTCGCGCTCAAGTCGTCGCGCCTGCCGCCGGCGGCGGTGATGGAGGAGCGGCTCGTGCGGCTCCTCTCTCCGTCGGCGCCGCCGGTCTCCGCGGGCGCGTGAGCGGCGCCGGACGGTGCGGCGCCGCGCCGCAACCAGGCCGCCCTCCGGGGCGGCGCGTCACGAGGAGGGCTGCATGATTCGGCTCGGTGGGGGCGCCCCGCGCGCCCGCGTCCTCTCGGTTCCCGCTTCGTTGCTCGCGCTGCTGCTCTGCGGCGCCGTCGCGGCGCTGCCCGCAGTCGCCTCGGCGCAGGCGGGCGGCGTGTTCGAGGAGGGCGTGGACCGGTTCCGCGCCGGCGACTACCCGGAGGCGCAGCGGCTCCTGCGGGAGTACGTGGAGCTCGCGGGCGAGCAGGGCGGCGACGTGGCCGCCAACCTCGGCGAGGCGTACCACTACCTCGGACTGATGACGCCCGACGCGAAGCTCGCCGAGGGCTACTTCCTGGCGGTCGCCGAGCGCTATCCCACCTCTCCGCTCGCGGATGAATCCGTGGCGCGGCTGGCGCGCCTCTACGCGGCGCGCGGCGACTACGACGAGGCGCGCCGCCAGTGGCAGACGCTCGCCAGCAGCTATCCGTTCAGCCGCTACCGGCCCGAGACGTCGCTGCGAATCGGCGAGACGTACTTCGCCGAGCGCAACTGGACCGCCGCCTACGACGCGTTCTCCGCGGGCTTCGCGCGGATGAAGGACTACCAGCGCGAGGGCGGGCGCGGGGCGAACCTGCGGGATCTCGAGGGTGAGCACGTCTACTGGCTCGGCCGGACGCTGCTCGCCCGCGGGGCCTACGCCGACGCACGGAAGTACCTGAACCTGCTCGAGCTCGACTATCCCGGGCACGCGCTCGAGCCGCTGGCGCTCTACTACCTGGCCGAGAGCGATCGCGCCGCCGGCGGCGATCGGGAAGGCGCCGGGGCCTGGCGGCGGTTCAGCGAATCGGTCCGCAACACGAGCCTCGAGTCGGTGGCGGAGAGCCCCAATTTGCCGGCCGTGGCGCGGGCGCGTGAGGCCGGCGACCTCGACCGGCCGCGGGCTCGCGAGGCGGGCGCGGCGCGCGAAGACGAGCGCGGCGCGCGGCCCTCGGCGGAGCAGCCGGTGGGCGACCTCGCCGAGGCCGACGACGATCGCGACGAGGAGCGCCTGGAGCCCGCCCCCCCCGCGGTCGGCGACCGCGCCGCGCCCCCGCCGGTCAGTCCGCCGGCCGACGACGCGCCCGCGCTGCGGGCCCCCGAGCCCGGCCGCCCCGGCGGCATTTCCGACGAGGGCCGTGCGGCGGAGGACGGCGGGGACGGTGACGGGGATCGGCCGGAAACGGGCGACCGCGCCGCAGCGTCCGACGGCGGTCGTGCGCTGCGCGGCGCCGTTGCGCCGGCGCCGTCCAGGGACGCGGGACCGGAGCAGGAGCGCCGGCCCGGGCCCGAGCGGACGCCCGGGGCGGACCGCGCAGCCGAGCCGGAATCGCCGGAGGTCGAGGACCAGCCCGTCGACGCGACTCCGGCCGCGCCGGCGCCGGGCCGCGCCGATGTCGCGGCCGCGCCCCCAGCGGCCGCGCCGCCGGGCGAGCTCGAGCCGATCGCGCCCGGGCCCGTCTATCTCCAGGTGGGCGCCTTCACGCGTGCGGCGAGCGCGTCGGGCCTCTCGTCCGAGCTCCGCCGGAAGGGGTTCGAGCCCTCGATCGACACGGGGATCGTGAACGGCGAAGGCTACTACCGGGTGCGCGTCGGACCCTTCCAGGTGCCTGCGGAGCGCACGCGGCTCGAGGACGTGCGGGCTGCACTCCTCGCCGCCGGCTACGGACCCGTGACCACGAGGCCCGAGCCCGGCAGGTGAACCGGGCCGCGGACACGGCGGACCCGGTGGCCCCCGTGGGGACGGAACCGCCGGCCGTCCGCACGCGTCAGCGGAGGGGGACGTCCGCCGGGGGCGTCACGGCCCCCGACGCCGCGGCGGGGTCCATCCCCGAGCCGGAGTCCGCCCCCGAGCCGAACGAGTCCCGGCCCGAGGCGCTGACCCCGCTGATGCGGCAGTACGACCGCATCAAGCGCGACCACCGCGACGCGATCCTCCTGTTCCGGCTGGGCGACTTCTACGAGATGTTCAACGAGGACGCCGAGCGTGGGGCGGCCGCGCTCGACCTCACGCTCACCTCCCGCAACAACGGCGGTGCGCGGCGCGTCCCGCTGGCCGGCTTCCCCGCGCGGGCCGCGGAGACCTACGTGGGGCGGCTCCTCGCCGCGGGGCACCGCGTCGCCATCTGCGAGCAGATGGAGGACCCACGCCTCGCGCGCGGCGTCGTGCGCCGCGAGGTGGTCGAGGTCGTGACGCCGGGGGCGGTCGTGGACGAGGCGCTGCTCGACGCGACGCGGGGGAACTACCTGGCCGCCGCGGCGCTCGCGGGCGATCGGCTCGGGCTGGCGTTCGCCGACGTCTCGACCGGCGAGCTGTGGCTCGGCGAGGCGCCGCTCGACGAGGCCGAGGCGGAGCTCGAGCGGCTGGCGCCGCGCGAGGTGCTGGCGCCGGCCTCCTGGCTCGAGGCCGACGTCGGCGTCGCGGCCTTCCCGGCCGCGGAACGGAGGCCCTCCGCGCTCGGGTTCCTGCGGCGCGCCGGGCGGTCCGCCGCCCCGGATCTCCCCTACGCCGTCACGTCCCGCGCCGATCACGAGTTCGACCTCGCGCGCTGCCGCGAGCGCCTGCTCGAGCACCTGGGCTGCGTGACGCTCGACGGGTTCGGGATTCCCGAGGAGTCTCCGGCCGTGGCCGCTGCGGGCGCGGCGCTCGCCTACCTCCGTGAGGTGCAGCCCCGGGCGGTGGCCACGCTGCTCGCCCCGCGCTGGATCGGGCGCGACGACCACCTCCTGCTGGACGACGTGACGCTCCGGAACCTCGAGGTGCTCTCGAGCGCCGCCGGGGGACCCACGCTGTTCTCCGCGGTGGACGCCACGCTGACCGGGCCGGGCGCGCGGCTGCTCCGGGCCTGGCTCCTCCGGCCCCTGCGCTCGACCGCCGAGGTCGGCGAGCGGCAGGACGCCGTCGCCTTCCTCGCGGAGC
Source organism: Gemmatimonadota bacterium (assembly GCA_036556125.1). Classification (GTDB taxonomy): domain Bacteria; phylum Gemmatimonadota; class Gemmatimonadetes; order JACCXV01; family JACCXV01; genus DATBJZ01. The sequence continues at coordinate 36,447 of DATBJZ010000052.1, read as the reverse complement.
GCGGGGACACGCGTGCACGGCTCCGCCTCGAGCTGCGCGGCACGGCCGACGTGGCGCGGATCGCCGGGCGGAGCGTCGCCGGACGCGCCACGCCGCGCGACCTCTCGGCGCTCCGCCGGACGCTGGAGCGCCTGCCGGCGCTCGTCCGCACGCTGAGGGAGGTCGCCGGGGGTGCGATCGCGCCGGGTGTCGTCTCGCCGCCGGCGCTGCTCGAACGTCTGACGGGCGGGCTCGAGGGCGTGGACGAGCTGCTCGAGGACCTCGCGCGGACGCTCGTGGACGATCCCGCGGCGACGCCCGCGGAGGGTCCCGTGATCCGCGACGGCTGCGATCCCGAGCTCGACCGCCTGCGCGACGCACGGCGCGCGGGTCTGGACTGGATCGCCGCCCTCCAGGGTCGGGAGCGCGAGCGCACGGGCATCGGCTCGCTGAAGGTCGGGTACAACCGGGTGTTCGGGTACTACATCGAGGTCACGCGCGCGAACCTCGCGCAGGTGCCGCCGGACTACCAGCGCAAGCAGACGATCGCCAACGGCGAGCGCTACCTGACGCCCGAGCTCAAGGAGGTCGAGGAGCGCGTGCTCGCCGCCGAGGAGCGGCTGGGCGCGCTCGAGGCGGCGGCGCTGGCGCGCCTGCGGGAGCGCGTGGCGGCGGCCGCGCCCCGGCTCCAGCGCCTGGCCGACGCGCTGGCCGGGCTGGACGTGATCGGCGGCCTGGCCGAGACGGCGGCGCTACGCGGCTGGCGCCGTCCCGAGGTCGTGGAGGGCGACGCCCTGGAGATCCGCGGCGGGCGGCACCCGGTCGTCGAGTCCGCGCTCGGCGCGGGACGGTTCGTCCCCAACGACCTCGTGCTGGGTCCCGGCCGCCGGATCCTGCTCCTGACCGGTCCCAACATGGCCGGCAAGTCCACGTACCTGCGGCAGGCGGGTCTCATCGTGCTCCTGGCGCAGACGGGCTCGTTCGTCCCGGCGGAGTCCGCGCGGATCGGCGCCGCCGACCGGATCTTCACGCGCGTCGGCGCCTCGGACGACCTCGCGCGCGGACGCTCGACCTTCCTGGTCGAGATGGTCGAGACGGCCAACATCCTGCGGAACGCGGGGCCCTCGAGCCTGGTCCTCCTGGACGAGATCGGCCGCGGCACGGCGACCTTCGACGGCCTCTCCCTCGCGTGGGCGGTCACCGAGCGCCTGCACGCCGCCGCGGGCGGGGCGCCGCGCACGGTCTTCGCGACGCATTACCACGAGCTCACCGCCCTCGCCGGGCGTCTGCCGGGCGTGGCCAACGCCCACGTGCAGGTGAAGGAGTGGGGCGACGGCATCGTGTTCCTGAAGCGCGTCGCCGAGGGCCGGAGCGACCGCTCCTACGGCATCCACGTGGCGCGCATCGCCGGGCTGCCGGCGGACGTCGTGGAGCGCGCGCGGGAGATCCTGGCGCGGCTCGAGGCGGGGCAGCCCGCGGCGGGTCTGGCGGGCGGCGGGGGTGCTTCCGTGCCGGGGGGGAGCTCCGCCGGGCCCGCGGCGGAGGGGGATCAGCTGGCGATGTTCGCGGCGCCGGGCGGCCAGGCGGCGCGGCCGGAGCCGCAGACCGCCGTCTCCGGCTCCGGAGAGTCCCGGGATCGGGACGCCCTGCGCGAGGCCCTCGGCGCGCTGGACACGGACGCCCTGCGGCCGCTCGACGCGCTGAACCTCCTGGCCGAGTTGAAGCGACGGTACGCGCCGGGCGAGGAGGAGCACGCCGATGAGCGGGGATAGCGCCGGCGCCGGCCCCGGCGCGAACGACCCCCGACCCTCCGCCGTCGAACGGCCGGCTCCGCCGCCCGTCCACGACTCGATCCTCGACACGATCGGCCGCACGCCGCTCGTCCGCCTGCAGCGGCTCGCCCGCGGGATCCGCACGCCGGTCTACGCCAAGCTCGAGACCAGGAACCCCGGCTGCAGCGTGAAGGATCGGATCGGGCTCGCGATCGTGGATGACGCCGAGCGCGAGGGCCGCCTCCGGCGCGGCGGCACGGTGGTCGAGGCGACCTCCGGCAACACCGGCGTCGCGCTCGCGATGATCTGCGCGATCCGCGGCTACCGCGCGATCTTCACGATGCCGGACAAGATGTCGGAGGAGAAGATCCGGCTCCTCAAGTCGTTCGGGGCGCGCGTCGTGATCACGCCGACCGCCGTGCCGCCGGACTCGCCCGACCATTACGTGAACGTCGCGCGCACGATCGCGGAGAGCACGCCCGGCGCCGTTTTCGCGAACCAGTTCTACAACCGGCAGAACACCGACGCGCACTACCGCACCACGGGTCCGGAGCTGTGGGAGCAGACCGGCGGGAGGATCGCGGCGCTCGTGGCGGGGATGGGGACGGGCGGGACGATCAGCGGCGCGGGCCGCTACCTCAAGGAGCGGGACCCCGCGATCCGGGTGGTCGGCGCGGACCCTGTGGGCTCGATCCTCCGCACCTACAAGGAGACGGGGCGGATTACGAAGGGCGAGGTCTACAAGGTCGAGGGCATAGGCAGCGACAAGATCCCCGGCACGCTCGACATCGACGTCGTGGACGAGATCCGCAACGTCTCGGACCGGGAGTCGTTGAACCTGGCCCGCCGGATCACGCGCGAGGAGGGGATCTTCTGCGGCGGATCCACCGGGACGATCTTCACCGTCGCGCTCCAGATCGCCCGCGAGCTCGACGACCCCGACCGCTGGGTCGTGGGCATCGTGGCCGACACCGGCGCCTGGTACCTGTCGAAGTTCCACTCGGACGAGTGGATGCGCGAGAACCGCTTCCTCGACGAGGAGGCGGTGGACGTCTCGTTCCTGCTGGGGATGAAGACGCGCGGCGAGGTGCCGCCGGTCGTGACGGTCTCGCGCGCGGAGAAGGTCCGCGACGCGCTCGCGCTGATGGAGCGCTACAACATCTCCCAGCTCCCGGTCGTGGACGGCGACGAGTCGGTGGGCAGCCTCTCCGAGGGACCTCTCCTCTCCCGCGTGATCGCCGACTCGGCGATCCTCGACCGGGGGGTCGGCGACTTCCTGGAGCCGCCGTTTCCGGTGGTGGACGACGCCACGCCGATCCGCCGGGCTTCCGAGGCCCTCGGCCGCGGGGGGAGCCCGGCGGTGCTCGTGCGGAGCGGGGGACGTCTGGTGGGGATCGTCACCAAGTTCGACGTCCTGCACTTCCTGATGAACGGGGGGAGCTAGGCGCGGCCCCGGCGGCGCCGGCCGAGCGCGGGCTGCGGGACATGGTCACGGTTCTCCCCCTTCGGGTTTCCGACCGAGGGCTCGCAGCATCTCACCCGCCTGGAGCGCTGCGCCCGGCGGCGGCTCGGAGAGCGCGCCCGCCATGCGCGCGATCCGCCGCGCCGCCGCCGCCGCCATCTCCGGCTCCACGCCCACCTCCCGGAGCAAGTCCGCGAGGCCCTCCATCTCGATCGCCCGCCGGCGGGCGTGGCGCGCGTAGCTCGGGAGCATCCGCTCGAGCTCGGCCGTCGTCTGGGGGTGATGGAAGCGAAGCGCTTCGAGCGTCTCGTCCAGCAGCCCCGCGCGCGCGGCGGCGGCGCCCGCCTCGGCGAAGAGCGCGGACATCCCCTTGTTGAGCGTCGAGATCAGCAGCTTGAGCGCGGTCGCGCGGCCGGGCTCCGTGCCGAGTCGCACGACGCGCAGCGGCGGAGAGAGCGCCCCGGCGATCCGCTCGACGTCCTCGCCCGCGAGGAACACCGACGTGGAGTCGCGGAGCCGGTCCTGACCGGCGTACGCGGCCGCTCCGTGGAAGGCGGCGTCGAGGAAGCGTCCACCCGAGGACGTCACGATCGCCGCGACGGCGCGCAAGTCGCGGAGCGCGAGCGAGTTCGCGTCCACGTAGAGCTGCCCCGGCTTGCGCGCGCCGCCCGACGCCACCCGGCGGGCGAGAGGCAGGGCCGCCTCCGGCGGGACGAGCGAGATCACGACGTCGGCTTCGGCGACGACCTCGCGCAGGCCCGGCAGGACCTCGAGGCCGGCGCGCTCGCAGCGCTCGCGCGTGCGGGCGCTGCGGCCCTCGAGCGTCGTCACCGTCCGATGCCCACGATCGCGCAGCAGCCCGCCGACCGCGGAACCGAGATCGCCGGGCGAGAGGACGCCCCAGGTGAGCGGGCTCAAGGCGCGCCCTCACCGGGCGGCCGGACCGGCGCCGGCCCCCGCGCGCCGTCCGACGGCTCGACCGGCCCACGCTGCGGCCTCCGGGGCCGCATCCGGATGGAGCGAACCTCCTGCGCCGGGTTCCGGTCGTCGAGGGTGGAGGGCGGCGGCCGCCGGCGCATCGCAGCCCGCGTGCGGCTTGCGGCGACGCGCCACGCGTGCACGAGCGTCGGCATCGGATCGTCCGGGCGGAACCAGAACGTCCGCGCCGGACGCAGGCTCCGAAGCCACTGCCAGAGCGTCGTCTCTCCGGCTCGGGCCAGGGCCCGATAGGACCGGTAGTCGCGCACGGGATCCCAGAGCCGGATCCCTGCCCTCCACTCCGGCAGCGTCCCTGCCGGCAGCCCGAGCGCCCGCCGGTAGATCCAGGGCGCCAGGTCCAGCCCGCTGCCGATCAGGAGCGGGTTCGGAGCGACGAACCGGCAGTTGCACTCGAGCAGCTTCATCCGGCCGTTCCGTTCGTCGAGCTTGAACTCGATGCACGCCAGTCCGATCAGGCCCGCGTGCCGCACGAGGCGCAGGGCGGGCGTGGCCAGCTCCGGGAACCGTTCGGAGACGACGTACGTCGATTCTCCCTCGCCGGGAGGGCTCCGACGGATCCCCCGGATGGTGAAGTCGCAGACCGGTTCCCCCCTCTCGTCCACGTACGTGCAGTACGTGCAGGCGCGGTCGTCCGGTCCTGGAACGAACTCCACGAGCACGAACCGCAGCCCGCCCTCCCGCATCGCCCGCACCGCCGTCCGCGCCTCGTCGAAGGTCGTGACCCGCAGGTGCTTGCGGCCGGGGAAGCGCCGCTGGAACGCGGCGGAGGAGCGCGGCTTCACGATCAGCGGAAAGCGAAGGTCGTCCCGGATGCGCTCGAGGTCCGCCTCGTCCTCGATCGCCCACCAGGCCGGCGCATCCACACCGGCCTCCCGGGCGAGGCGGTAGGTCTCGAGCTTGTCGAGCATCGCGAGCTGCGCCGCGGGATTGCCGAGGTCCAACCGGTAGAGCGGGAGGAGCTCGGCGCGGTGGCGGGCGAGCGTCTCGACGCCCGGGTCGTTGCAGGCGAGGATCACGGCTCCGTGCAGCGGACGGGCCTCCGGCCCGAGCAGCCAGCCGGCGACGCGCTCGTGCCAGGCCGCCGGCCCGGCCGGCACCGTCACCGCACGCGCGTAGCGCGATGCCAGCACGCGGACGTTGTCGTGCGCGGCGGGAACGAGCACGGGAACGCCGCTGCGCCCGAGGCTCCGCACGACCGAGAGTGCATTGCGCCCCCCGAGCACGATCGCCGGCGGGAGACTCCCGGGAGCGCCGACCGCCGGCTCCACACGGCGGTCGGCCGCGACGGACGCGCTCACGCGGACGCGGTCCGGTCGTCCGGCGCCGCCCCCTCGGCCCGGGGCTCGCCGGGCACGGGACCCCCGCGCCGCCGCCCGGGCCGGAGCCGCCGCACCCGGTGGACGGCCACGCGCCAGGCGTGCACGAGCGTCGGCATCGGGTCATCGAGCCGGAACCAGAACGTGCGCGCCGGCCGCAGGCTTCGCAGCCATCCCCACCACGTCATCTCCCCCGCGGCGGCCATCGCGCGGTACGCGGCATAGTCGCGGCGGGGGTCCCAGAGCCGCACGCCGCGACGCGGCGCGGGCAGGCTCTCCGCCGGCCGGCCCAGCGCCCTCCGGTAGATCCACGGCGCGAGGTCGAGCCCGCTCGCCACGAGCAGCGGGTTCGGGCCGATGAACCGGCCGTTGCACTCGATCAGCTTCAACCGTCCGTCGCGGCGGTCGAGCTTGAACTCGACCTGCGCCAGGCCCACGAGGCCGACGTGCCGCAGCAGGCGCATCGCGGGCTCGACGACCTCTGGAACCCATTCGGAGACGAGATAGCAGGCCTCCCCCTCGTGAGGAGGGCTCCGGCGCAGGAAGCGCTTCGTGAAGACGAACGCGGGCTCGCCCCCCTCCTCGAGGTACGTGAAGAGCGCCGACCCCCGGTCGTCCGGCCCGGGCACGAACTCCACCAGGATGAAGGGCAGGTCCGCCTCCCGCATCGTGCGCACGGCCGCGCGCGCCTCGTCGAAGGTCGCGGCGCGCAGGTGCTTGCGTCCTCCCGGGTAGCGCCGCTGGAACGCGGCGGACGACCGGGGCTTCACGATGAGCGGAAAGCGCAGATGGGCCCGCATCTCTTCGAGGCCCGCCTCGTCGTCGATCGCCCACCAGGCGGGCGCGTCCACGCCGGCCTGCCGCGCCAGGCGGTACGTCTCGAGCTTGTCGAGCATCGCGAGCTGCGCCGCGGGACGGCACAGGTCCAGCCGGTAGAGCGGGAGGAGAGCGTCGCGATGGCGGGCGAGCGCCTCCACGCCGGGATCGTTGGATGCGAGGATCACCGCTCCGTGGAGCGGGGCCGCCTCCGGCCCGAGCAGCCACTCCGCAAGGCGCTCGTGCCAGGGGGCCTCGCCGCCGGCGATCGGGACCATGCGTGCGTAGCGCGACGCGCGCAGACGGACGTTGTCCTCGATCGCGGGGACGAACACGCGCACGCCCGCGCGCCCGAGGCTCTGCACGACCGAGAGCGCGTTGCGGCCCCCGAGGACGATGGCCGGCGGCAGGTCCCGCGCAGTCACGCCTCGACTCCGCGCGACGGCGGGGGGACGTTCCGCGACCGGGAGGCCCCGCGCCGTCCCGCTCGCCGCTCCACCGCCCGCCGCGCCACGTGCGCGGCGAAGACCAGGCTCGGCATCGGATCGTCCCACCGGAACCAGAAGGTCCGCGCCGGCCGCAGCGTGCGCAGCCAGCCCGCCAAGTCGAGCTCGCCGCGCCGCGCCAGCGCGCGGTAGGCGCCGAAGTCGCCCCGCGGGTCCCACATCCGCACCCCGGCCCGGAACGGGCGGGGCGCCGGCTGCGGGAGCCCGACGGCGCGGCGGTAGACCCAGCGCGCCAGGTCGAGGCCGCAGGCCTCGAGCAGCCCGTTCGACGTCGTGAACCGTGCGTTGCACTCGATGAGCTTCGGGACGCCGTCGCGCGGGTCGAGCTTGAACTCGACGTTCGCGATCCCGCGCAGCCCCACGCGGCGGACGAGCCGCAGGGCGGGCTCCGCGAGCCCGGGCACGGGCTCGGCCACCCGGTACACCGCGTCCCCGCGACCGGGCGGGTTCCGCCGGATGACCCGCGTGGTGAAGTGGAAGGCGGGCTCGCCGTCTTCTTCCAGGTAGGTGATGTAGCTGCCGTAGCGGCCGTCGCCGCCCGGCACGAACTCGACCAGCAGGAACGGGAGCCCCGCCTCGCGCATCCGGCGCACCGCCTCGCGCGTCTCGTCGAACGACTCGGCGCGGAAGTGCTTGCCGTGGAACGCGGCCTGGAACGCGGCGGAGTTCCGCGGCTTCACGATCAGCGGGTACCGCAGGTCGGCGCGCACCGCCTCCAGGCCGTCCTCGCCTTCCACGTCCCAGACGCGCGGGCTGGGCACGCCCGCCGCCGCGGCCGCCCGGTAGGTCGCGAGCTTGTCCAGCATCGCCAGCTGGGCCGGCGGGTGGCAGGCGTCGAGCCGATAGTGGCGGAGCAGCGTCTCGCGGTTCTCGGCGAGCAGCTCGATCGGCGGGTCGTTGCAGGCCAGCAGCACCGCGCCCCGGATGGATCGGCTCGCAGGCCCCAGGAGGAACTCCAGCATCCGCTCCTTCCAGGGACCTCCCGCCGTCCGAACCGGCAGCACGCGCGCGTAGCGGGAGGCGGCGACCCGCACGCTCCAGCGGGGGCCCAGCACGTGCACGGGGACCCCCATCCTGCCCAGGCTCCGAACGACCGACAGCGCGTTGCGGCCGCCCATCACGACGGCGGGAACGGGCGCGGCGGATGCGGTCAACGGCGGGCGGGGGGCCGGCAGGAGGCGTCAGGCGTCTGGACGCAGAGGGACGCGCCGGCTGGCGACGCCGGGGTTCGCTACCGCGCAGCCGGAGTGGCCAGCAGCCGGCGCAGGACGTACTGCAGGATGCCGCCGTGGCGGTAGTAGTCGGCCTCGCGCGGCGTGTCGATCCGGAGGCGCGCGCGGAACGAGAACGGCTCCCCGTGCGACGGCGTCACGCGGACGGCGACCTCGCGGCGGTCCGCGCCGCCGTCCGCCGTCCTCGCCGACGATCCGCCGCGCGCCGCCTCCACCGCGGCCGCGAGGCCCTCGACGGCGTACACCTCCTCGCCGGTGAGTCCGAGCGCCACCGCGCTCTCGCCCTCGAGGAATTCGAGCGGCGCGATGCCCATCCCGATCAGGTTCGAGCGGTGGATCCGCTCGTACGACTGCGCCAGGACCGCTCGCACGCCCTGGAGCCGCGGCCCCTTCGCCGCCCAGTCACGGGAGGAGCCGGCGCCGTACTCACGGCCGGCCAGCACCAGCAGCGGGACCCCCTCGGCCGCGTAGCGCACGGCTGCGTCGTAGATCGTCATCGGCTCGCCGCTCGGCACGTGGCGGGTGAAGCCGCCCTCGCGTCCGCCGGCCAGCCGGTTCCGAAGCCGCACGTTCGCGAACGTCCCGCGGGCCATCACCTCGTGGTTGCCCCGCCGGGAGCCGTACGAGTTGAAGTCGGCGGGCGCGACTCCGCGCTCGGTCAGCCAGCGCCCGGCCGGGGTGTCGGCGCGGAACGAGCCGGCCGGCGAGATGTGGTCCGTCGTCACGCTGTCGCCGAGGAAGGCCAGCACGCGCGCGCCGCGCACGTCCTCGACCGGACGCGGCTCGGGAGGGAGGTCCTCGAAGTACGGCGGCTCGCGGATGTAGGTCGAGTCCGGATCCCAGGCGTAGAGGTCGCTCGCGGGCGCGGGGAGCGCCTTCCAGCGCGCATCGCCCTCGAACACCGACGCGTACCGCGCGCGGAACATCTCCGAGCGCACCGAGGACTCGACGACGTCCAGGATCTCGCGCCGGCTGGGCCAGATCTCGCGCAGGAACACCGGCCGTCCTTCGGCGTCGGTGCCCAGCGGCTCGGCGAGGGGGTCGAAGTCGATCCGCCCGGCGAGCGCGTACGCCACCACCAGCGGCGGCGACGCGAGGTAGTTCGCGCGCACGTCGGGGTTGATCCGACCCTCGAAGTTCCGGTTGCCGGAGAGCACCGACACCGCCACCAGGCCCGCACCCGCGATGGCCTCGGAGATCTCCGGGGGCAGAGGGCCGCTGTTGCCGATGCACGTGGTGCAGCCGTACCCCACCACGTGGAAGCCGAGTGCCTCGAGCGGAGCGAGGAGGCCGGCCTCCCGCAGGTACTCCGTCACGACCTGCGATCCGGGAGCGAGGCTGGTCTTCACCCACGGCTTGCTGCGCATGCCGCGCTCGACCGCCCGCCGCGCGAGGAGGCCCGCCGCCAGCATCACGGAAGGGTTCGACGTGTTCGTGCAGCTCGTGATCGCCGCGATCACGATCGAGCCGTCCGTGAGGTCGAACGCCGCCTCTCCCGTGCCCACCTGGGCGCGCGGGCGCGCGGCGACGGCCACGCCGCCGTTCGCCGGCGCTCCTCCCTCGCCCTCCCAGCGTCCGGCGTTCGGCACGGGCGGCGGAGCGGAGGCGGCGCGCATGGAGGGGAGCGCCTCCTCGAACGTGCGGCCCACGTCGCCCAGGCGAACGCGGTCCTGCGGACGCCGCGGACCGGCGAGGCTCGGCTCGACGGTGGCGAGGTCGAGCTCGAGGAGCTCCGAGTACGACGCCGGGGTCGTGGCCGGACCGTGGAAGAGCCCCTGCTCCTTCGCGTACGCCTCGACGAGCCCGACGAGGGCGGACGGGCGGCCTGTGAAGCGCAGGTAGCGGAGCGTCTCGTCGTCGATCGGGAAGATGCCGCACGTGGCGCCGTATTCGGGCGCCATGTTCCCGATCGTGGCGCGGTCGGCGAGCGGCAGCGCGGCGAGGCCCGGTCCGTGGAACTCGACGAACTTCCCCACGACGCCGTGCGCCCGGAGGATCTCGGTCACCGTCAGCACGAGGTCGGTGGCGGTCGCGCCCTCGGCCAGCTCCCCCGTGAGGCGGAAGCCGACGACCTTCGGGATCAGCATCGAGACCGGCTGGCCCAGCATCGCCGCCTCGGCCTCGATCCCGCCCACGCCCCAGCCGAGAACGCCCAGGCCGTTGATCATCGTCGTGTGCGAGTCCGTGCCGACGAGCGTATCGGGGTAGGCGACGGTGCGGCCCCCGCCCGCCGGCTCCGACGTCCACACCACGCGCGCCAGGTACTCGAGGTTCACCTGGTGCACGATGCCGGTGGCCGGCGGCACGACCCTGAGGTTCCGGAACGCGTGCTGCCCCCAGCGCAGGAACGCGTAGCGCTCCGCGTTGCGGCGGTAGTCCATCTCGGCGTTGAAGGCCAGCGCCTCGGGCGTGCCGAAGCGGTCCACCTGGACCGAGTGGTCGATGACCAGGTCCACCGGCTGGAGCGGATCGATCCGCGCGGGATCGCCGCCGAGCCGCGCCATCGCGGCCCGCATCGCCGCCAGGTCCACGACCGCCGGCACGCCGGTGAAGTCCTGCAGGAGGACGCGGGCCGGCGTGAACCCGATCTCGCGCGCCGGCTCCGACGCGGGGTCCCACCCCGCCAGAGCGAGGACGTCGTCCGCCGTCACCCCCGTCCCGTCCTCGTGGCGCAGGAGGTTCTCGAGGAGGACGCGGAGCGCGTACGGCAGCCGGGCGAGCGGCACGCCGCGCCGCTCGAGCGCGTCCAGACGGAACACGTCCACGTCGCCCCCGGCGCTGCGGAGGACGGATCGGCTGCCGAAGGTGTCGCGCATCGCGGGGCCGGGGAGCGGAGGGACGGGGGGAGAGCTGCGGCGGCGCGGCGCTCCGGGGACCCGCGGAGGTCGCGAGGCGGCCGCGCATCCCAATATCCCTCCGCAGGGGAGCCGACGCCAGCCGCCGCGCCGGCTTGTGCCGCGCCGTGAGCGCCCGCAACGTGCCCGGGTGATCACTCCCGGAGCGTGCCGCGCGCTGGTTCTCGCGGCGGGGGAGGGGCGCCGGTTCGGCGGCGAGAAGCTGGACGCCCCGGTGCGCGGCCGTCCGCTCCTCGATCACGTGCTCGACGCGGTGCGCGAGGCGTGCGCGGGCGGGCTCCTGGACGGCGGAGTCGTCGTGCTCCGCGCCGGCGACGCGGCCGTGGACCGCGCGAAGGCGGCCGGTCTCGAGCCGGTCGAGAACGACGACCCCGCGGCCGGGCTGTCCCGGTCGCTGAAGCTCGGCCTGGATCGGCTCGCCTCGTTTCCGGGGACCGCCACGGGCGCGGCGATGGTCTTTCTCGGCGATCAGCCCGAGGTGCGCGTCGCCACGGTCCGGCTCCTCCTGGACCGGCGGGCGCGCGGGGCGGCGTGCGTGAGGCCGCGGTACGCGGGGGCGCCCGCGGATCCCGGCCACCCCGTTCTCCTCGACCGCAGCGCGTGGACGGCCGCGCGCGAGACCGTCGGCGACGCCGGCGCCGCCCGGGTCGTCCGCCTGGCGGACGGATTCGAGCTCGTGGACGTGCCCGGCGCGAATCCCGACGTGGACACGCCCGCCGACCTGGAGCGCGTCGGCCGTGCGTGAGCTCCTCCGGGCGCACGGGGACCTGGCCGCCCGCGGCGAGCGCGTGGGGCGCGCGGTGGTGGTGCGCGTCGAGGGCTCGGCGCCGCTCCCTCCGGGGTCCACGCTGCTGGTGACCGAGGGCGGCGCCTTCGCCGGCTCCGTCTCGGGCGGCTGCGTCGAGGCCGCCGCCATCGACGCGGTGATCGAATCGATGCGGACGGGGATCGCGTCGGTGATCCGGTTCGGCGTGGCGGACGCGGACGCCTGGCAGGTGGGGCTCCCCTGCGGCGGGACGCTCGACGTGCTCGCGCAGCCGCGCGTTCCGCCGGCGGTGCTCGAGGCGGCGGCGGCGCCGGGTGCGAGCGTCGTCGCGACGCCCCTCGGCGGCGCACGGGCGGACCGCGGGAGCGAATGGGTCGTGGACGGACGCACGGCCGCCGGCGCGGCTGCGACGGGGCGCCCCGCACGGCCCGACCGGTCCGGCGCGCACGACGCGGGTCGGCGACCGGCGGTCCTCGCGGCCGCGCTCGAGGCCCTGGAGCGGGAGGAGAGCAGGGTCGTCCGGCTTCCGTCGGAGGGGCCGCACGTCCCGGAGATCGACGTCTTCCTGGAGGTCTTCCTCCGGCGGCCCACGCTCGTCGTGTTCGGCGGTGCACAGGTCGCGGCTGCGCTGGTCTCGCTGGCGGGACGGATCGGGTTCCGCACCGTCGTCGCCGACGGACGGCCGGCGTTCGTCGGCGCGGACCGTTTCCCGGACGCGGACGAGAGGATCGCCGCCTGGCCGGCGGAGGCCTTCGCGCGCGTCGGGCTGGACCGCTCCACCTACGTCTGCGTGCTCTCGCACGATCCCAAGCTGGACGACGCGGCGCTGCTCGCGGCGCTGCCCTCGGCCGCAGCCTACGTCGGGGCGATCGGATCGCGGCGGTCGCAGGCCGCCCGCCGGGAGCGGTTGCGGGCGGCCGGGGTGGGCGAGCGGGACCTCGCACGGCTGCGGGGTCCGATCGGGCTGGACCTGGGCGGCCGCACGCCCGAGGAGACGGCGCTCGCGATCCTGGCGGAGATCACCGCGGTACGGCGCGGCGGAACCGGCCGGCCTCTGAGGGAGGCGCGCGCGGACCGCGTGCGGGGCCTCGTTCCGATCGAGCTGGAGTGAACGGAACGCGCCGCGTGGTCCCGTTCCCCCGTCATCGCACGTCTCTCCTCCCTCGTCCCGAGGCTTCGATCCCGCCCGCCGCGGCGCCGTGGCCGGGGCCCGAGCCCAGACGGGCGAGCGCGTCGCCGGCCACCCGGCAGGTCGTCCACGCAAGGCGCTCGGCGCCCAGGGCGTCGTAGAACGAGAGCGCGGGCTCGTTCCAGTCGAGCACCATCCACTCCATCCTGCCGCAGCCGCGCCGCACCGCCTCGGCGGCGAGCATGCGCATCGCGGCGCGGCCGATCCCCTCCCGCCGGCGCGCCGGCACGACGAAGAGGTCCTCGAGAAACAGGGTCGGGCGCGCGAGGAACGTGGAGTAGGTCTCGAACGCGATGGCGTAGCCCACCGCCTCGCCCCCCGTCTCGATGAGCCAGGTCTCGAACCGCGGGGCGGGACCGAAGCCGTCGCGCACGAGACGCTCGCGCGCCCCGGCGTCCGGTCTCGGCAGGCGCTCGTAGTCCGCGAGCGCGTCGACGAGGGCGAGAAGGACCGGCGCGTCCCCGGCGACGGCGCGCCGGACGCGCAGGCCCTCGGTCAATCCACCGGGAGGCGGATCGACCGCAGCTCGGGGTGCCGCCACCGGAAGTACGCCGCCATCGCCAGCGCGGCGAGGAGGTTCCCCACGAGCACCGCCCACCACGGGATGTCCTGCAGGAGCGGCTCCGCGAACGCGAGGATGAACACGAGGAACCCGACCTCGAAGACGACGGCGGCCACCACCAGCAGGTATCCGATCAGCGGCGTGCGCTCGTACTGGATGACGAGGCTCGCGATCAGGACCCCGAAGAGGATGAAGAGCACGAAGTGGATGCCGGTGTAGGCGTAGACCATCCCCACCGCGACCTCCTGCTCCCGCATCGCAACGTCCACGCCTCGCGTCAGCGCGGTGCCCAGCAGCGACGGCGTGAAGAAGGGCCGGCCGGCGAGCGAGTCGATGAGCAGGAACCAGAGGGCGACGACGATCGCGCCCAGCACCCCGGCCTCGAAGCCGTCCCCCAGCGCCGTCGCGCGTGCGCGCCCGGGGGCGTGGACGGCCTGGGAATGGTCGGACGTCGTCGGCACGTCGGGGGCGGTTCGAACGTGCGTGGCCATGCCTGCCTCCGGGTGAGCGGGAGGCGCCGGGCGGAGGTCCGCCGCGGCGACGAAAGATCTCGGCAAGCGAGGGGGCTCTCCCAACCTAAGGCCCGCGGCAGGCGATTCCACGGCGCGCATCGTCGAGCCCCGCTCCCCCGGGCAGGGGGAATATTGACACACGTCGAAATAAGGTTCACCCTCCCCGGGTGCGATGCTGCGAGCCCATCGCGGGACGTGATCCCGCCGCCCACTCCGCCCTCGCGGCGCGGCTCCGGGCGCTCGCGGATCCGACGCGTCTGGCGATCGTCGCCCGGCTCGCGGCGGCCCGCGGGTCCGTCTGCGCGTGCGAGATCGCGAGCGGCTTCGCGCAGGCCCAGCCCACGATCTCGCACCACCTGAGGGTCCTCCGTCAGGCCGGGCTGGTGAAGGCGATCCGGCGCGGCACCTGGATCCATTACGAGGTGGACGACGACGCGCTCGACGGCGTGGCCGCGGCGCTCGCCGCGGTGCGGGGCGAAGCCGCCGCGGAGGCCGCGTGAGCGGAACGCCGGCCGTCCCGGCGTCCGCCGTCCGCGCGCGCGTGCGCCGCAGCTACGGCGTGGCCGCGAGCGGCGGCGCCGGGTGCGGGTGCGGAACCGGTGGGTGCGCGTGCGGGGACGCGGCGTCGCCGCTCGCCGACGAGGCTCCCGTCCGGATCGGCGCGGGCCCGGCCACGGCCGGCGAGTCGCCGACGCCGCTCGCCGGTCCGGCCCTGGGCTGCGGCGACCCGCTGGCCTTCGCCGACGTCGCGCCTGGCGACGTCGTGCTCGACCTGGGCAGCGGCGCGGGGGCCGAGGTGCTGCGGGCCGCGCGCCTGGCGGCGCCCGGGATGGCGATCGGCGTCGACATGACCGCCGAGATGCTCGCGCTGGCCGCTCGCAATCGTCGCACCGATGGCGTCGCGAAAGCGCACTTCGTCGGCGGGGAGATCGAGTCGCTGCCCCTGCGCGACGGCTCGGTGGACGTGGTCGTCTCCAACTGCGTCCTGAACCTCTCGCCGGAGAAGGCGGCGGTGTTCGCCGAGGTCGCGCGCGTGCTGCGGCCCGGCGGAAGGCTCGCCGTCGCGGACGTGGTCGTCGTGGGGGACCGGGAGCCGCCCGCCGCCTGGCGCGCGGACGCGGCCGCATGGGACGCCTGCGTCCGGGGGGCGATGACGGAGGCCGAGGTGCTCCGCCGGCTCGGGGACGCGGGCTTCACCGGGGTCCGGCTGGAGCGGCTCTCCGGACCCGCCGAGCCGGACCCGGCGGGGACGCCGGCGCCCCGCGTGGCGAGCGACCTGATCCTGGCCGTGAAGCCCGGGGGGAGCGCCGCGAGCCTGCGCGCCAAACCTGGAGCGAGCGACCCCGTCCGCGCCGTGAAGCCGGCGGCGAGCGACCCCACCCCGGCGGTGGAGCCCGCGGCGAGCGACGTCCGTCTGCCGGGGTCACGAGAGGCCCGCGACGGCGGCCACGTGCGCCCGATGCTTTCCCACGAGCTGGATCTCGTGGAGCGGCTGGTGCGCGGCGCGGCCTTGAATCCGGCGGGGCTCGAGGCTCCCGCGACGGCCGTGTTCGTGGCCGTGGAGGGATCCGAGATCGTGGGGTGCGCGGCGGTGGAGCGGGAGGGAGCGGCGGCGCTGCTGCGATCCGTGGCGGTGCGCGCGGACCGGCGCGGGCGCGGCTGGGGCGCCCGGCTGTCGGACGCGGCGGTGGAGGCGGCTCGCGCAGGCGGGGCCACGGAAGCGTGGCTCCTCACCGAGACGGCGGAGTCGTTCTTCGGCCGGCTCGGCTGGAGCGACGCGGCGCGGTCGGACCTGGAAGCCCGGTTTCCCCGTTCCGCCCAGGTGAGCGGCGTCTGCCCGGCCTCGGCGCGCTCGATGCGCCGCGACCTGGCGGCCGCGCCGTCGCGGACCGCGGACGCGCGCTAGGCTGCGAGCGCGGCGGGCGCCGCCGAGATGCCGCCGACGACCTCCGGCCGGAGCGCCGCCGTCGCGAGGACGGACTCCACGGCCTCGCGCGGGCCGCGGCCCGCGACCCGGCCGCGCACGATCCCCCCGTCCAGCGTGTGGATCTCGACGTCCCAGTCGGTGCTCACGCGCAGCCGTGTGACCGGACCTCGCACGGTGCGGCCGGCATTGCGGCGGCGTGAAATTCCTTCGGGCAGGGCCGCGCGGCCTCCGCGCAGCGCCGGCAGAACCGTCGTGACGGCCATTGCTCTCGTTCCCTCAAGGAGTTGGGCTGACGGAGGAGAGCGCTCGCGGCGACCGCCCGGCTCATCCCCTCCCCGGCGTACGGTCTTCGATCGGGACCCGATTGCACGCGGCGTGCCAGCGTGAGCGCCATCACGGTCGTCGTCTCGTGCAGCTCGTCCGCGGAGCAGGTGTCGGCGTTCCTGCGCCACCTCGCGTCGCTGGGAGAAGCCGGCGCCACCCACCTGGTCCTGACGACCCTCCCCGGCCTCCCCGCCCTGCAGCCTCCCGAGGGGTTCCGCTCCGTTCAACGCCTCGGGATCGACCCCGGCGTCGGCAGCGAGCACGTCCGCGCGCGCGCCGTCCGGGACGCGCGGACCGAGGTCGTCGCCTTCGTGGAGGACCACGTGCGCTTCGCAGGCCCGTGGGTGGAGCGGGCGGTGCGCACGCTCGCCGACGGTAGCGCTGCCGCGCTGGGATGGACGGTCCTGGCCGGCGGCGCCGGCGAGCTCCTGCGGATGGCCGGCTGGCTCGTCGAGTACTCGCCCTGGGGTCCCGGGCGCGAGGCCGGACCGGCGGATCACCTGGCCGGCCACAACTGCATCTACCGCAGGGACGCTCTTCTCGCCCTCGGGGCCGAGCTCCCCTCCCTGCTGCGCGCCGAGAGCGTGCTCCACTGGCACCTGCGGCGCACGGGCCGGACGCTGCTCTTCAGCCGCGAGCTCGTGATGGCGCACTACTCGCTGCCGACGGTTCCGCTGCAGCTCCTCACGGACTTCTGGTACGGGTGGAACTTCGGCGACGCGCGCGCCCGCGACGAGGGCTGGACGCGGAGGACGCGCCTGCTGCGCGCGGCCTCGGCTCCCGCCGTGCCGGCGGTGCGGGCGCTGAGGCTCCTGCGCGCGGCCGGCGCCAACGGCGTCCGTCGCCGGGTGCTCCTGCGCTGCGCCCCGGTCGCGGCCCTGAAGCTGGTCGCCGGCGCGATGGGGGAGGCCGCCGGCGCGCTGCTGGGCGAGCGGGGATCCTCGGCGAGGCTCACGCGCCTCGACACGGCGCCGCGGAACCTGCAGGACGCGCGCTGACGGCGGACGTCAGGGGCAGTAGCGCACCACGCTCCCGAGCAGGACGTCGAAGTCCACGGGCTTCTCCAGGTACTCCGCCGCCTCCAGGTGGGTCGCCGCGGCCGTGCCGCGCACGTCGCGCAGCGCGCTGAGGACGACGACGGGGATGCCGCGGAGGGCGGGGTCCTTCTTCTGCTCGAGACGGAACCGGACGCCGTCCATCTCGGGCATCATCAGGTCGAGCAGGATCAGGCAGGGGGACGTGCCGCTCCGCAGGTGCTCGAGCGCCTCGCGGCCGTTCGCCGCGGTCTCCACGCCGTACCCTTCCAGGCGCAGGAACTGCGTCATCACGTCGCGGACGTCGCAGTCGTCGTCCACGACGAGCACGGTCCTGCAGCTGCGGCTGGGAGCGGCTGCGGCCGGACCGTCGGCGCCGGCCGCAGCCGGCGACCTTCCGGCCCGCTCGGCGTCGGGCGGGAGGCCGGCGGCGGCCGGTGCCGGCTCGGCGGCCGGCGGGGGTCGCGTCGGCGCCGCCGGAGCCGGGAGGGGCTCCGGCGGCGGCGGGATCTGGGAGGTCGGAGGCGTCGCGATCAGGTGGTCGCGCGCGCGGCCGAGCCCTCCTCCCTGGCGGTGAACCCGAAGAAGAGGAGCGCCAGCGCGAGCACGGCGTGGAGCCAGATGTCGTTGCCGCCGAGCGGCACGAGCCCGAACCCGTCGGGATCGACGAAACCGAGGATCGTCAGGACGAGGTAGATCACCCCGGCCGCCCGGCAGTAGGTGCGGGCCGCGTCCCAGCTGCGCGCGGCGAGGATGCCCCAGACGCCGAACGCCAGGTGAACGAGGTTGTGGACGGTGTTCACGGGGAACAGCCCCAGCAGCCGCCCCTCCTCGTCGGTCGCGAAGAACCCGAGGACGCCGATCAGCACGAACACCCAGCCGAAGATCTGCGCCACCCTCTGCACGCTCATCGCTCGCGCTCCTCGTGGAGGTCGCCCACACCCGCCGCGGAGGGAACCTCGGCCTCCCGCGGCCGCCGTCGCGTCAGGGACGGGCGTAGAATAGAGGCGCCGGCGGGGGGCGCAATGGCGGATCGCCCGCTCCCTCGCACCGCCGCGAGCTCGAGGCCGGGCAGGATCCCGGCCGCGCCGCGGCGTTCCACCTCCGCGCTCCTGGGCCGCAGCAAGAGCCGCTCGAGGTCGGCCTCACCGGGCCCGTTCTCCTCCGCGCCCGACGGGGTGAGCCGGCGCACCGCGCCGCCGTCGCGGGCGCCCACCGGCACGCCGTCGCGCCAGACGATCCGGTTCGACGCCGTGGCCGCGATCCTCTCTCCCGGCGTCACGATGCCGGTCAGGTTGAGCGGGTCGGCTCCGTTCAGGACGACGAGCGTCCCGTCGGGCCCGGCGCGGCGCACCGCCCGCAGGAGCTCGACCGCCTCGGGGAGCGCGAACTGCTCGCCCGCCGCGCCGTCGAGGAAGCGGCCGCCGCGGATCTCGCCGCGCATCTCGAGCCGCCGGAGCACGCGCAGCACCTCCCGCCAGGGCGGGAGCAGCGGCTCGCGCTCGAGCATCCGCCGCACGACCACGCCGTAGCGCGCCAGGAACTGCCTCGCGAGGCGTTCGACGCCCTCCTCGCGCTCGAGCGGACCGCCGCCGGCGCCCCCGGTCTCCGGACCGCCGTCCCGCCCGGGGGCCTGCGCGAGCTCCCGCCCGCCTCCGGCGGGCGCTGCGTCCGCGGACGGCTCCCTGAGGAGCGACCAGCGTCCCGCGGCCTGCGTTCCGCTCGCGCGCCGCAGCCTGACGCCGCGCGCCGGGCGGCCGCGGCGGCCGCGCGCGCCGGCCGGCGAGACGAGCGCGCGCAGGCCCGAGAACCCGTCGGCGGTCACGAGGCCCCACGAGACGAGCTCGCCCAGCCCCCGCTCCACCTGCGACGGGAGGAGCCCGGTCCGTCCCACGAGGTCCTGGAGGAACGAGGCTCCGCGCCGGGACAGCGCGCGGAGGACCTCCCACGCCTCCTGGCTCAGCGCCTCGGGCGGGAGCTCGGGGGCGGGGGCCGCCCGCAGCCACGCGTCGGCGTGCTGCCGGAGCAGGAACGCCACCGGCGACGTGCGCACGGGGCCGGTGCGGGGCCGCGCCGACAGGACGTCGGCCGACGGGGCGGGCGCGACCAGCCGCCCCCAGACGACCTCGCCCGAGAGGCAGAGCGCGTCGAGCCAGGCGGGGTCGTAGGTTTCCAGGCGCGCGGGGAGGAGGTCCCGCTCCCACGCCGAGGCGGGCGCCTGCCACCCCTGCAGCCGGCCGAGCACCTCGAGGAGCCCCCGCGGCCCGGAGAGGCGCGCGCCCGGCGCGGCGTTCTGCCAGCGGAAGAGGAAGCGCATGAACTCCGCCGACGTCGCGGGCTCGATCTCCGCGCGGAGCCGCTCGACGGTGAGCCGGTGGATCCGAGCCAGCAGCCGCCGGTGGCACCACTCGAGCGCGGGTTCGCCGCCGGGCTCGACCGGTGAGAACCGGCCGCGCAGCACGACGCCCTCCGTTTCGAGGGCGACGAGCGCCGTCTCCACCTCGCGCGCGTCGAGGCCCAGCGGCGCGCCCAGCGCCGCCGCGGTCACGGGGCCGAGGCCCTCGATCCTCCCGCGAAGCAGCTCGACCAGCGCGGACTCGCGGTCCGCCGGCGGCGCGATGCCGGGCAGCGGCGGGAGATCGGCGCGCGGTGCGAACCCGGGCACCGCGAGTCGCAGCGCCGGCAGCCGCTCCGCGGCCGCCCACAGCGGACCCGCGGCGGCGGCGGCGAGGGTCGCGCGCCCCGACCGCTCCAGCTCCTCCAGCCGGTCGCGCCAGGGCTCGCCCTCGGCGGCGGTCACCGCGCCGAGCCACAGCAGCGCGTCGTGCACCTCGTCCGCGTCCTCGGGCTCGGGCCAGGCCTGCCGGCGCACGGTCTCGATGGCGGCCGCGTCGAGGGTGCCCAGGTCGTCCGAGGTGCGGACGTCGAGGTTGCGCCGGGTCGAGACGGCGAGGGTCCGCCGCTCCTCGGCCGGAGCGTCGTCGAGGAAGGCGTAGGGCCGCGCGTTCAGGATCTCGTGCGCGAGCGGGGAGGGCTCCGGGAGGTCGCGGGCGACGAGCCGCACCTCGCCGCGCTCGATCCGCCCGAGCAGCGCCTCGAGCGCCTCGATGTCCATGGCCTCCGTGAGGCAGTCCTCGACCGTCTGGCGCACCAGCGGGTGGTCGGGCACCTGGATGTCCCCGACCACGTTCTCGAGGCAGGCCGCGGCCTGCGGAAACGCCGCCGCGAGCAGGTCCTCCGCGCGCATGCGGAGGAGCTGGGGCGGGGTGCGCCGTCCGCCCTGCTGCCGCAGCACCGCGAGCGCGCGCCCCGCGTTCCAGCGCCAGCGCGTCTTGAACATGGGCGCCGCGAGCAGCGCCTGGACGAGGAGGTCGCGGGCCGTGGCCGCGTTCAGGTAGCGGAACACGTCGATCAGCGGGAACGAGTGCTGCGGCCCGAGCGACAGCACGATCGCGTCCTCGTTGGCGGCCGCCTGGAGCTCGAAGTTGAACGACCGGCAGAAGCGCTTGCGGAGCGCGAGTCCCCAGGCGCGGTTGAGCCGCCCCCCGAACGGCGAGTGGACGACCAGCTGCATGCCGCCCGCCTCGTCGAAGAAGCGCTCGAGCACGAGGGTGTCCCGCGTGGGGAGCGTGCCCAGGACGCGCCGCGAGGCGTCGAGGTATTCCACGACCTGCACGGCGGCGGCGGGGTCGAGTCCGACCTCGTCGACGAGCCAGCGCACGGCCGGCGCCGCGCCGTCGCCGTTCGCGGCCGCGACCCGCCGCTCGACCTCGCGCCGGATGCGGCTGACCTCCTCCGAGAGCTCGGGCGTGCGCGCGGGGGCCTCGCCGAGCCAGAACGGGATCGAGGGCGGCTGCCCGCGCGCGTCCTCCACGCGCACGCGTCCGGCCTCGACGCGCAGGATGCGCCACGACGTGTTGCCGAGCTGGAACACGTCGCCCTGCATCGACTCGATCGCGAAGTCCTCGTTGAGCGTGCCGACCAGCGTGCCCTCGGGCTCGAGAACGACCTGGAAGTCGGCCGTGTCGGGGATCGCGCCCCCCGAGGAGACCGCCGCCAGGCGGGCGCCGCGGCGGGCCCGGAGCCGCCGGTTGACGCGGTCCCGGTGGAGCCACGCGGCGCGGCGGCCGCGCGCGGTGGCGTAGCCGTCGCCGAGCATGGCCAGCACGGCCTCGTAGTCGGCGGCCGCGAGGTCGCGGTACGGCCACGCGCCGCGGGCGAGCTCCAGGAGCTCGTCCTCGGAGGCGTCCCGGCTCGCGCCCTCGGCCACGATCTGCTGTGCGAGAACGTCCAGCGCTCCGCGGGGGATCACGAGCCGGTCGAGGAGCCCCTCGCGCGCCGAGAGCAGGAGCGCCGCGCACTCCACGAGCTCGTCGCGCGAGAGCGCGAAGAGCCGGCCGCGCGCCACGGCGCCCCGCAGGCGCCCCGAGCGCCCGACCCGCTGCAGGAGCGCGGCGATCGCGCGCGGCGAGCCGATCTGGCACACGAGGTCCACGGAACCCACGTCGATCCCCAGCTCGAGCGACGACGTCGCGACGAGCGCGCGCAGGCGCCCCGACTTGAGGCGCTCCTCGGCGTCGAGCCGGCGCTCGCGCGAGAGGCTGCCGTGGTGCGACGTGACGCGGTCGTCGCCGAGCCGCTTCGAGAGGTGGTGCGAGAGGCGCTCCGCCATCCGGCGGGTGTTCACGAACACGAGCGTCGTCCGGTTCTCGAGGACGAGCTCCGCCACGCGGTCGTACACCTCCTCCCACACCTCGCCGGACGCGAGGGCCGAGAGCGGCGATCCGGGGATCTCGACCCGCAGCTCCATCCCGCGGAGATGTCCCTCGTCCACGATCACGCAGTCCGGCGCGCCGGCGGCGTCCACGCGCTTCGCGCCCACGAGGAAGCGGGCGACCTCCTCGATGGGCTGCTGCGTGGCCGAGAGCCCGATCCGGACCGGGGGAACGCCGGCGGCGGGTCCGAGCGGGGGCCGCCCGGGCGCGGGCGGCGCCTCCGCGTCGGCGACGTCGAGCCCGGGCAGGCCCGCGCCGTCGACGCCGTCGGGCGCCGGCGCGGCGTCGCCCCGCACGGCAGGCGCGTCGGCGGCGTCGCCGCCGGCGGCAGGCGACTCCCCCTCGTCCGCGGCGGTCGCCGCGTCGGCCGTCCGCCCGCGCCGCGGCCGCTCCGGCGGGCGGTCGCCCTCGGTGCCGTGCACGACCAGCCGTTCGAGGCGCTCCAGGGTGAGCGCCAGGTGCGCCCCGCGCTTGTCGTCGGCGACGGCGTGGATCTCGTCCACGATCACGGTGCGGACCGTGCGCAGGGCCTCGCGCCCGCGTGCGCTCGTGAGCAGGATGAAGAGCGATTCGGGCGTCGTGACCAGGATGTGCGGCGGCCTGCGGAGCAGCGCCTGCCGTTCGGCCGGCGTGGTGTCGCCGGTCCGGAGCCCGGCCCGGATCACCACGTCGCCGAGCCCCGCGCGCGCCAGCTCGCCGCGGATCCCGGCGAGCGGCTCCTCGAGGTTCTTCCGCACGTCGTTGCCCAGCGCCTTGAGCGGCGAGACGTAGAGCACCCGCGTCTCGTCGGGGAGCGGCGCGCCGGCCGCGCGGCGCTCCACGCCCAGCCGCACCAGGTCGTCGATGGCCGAGAGGAACGCGGCCAGCGTCTTGCCGGAGCCGGTCGGCGCCGCGATCAGCGTGTGGCGTCCGGACCGGATGGCCGGCCAGCCACGCACCTGGGGCGGCGTCGGGCCGTCCGGGAAGCGGCGGGCGAACCAGGCGCGGACGGCGGGATGGAAGGCGTCGAGAGGCACGAGAACGCTGAAGATAACCCCGGCGGGTCCCGAAGAGAAACCGATGAATCGCTGGTTGCCGACGGTGGCCTGGCTCGGCGTCGTCGTCTGGCTCACGCTGAGCCCACGGCCCATCCCGGCCGACCTCGAGCCGCCCGGAAGGCTCGACCTGCTCGGGCACCTCGTGATCTTCGCCATCCTGGCGTTCCTGGCCGGACGGGCTGCGCGAGCGACGCAGGCCGGCCCGGGAACGCGCGGGCAGGGCTGGCGGGTCGCTGCCGTGCTCATCGCCTTCGCCGCCGCCGACGAGCTGCTGCAGCCGCCCCTCGCCGGACGCGACGCGGCGTGGAGCGACTTGCTCGCGAACCTCGTCGGGATCGCGACCGGTCTCCGTGCGGCCGGCCGCGGCGCCCGGCCCGCTACGAGCCGAGCTCGTCCAGCAGCGCCTCCCTGAACTCCCGGATCCGCGCCGCGTTGGCGCCGACGTCGCTCACCCCCACGCGGGAGCGCGAGCGGACGTCCACCTCGGTTCCGCCGTCCTCGCGGCGCACGCGCACCGCGACGTCGTCCTCGAACCTGAACCAGCGCGTGGTGGCGACCGCCTCCAGCCGTCCCGCCGCAGCGTCCTCGAGGACGACGTCCCAGCCCATCCCGTCGGCGACGGCGCGCGCGGCGCGGAACGTCTCCTCCGGAGGAGCCGCGACCCGGATCGTCCCGACGTCGGGGTACGCGACGCGCTGCTGCGCCGCGAACTCCTCGCCGGGGTACGGAGCGCCCGCGCCGCCGTTCTCCTCCTCCGCGCCCGCACGGGTGAACGCCGGAGGGTCCGCCGGATCGGTCGTGATGTCGTTGATGGGCGGGACGCTCCTGGCCAGGAGGTACTGCGAGACCGGCGGCAGCGCCGCGAGCGCGGCCACCAGCGCCGCGGCGCCCGCGACGCCGGCCGACCTCGTCCGGCCGGCGGCCAGGGCGGCGACCAGCGCGGCGAGCGCGACGGCGAGGGCCGCGAGCGAGGCGTACACGCCGACCCGCAGGACGGTGAAGCCGCCCCGGAAGTCCCACAGCCCGACGGCGGCGCCCGCCGGAGCGGCGAGCGTGACGAGCACGGCTGCGCCCGCCAGTGCGAGGGCGGCGAGGGTGGGTCGCGTCAGCGTCATCTGCCCTCCATCGGGTGGATTCTACCGGTGCCGACCGTGAAACTCTTACGCGGTTGGGACGCCGCCGGCCGCGTAACTCCGCGCGCCAGCGCAAGTTCGATTGCTGGAACGCGTCTTGCTCGACGCACCTCGAGCCCCCGGATCCCGACGCGGTGGACGGGCGGAGTGCCGCCGCCGCGCGGCCTCGGGGCCGGTGAAGGGTCCGCCTTCGCGGACCTCCCCACGGACCCCCGAAGGAGGAAGACTCGGATGCTCTGGGCGATCGCGGTGATCCTGCTCGTCCTGTGGGCGCTCGGCTACTTCGTGATGAGCCTGCCCGGTCTGATCCACCTGCTCCTGGTCCTGGCGGTGATCGCCATCATCTGGAATCTGGTGGCGGGCCGCGGGACGAGAACCGTCTAGGGGACGCCGAACCCGGCGCGGCCCTCGGGCCGCACGACGTTCGGCCGGCGCAGCGGGGCGTCCACGGGCGCCCCGTTCGCGCGTCCGGCCCCCGGTCCCGCTCCCTAGTACTGCTCGATCAGGAGCCCGGCCGCGCGCTCGACGAGCCGCACCCCGAGCGACCGCCGCCGGAACGTCTCGAGGTCGATCTCCGTCGAGCGCTCGAGATCCCGCAGGATCCCGTTCTCCACCTCCGCCGCGAACGTCCGGTCGCGGATCCCGATCACGTTCTCCTCGTTCAGCTCGGTGGATCGCGCGTCCATGTTGGCCGACCCCACGATGGTCCAGACGCCGTCCACGACCGCCGTCTTGTCGTGCATCATCGTCGGACCGTACTCCCAGATGCGGACGCCGGCTTCGAGCAGCTCCTCGTAGAAGCTCCGCCCCGCGAGACGCACCGGCTTGGCGTCGGTCCGCGGGCCGGGAACCAGGATCGTGACCTCGACGCCGGCGCGCGCGCGCCGCGCGATCTCCGCGCGGATCTCGCGCCCGGGAACGAAGTACGAGCTCGAGATCAGGATCCGCTCCCGGGCCGCGGCGAACGAGAGGTAGTAGATGAGCCGGATCGGCTGCGCGGAGTCGGACGGGGAGCTCACGACGGACACCGCTGCCGCCTCCTCGTCGGCGGCCGTCTCGTCCTGGCCCGCCGCGCCGCCGGGATCGACCCCCGCCGCGGAGGCCGCGAACCCGGTCCCGGGCTCGCCCACGGCCGCCTCCGCGGCGAGCTCGTCCTCGGTGGCCGCGGAGGTCAGCGGAAAGAACCGCCGGCCGGACAGGACCTCTCCGGTCGCGTAGACCCAGCTCTCGGCGAACGCCGCCTGCACGCCCGCGGCCATCGGACCGGTCACCCGGGTGAGGCTGTCGCGCCAGTGATGGGGCTGGTCGGCGTCGCCGTCCCACTTGTCGGCGATCGCCGCGCCGCCGGTGAACGCCACGCGTCCGTCCAGGACGATCGCCCGCCGGTGCACCCGCTTGAAGGCGCGCACGAGCGTGAGCACGCGCAGCGGCCGGAACTGCGCCACGCGGCAGCCCGCGGCCTCGAGGCGCCTTCGCAGCGGCCGCCGCAGCCTCCACGAGCCGAAGGCGTCCACCAGCAGCCGGACCTCGACGCCGGCGCGGGCGCGCTCCTCGAGCGCCTCGACGAAGCGCATCCCGATCCGGTCCGGGTGGAAGATGTAGACCAGGAAGTTGACGGTCTCGCGCGCGGAGGCGATCGCCTCGAGCAGCGCGGGGAAGAACGCGGCTCCGTTCACGAGAATCGTCGCGCGGCCCCCGCGCAGGATCGGCACGTTCAGGAACCCCGACAGCGACGTGAGAAACGCCTCCGATCCGACGCGCGGCCGGCCCGCGGTCCTGAGCCGCCTGGGGCGGTGCCAGTCCGGCAGGAAGAGCGACGAGAGCACGGCCACGATCGCGAACGCGCCGATCGCGACCAGCGTCCATCCCCACCACGGCAGGTGCTGCCACGGCGAGCTCACGCCGCGTGCTCCCTCCCCGCCGGCTCCAGCGTGGCGAGCAGGGGATGGTGGTCCGAGCCGAACACCGTCGGCCCCGCGTCGCGCGGGTTCTCGTTCAGCCGGTGGACGGCGGCCCTGGCGATCTCCGCGGCCGGGCCGGCCCCGCGGGCGCCGCCTTCCCGGCGGATCAGGAGATGGTCGATCGGAAGCCGCGGGACCATGTGGTAGGTGTGTCCCCAGTGCGGCTCGCGATGGGGGATGCCGACCCTGAAGCCCGCCTCCGAGAGGAGACGGTACGCCGGCTCGCGACGTCCGCGCGAGGTGTTGAGGTCCGCGCCGAGCACCGTCGCGGCGACGGGACCCCCGGCTGGCTCCGCGGCGCCGGCGGCCGCCGCCGGCGCCGGGAGGCCGACCGCCGCCGGCGGTCCGCCGCCGGCCGCCGGGGTGTCGTGCGCGAGGCCGTCGAGGAGGGCCTGCGCCTGCAGCGCCCGGCCGGCGGCGCCGGTCCAGTCCCATCCCAGCGCGCCCCACGGGTCCAGGTGCGCGCTCGCCACGCGCAGCCGGAGCGGCGCCCGGCCGCCGGGGATCGCGAGCACGGCCGCCACCGCGACGCGCCGCTGGATCACGAACGGGAGCTCGAAGGCGAAGGCCTCCTGGATGGGGACGCTCGAGAGGATCGCGTTCCCCCGGTCGCTCCGGTGGGTGCCGTTCCGCATCGACGGTGCGTAGCGCAGGCTCAGCCCCAGCTCGCGCGCCACGTCCACCACGTCCTCCTGCGGCCGGAAGTCGCGGGGCGGCTGGCGCGGCGCCCACGCGGAGGCGGCCGGCGGCACCGACCCGTCGTTGCGGTACGCCTCCTGGACCAGCACGACGAGCGCGGCGTCGGCGGGAGCTCCCATCCGCGCGAAGCCGCCATCCCGCAGGCGCGCGATCACGTCGCGCAGGCGGCCGCGGCCGATCCACACGTTCCAGCTCAGCACGACGAGCACGTCCGGCGGCTCCCGCGGGCCGGGTGCGTCGAGCGCCACCGCGGCTCCGGCGTTGTCCCGCCATCCGCGAAGCCGCGGGTCGGCCTCGGGGTCGTCGCGGAGCAGGACCTGAAACGCTGCGGCCGCCTGCGTGGGCGCGGAGGGGGCGGCGCTGATCGTCGATCGCATCGAGAAACCCTGAGGAGAAGCCCCGGCGCTTCGGGGCCGGCGGGGCCGACCGGCGGGGAGCGGGCGAAGATAACGGCCGTGTATTTTTTTCGCCTTCCACACACGCGCGTTTCGCCAAGTCCTTGCCTCGACGGCAGAAATCGGCGGCACGCTCCCTGCCCGGACGATGGCGTTCCCACCATTCCGATTCGCCGAGCGGAGGTTCGATCATGGCAGACAGGTGGCAGGGCCAGAGTGGCGAGAACGAGTCGGCGGTCGCCGACGCCGGCAACGGCGGCGAGCGCTCGCCTTCCGGGGAACGCCAGGGCGGGAAGCACTACGGGCGCGCGCGCAGCCGACGGGAGCGGCGGACGCGCTCGTGGTCCGGTGAGCGCGGCGGCCGGCGCGAGTTCGGTCTCGAGGAGCAGTCCGCGCGCAGCGACTTCGCCGGCGAGGTCGGCCGCCCGGGCGGCGGCGAGTACGGTCCTCGCGACTACGGCCGTGAGTACGGTCCTCGCGACTACGGCCATCGCGAGTACGGACCGGCCAGCCACGGCGAGGGCGGATCCGGCGTCGGCTCGCAGGGCCAGCCGGGATACGGGCAGGGATTCGGCCAGCGCGGCGCGCGCGGCTTCGAGCGCGGCCCGCTGTTCGGCCGGAGCGGCGGCTACGGCGGCGGCGAGTCGGGGGCGGGACCGACGTGGACTCGTGAGACCAGGGGCGAGGATGTCGGTCCCCGTCGGGGACCCGGCGGTCGCGGAGCCTACGGGGAGGGTCGCTCGTACGGCGCCGGCAGCCCCGGCTTCGCGGAGTCCGGCCGGCACGAGGGGAGCTTCGCGCCCGGCAGCCGCGGCGGCTGGGGAGGCTGGGAGAGCGGCCCCGGCGAGCCGTTCGGCGCCGGGTCGCGCGAGCGCGCGGGCTGGGGCGGCGCCGAGGGCGGCGAGCGGGAGGGCTGGGGCGGCTCGGGGCTCTCGACCGGCTACGGCGCCGAGCGGTACGGCGACCGCGGGCGGACGGCGACCCCCCGGGGGCGCTGGCAGCGCGAGGCTCTGACCGCGGGCGAGATCATGACGCGCGGGATCAAGGCCGTCACGAAGCAGAGCACGCTCGGGAACGTCGCGCAGATCATGAAGGACGAGAACTGCGGCATCGTCCCCGTGGTGGACGAGAGCCACAAGCTCCTGGGCGTCGTCACCGACCGCGACATCGTCGTCCGTGCGCTCGCGTCGGATCACGGCACCACCGACGTCACCGTCGCCGACGTGATGAGCGACGACGTGGAGGCCGTCACGCCGGACGAGGAGGTCCGCGAGGTCATCGAGGTGATGGGGCAGAAGCAGATCCGCCGGGTGCCGGTGGTGGACCGCGACGACCGGCTCGTGGGCATCATCTCGATGGCCGACATCGCGAACCGGGCCGACTTCGACGAGGATCTCCAGGACGCCCTGGAGCGCATCTCGTCGAAGCGCAGCTTCTGGAACCGCCTCTGGAGCTGACGGAACCGGCGGGGACCGGGGCGAACGGAGAGTCTCCCGCCAGGCGAGACCCCCTCCCTCGAGGCAACCCCGGCTCTCCGCCCTCCGTCCCCTTCGTGGCCGCGGGCTCGCGCAAAGGCGCGGGCCCGCGCTTTTTAGGGGGGTGATCTCAGCCCCATCCGGCGACGGGCGGCCCCCCGCGCCCGACGCCTCGCTCCCGCCCCGCCCCCTGCCCGTCGAGGAGCCCTGGACCGCCGAGCGGGCGGTCGAGACGTACCGGGCCCTGTTCCGCGACGCCCCGTTCACGATCGTCTCGAACCGCGAGCCCTGGCTGGCGCGCCGCCGCCCCGACGGGGGGATGGAGTACGTGCGGCCCGCCGGCGGCCTGACCGCGGCGCTGGATCCGGTGATGCGCGCGATGGGCGGCACCTGGATCGCCTGGGGACCGCCCGCCGCGGTCTCCGCGACGGGCGCCGACGGCGACGCACTCCGCTTCCGCGTGCCGCCGGAATCGCCCGCGTACGAGGTGCGGCGCGTGCCGCTCTCGGACGTCGAGGTGCGGAACTACTACCACGGCTACGCGAACGAGAGCCTGTGGCCGCTCTGCCACAGCATCCTCGAGCACGTGCGGTTCCGCGAGCGGTTCTGGCGCGCCTACGTCGACGTGAACCGGCGCTTCGCCGAGGCGGTGCTCGACGAGGCGCCCGACCCGCGCACGCTGGTCTGGATCCAGGACTATCACCTGGCGCTCGTGCCCGAGCTGGTGCGCGCCCGCCGCCCCGACGCCCGGCTCGCGCACTTCTGGCACATCCCGTGGCCGTCCTGGGACCTCTTCCGCGTGTCCCCGAACCACCGCGAGCTGCTGCGCGGGCTTCTCGCGAACGACCTGCTCGGGTTCCACCTCGAGAGCTTCTGCGACAACTTCCTGCGCTGCTGCGAGCAGGACCTCGAGGTGCTGATCGACTGGCGTCGGCGCGCGGTCGTGCACGAGGGTCACGTCACGATGCTGCGGGCGCTGCCGATCTCGATCGACGCCGACTCCTTCCACGAGCTCGCCGGCCGGCCCGACACCGCCGAGCGGATCGCCGAGCTCCGCCGGCGCTACGGCCTCGAGGGGAGGCTGGTCGGCGTCGGCGCGGACCGCCTCGACTACTCCAAGGGCATCCTCGAGCGGCTCGACGCCCTGCGCTTCCTCTTCCGCCGCCACCCGGAGCTCGTCGGCCGGTTCACGTTCGTGCAGATCGGCTCGCCGAGCCGCGTCGAGATCGCAGCGTACGCCGAGCTCCAGCAGAACGTGGAGGCGGCGGTGGCGCGTCTCAACGACGCGCTCGCGACGCCCGACTGGAAGCCCGTCGTCTACGTGCCGCGGGGCCTCGGGCAGGAGGACCTGGCCGCGTTCTATCGGATGGCGGACCTCGCGATCGTGAGCTCGCTGCAGGACGGGATGAATTTGGTCGCGAAGGAGTTCGTGGCCGCGCAGGTCGAACGTCCCGGCGTGCTGTGCCTGAGCGAATTCGCGGGCGCGGCCGAGGAGCTCGAGCACGCGATCACGGTGAACCCGTTCTACACGGAGGGGTTCGCCGAGGACCTCCACCGCGCGCTCACCATGCCGCTCGAGGAGCGCGAGGAGCGGATGCGCGCGATGCAGGCCATCCTGCAGCGCGGGAACGTCTATCGCTGGATCGGCGACGTCTTCACGGCGGCGCGCGAGGCGCTGGACCTCGGCCGCCGGCGTGCACGGCCGCGCGCGGCGGCGGGGACCGTCGCGCCGACGACGGCCTCCTCGGTCGGGGGCGGGACGGCAACGGGCGGCGGGCCGGCGTGACCCCGCGGGACGCCGTCCCGCCCCCGCCCTCCGCCGGCCCCGGGTTCCCGCGGGCGCTGCGCGGCGCGGCGGACGAGATCGTCGCGCGGCTGCTGCCGGGCCCGGCCGGCGTCGTCCTCGACTTCGACGGGACCCTCACCGAGATCGTCCCGGACCCCGACGCGCCGGTCCTCTCGGAGGGGCGCCGCCACGTCCTGCGGGACCTCGTCGCGTCGCCGGAGCTGCGCGTGGCGGTCCTCTCCGGACGCGCCCGCGCCGACGTCGCGCGCAGAGTCGGCGTGTCCGGCCTCGCGTACGTGGGCAACCACGGCCTCGAGATGGACGGCTGGACGGCTCCGGGCGTGGCCGACGCGCGGCCGGCGCTGACCGCCTTTCTCGAGGAGCTCCGCAGCGCAGCCCCCCTGCCGTTCCCGATCCGGGTCGAGGACAAGGGCGCCACCGCGACCGTCCACCTGGCCGGCACGCGCGATCCCGCCGTGCGCGACGCGCTGCTCGCCGCGATGGACCGGCGGCTGACCGCCGCCGGCGCGCGGGGTCCGCTTCCTCCGCTGCGGCTCAGTCCCGGCAAGGCGTCGGTGGAGGTGCGTCCCCGCGTGGACTGGGACAAGGCGGCCGCGTTCCGCCGGATCCTCGAGGGCTGGGACGTGCCGCCGGACCGCGCGCTCTACGCCGGCGACGACGTGACCGACGAATGCGTGTTCGCGGGCGTGCCGGAGGCGGTGGGGATCAAGGTGGGCGAGGGCCCCACGGGCGCCGCCTACCGCGCGGCGTCGCCCTCCGACGTCGTGGCGCTCCTGCGCGAGCTCGCGCATCCGCGCCCGAGGGGGCCGGCCGCGCCGTCCGCGAGCCCGCGCTAGACCCCTCGCCGCGCCCCGGAGCCCGGGGTCGCGAGACCCCGCCCGCTACCCTCCCGGCTCGTACCGCATCGCCACCGCCCCCGAGCCGAGCTCCAGCCGGCTCACGAGCCTCAAGTCGACGTGCTTCGACAGCCCCGCGAACAACGTCGGCCCGTGGCCCGCGAGCCTGGGGTGCACGATGAACTCGTACTCATCGATCAGTCCCAGCTCGGCCAGGGCCTGCGGGAGCTTCACGCCTCCCGTGAACAGGCCCCTGCCCGGCTCCTGCTTGAGCTGCTGAACGGCCTGCTCCAGGTCGCCGCGCACGAGCTCCGCGTTCCAGTCCACCCGGTCCAGGGTTCTCGACACGACGTACTTCTTCGCCGCGTCGATCGTCCGGGCGAAGGGTTCCATCCAGTCGGGCATCCAGTCGGGCCTGACTCCCGTCCGCGCCACCGGCCGCCAGGCCGCCTCCATCATCTCGTACGTCACCCGGCCGAAGAGGAGGGCGTCGGCCCGCTCGATGCTCTCGGCCGCGTGACGATGCAGGTCTTCGTCCGCGGGGACTGCGCGATGGTCGCAGCACCCGTCCAACGTGACGTTGATGGAATACCGAAGGGGTCGCATGCCGCGGGAGTGCCGCCGAAGGGGTGGGCTGAAAGGCCTCGGCCCGCCGCTCTACGAGCCGTGCGGGCGAACCACTAGTAGCCCGCCGCCAGCCCGGCGTAGGAGCGCGGGTCGGCCACGCCGATCCGGAGCCCGGTCGCCGGATCCACCAGGATCGCGTTCACCCGCCCCGAGCTGGAGCCGCGGACCTGGACGTCGTGGCCCATCTCCTCGAGCCGCCGGATCGTGTCCTCGCTCAGCGTGAAGGGCTCCGCGCGCAGGACGTCGGGCAGGTGCTGGTGGTGCACGCGGCCGGCCTGGACCGCGCGGGCGAGATCCATCCCGTGGTCGATCACGTTGGAGATCACCTGCGCGACCGTCGTGATGATCGTCGACCCGCCGGGCGTGCCGACCACGAGGAAGAGCTGGCCGTCGCGCTCGACGATCGTCGGCGTCATCGCGGAGAGCATCCGCTTGCCCGGCTCGATCGCGTTGGCGCGCCCCTGGACGAGCCCGTAGGCGTTCGGCACCCCCGGCTTCACGGTGAAGTCGTCCATCTCGTTGTTCAGGAAGAACCCGGCGCCCTCGACGACCACGCCGGCGCCGAAGCCCCCGTTGATCGTCGTGGTCACCGCGACCGCCGTCCCCGCGGAGTCCACGACCGAGTAGTGCGTGGTCTGGGGCGACTCGGCGACGGCGCCGAACAGCGCGCCCGCGCGCACGTCGGCGGAGGGCGTGGCGCGGGTGGTGTCGATCGAGGCCGCGAGTCCGGCTGCGTAGGACTTGGACGTGAGCGTCTCGATCGGCATCTCGACGAAGCCGGGGTCGCCGAGGAACTCGTTCCGGTCGGCGTACGCGCGCCGGAAGGCCTCGACCAGGACGTGCACCCCGCGCGCGGAGTGGAACCCGAGCGCACCCACGTCGAACGCCTCGAGGACGTTCAGGATCTCGGCCAGGACGACGCCGCCCGAGCTCGCGGGCGGCATCGACCAGACGTCGTGCCCGCGGTAGACCGCGTGGATCGGCTCGCGCTCGATCGAGCGGTAGGCGGCGAGGTCGCGGCGCGTGATCAGCCCGCCGCCGCGCTGCATCTCGGCCTCGACGAGCTCCGCGATCGGCCCCTCGTAGAAGGCCCGCGCACCGCCCTCGGCGACGGCTTCGAGCGTGCGGGCGAGGTCCGGCTGCCGGAGCGTGTCGCCGATCGACCAGACGCCGAGGGTGCGCGTGAGACCGCCGGGCATCGCGAACGGCTCGCGGCGCCCCGCCCCCGCGGGCACCCCCGCGTGGTCGTCGCCGGTCTCGGGCGCGGCGAGGTCGCGGAGGGCCACCGAGTCCGCGGCCGCGCAGGTGGTCCGGGTTCGTCCGTCCCCGGTCGTGATCCGCCGAACCGGACGCCCGGGGAAGAAGACCTTCCGCGTGGACTCGAACTGGCAGAGGAAGTCGCGGTCGTCCTCGAGTCCCTCGATCAGGCCGGCGGGCATCGGGAACCCGTCGCGCGCGAGCCGGATCGCGGGTGCCAGGACCGTGCGGCGGTCCAGCCGCCCGTACCGCTCGAGCGCGTCGAGCATCCCGCGCACGGAGCCCGGCACGCCGGCCGCGAGGTGACCTTCCCAGGAGAGGTTCGGGATCGGGTCCCCGCGTTCGTCCAGGTACATCGTCTCGGTCGCGGCGAGGGGCGCGGTCTCGCGGTAGTCGAGCGTCGTCACCCGTCCGTCGGGGAAGCGGATCACCATGAACCCGCCGCCGCCCAGGTTTCCCGCCTCGGGATAGACCACCGCGAGCGCGAAGCCCACCGCCACCGCCGCGTCCACGGCGTTCCCGCCCGCGCGCAGGATCTCGATCCCCGCCCGGGTCGCGTGCTCCTGCTCCGACACCACCATCGCGTGCGGGGCGATCGCGGGTCCCGACCCGCCCGTGAACGCGGCCTGCGCGTCCGCGGACGCGGCGTCGCCGCCCTCCCGCGGCGCTGCGTCCGTGCGTCCTTCCCCCCCGCCCCCGGTCGCGGCGGTCCGGGGGGCCGGCGCCCGGGCGGAGGCGGCCCCGGCGCATCCGGCCGGCGGGATGCCGGCCCCGCCCGCGCCGGCGGACGCCGCGGACGAGCCGGCGAGGAGCAGGCCCAGCACGAGCCGGATCGTCGTCCGTGTCACGGGATCCCGCGGGGGACGAGGTGGGAGGCGGCGAGGACGTCCGGCGCCGGGAGCGGGGGCCGTCGCGGCGCGGCCGTGGAGTCTAGACGGCGCGGCGGAGCGCGGCAATCGCGCTCAGTAGCGCAGCTCCAGACCTCCGTAGAGCACGCGTCCGGCCTGCGGGAGGCCGTAGCTCTGCTCGTACGCCTCGTCGAGGAGGTTGTCCACGCCGAGGTACGCCGACGCGGGAAGCCCGGCGACCCGCTGCTCCAGGCGCACGTCCAGGATGCCGTAGTCGTCGAGCTCGCCCTGCTGGAGCGGCTCCTCGTTCGAATAGAACACCTGGTCCAGGACCGCGACGGCGGTTCCGTGGGCGGACAGCCCGAAGGGGAACGCGTAGCCGGCCTGCAGGCTCAGCGAGTGCCGGGGGCGGTACTGCAGCTCGTCGCGGGGGGTGCCCGGGGAGCGGTCCTCGGAATCGAGGTAGGCGTAGGCGGCGCGAAGCGTGAGGCGACCACCGGGCCGCGCCTCGCCGGTCAGCTCCAACCCCGCGAAGTCGTAGCGCTCGTGGTTCTCGAAGCGCCGCGTGTCGTCCAGGCGCTCGATGAAGTCCCGTGCCCGCGTGACGAAACCGGCGACGCCGAGCGCCGCACCCGTGTCCCACCGGCGCTCGAGGCCCGCCTCCCAGGTGAGGGCCGTCTCCGGCTCGAGGTCGGGATTGCCGTCCCGCTCGTCGTAGAGCTGGACGAGAGTCGGGAAGCGAACCTTGCGCGACACGGAGGCCCGGAGGCGCGTCCCGCCCGCGACGTGCCAGGCCGTGCCGACCAGGAACTCGTCGCCCCCGTCGCCGCCGTCCCGGACGTCGAGCCGGTGGCGGCCGTAGCCGAGGACCAGGGCCAGGTTCGCGACGACCGGGATCTCGTCCTGCACCGCGAGGGAGGTGATCCACGAGTCGTGATCGCCCGAATAGGGCCGCACGTCGAACTCGCCCTCGCCGCCTCCTCCACCGCCTCCGCCCCCGCCGCCGCCCCCTCCACCGCCGCCTCCTCCGCCAGCGCCATCGCCACCGCCGTTCCCGCCGCCCCCGTCGCTTCCGTTGCCCCCTCCACCACCCGTCCCGCCCGCCGGCGCGGGCTCCCCGCGCGGCAGGTCGCGAATCGCGCCCTCCACCTCCCAGTCGTCGCGGCGCCCGGATAAGCGAGCGGTGATGGTTCCGGCGCGTCCGGCGTTCACCGCCGCCTCCGCGCTCAGCCCGCCGATCCAGGTGCGGTTCTCCTCGCGGAACGTGTTCCGCAGCTCCATCGTCGTGAACGTCGCGTCGTCGTACTCGGCGCGCTCCTCCACGAGGCGGTTGAGATCCCCCCGGAGACGCAGGACGCCCGGCGCGCCCGCGGCGTAGTCCGCCGCTCCCTGGACGCTGGTCGCCGAGACGTGCTCGGCGCGCTCGAAGCGGGCGCGTGAGGCGAAGACGTCGTCGGGGTCGTCGAGGATCGTCCCGGGAATCCCGAACTTCCCGCGCGTGTGGCTGGCGACGAGCCCGGCCGACCACGCGCCCTCCGGCCGCAGGGTGAGGCTCCCGAAGCCGTGGAACCGCTCGCGCCCGCTGTTCTCGCGATCGTCGCCGTCCTCGAGACTCGAGCCGACGAGGTCGTCGGGCGTCGGGAACGCCTCCCGGTCGAAGGCGCTGCCGCTGACGAACAGCGAGGCCGGGCCGGACGCGCGGGCGAACGTCGCCCGTCCCAGCCGGCGGTCTCCCTCTCCCCATTCCACGGCGGCGACGCCCCTCGCACCCGGCGCCGCCTCCTTGGTGACGACGTTGATCACGCCGCCGAGGGCGCCCGGGCCGACCAGGACCGAGCTGCCGCCCGTGGCGAGCTCGATCCGGGCGACGTGCTCGACCGGCACGAGCGCGGGATCGAACTGGCCGTCGGCCGCCGCGTTGATCGGGACCCCGTTCAGGAGCAGCAGCACGTGCCGCGTGCGGAACCCGCGGACGTCCACGCGCGGCACGCCGTCGCCTCCCGTCCGGATCGAGACGCCGGGGAGCGTGCGCAGCGCCTCGTCGAGGCTTCGCACGCCGCGGCCGTGGAGCTCCTCGGCCGTGACGATCCGTTCGGTGCCCACGGTCTCCGGCGTCGGGCGGTCCACCGTGACCACCACCTCCCCGAACCGGTAGGGGACCGTGCCGTCCGGCGCTTCCTGGGCCGGCGCGGCGGCGGCCGGCGCGGCGGTCCCGGCGAGGGCCGCGCACGCGAGCGCGGACACGAGCACGAGCGAGGGGTGCACGCTGCCGGCGCCGGCCCGCGGCTCGTCGTCGTCCGTGGACGCGGGTCGCCTGAGCGCGGCGCGCCGCGCCCTCCAGGTCGC
>DATBJZ010000051.1:0-23261 GCA_036556125.1 Gemmatimonadota bacterium | reverse complement strand
GACGCGGCGATCGTGGGGCCTCCCGGCAGCGGCGACCGCTTCGACGTCCGAGGCACGCCCGCGCACGCCTTCGTGGAGGCGGGGTCGCCGCGCCCCGAGCGGCTCGTCGTCGTGGTGTCGGCGCGCGCAGCGGACCCGGTCGCGGGGCTCGAGGTGCGGTTCCGCGTGCTGACGGGCGGACGCCGCCTCCTCGAGGACACGGCGCGGACGGACGCGTCGGGTCTGGCGGCTGCGCTCCTCTCGACGCCCGGTCCGTCGGATTCGACCGTCGTCCGCGCCTGGCTCCCCGACGATCCGCGCGCCGCCGCCGACCTGATCCGGCTCGCCCGGCCGGTGCTGAACCTGGACGGCGACGCGGGGAGCGTGCTGGCGGTGCCCGGCGCCGCCGACGGCGTGCTTCTGAAGGTGGCCGCGGGCACGACGTGGTCTCTCGTGCCGTACGCGCCGGGACACGACGCGGGCCGGGTGGAGTACGGCCTGCTCTACGGCTCCGGCGTGCCGCAGGCCGCGGACGTGACCGGCCGACCGGCGCCCGCGCTCGCGCCGGCGGCGTCGCCCCTCCGCGCGCCGGCCGGGGGCTCACCCCTCGACGTGCCGCCCGCCGGATCCCCCCTCCGGGTGCCGGCCGGCGGCGTCGCTCGCGGCATCTCACGAGCGGTCGACGGTGCTCCGGACGGCGGCTGGCCCGGCATCGCGCGAGGCGGCGGCTTTCCGCCCGGAGGGGGCGGCCCCGATCCCCTGCCGGCGGAGCTCGACGTCGCGAACTGCCGGCTGGCCGAGCACCGGCCCGCGCCGCTCGCCTGGATCGGGCGCAGCATCGCGCTCTACGTGGACGCGCTCGAGCCGCCGGACTCGACCCTGCTCGCGGAGATCGCCGCCGCGTTCGACGACGGCGTGGCTCCGGAGGTCGTGCGGCTCTTCGGCCCGCCCGTGGACCTGGACGGGAACCGGCGGGTGCTCGCCGTCCTCAGCCGCTCGATGGCCGGCGACGGCGGCGTGTACTGCGGCTCCCTGCACCGGTTCAACCGCGAGGTCGTCCACACCGGCTGGAGCCCGTCGCTGGGCGCGCCGGAGCACCTGCGCCTGCTCGCCCACGAGTTCCAGCACGTGGTCCACGCCTCCCAGCACTTCCGGAGCGGGAGCGGCGCGCCGGCCGACGTGCCCTGGCTCAACGAGGGGTTCTCGCACGTGGCGGAGTGGCGCGCGGGATACCCGAGCTTCGCCCTTTCGCGCACCGCCGGCTTTCTCGCGGGGGTGAACGGCTCGCTGCCCCTCCTCTCGCCCGAGCGCGGAACCGCCCCCTTCGGGGGCTGGTTCCTGTTCTCGCTCTACCTCGGGGACCGGTTCGGCGACGGGATCTACCGCCGGCTGGGGGAGAGCAGCCTGCTCGGCCGGCCGAACGTCGAGCGCGAGACCGGGATCCCGTTCCGGGACCTGATGCGCGACTGGTTCGTGACGCTCGCGCTCGCGGGCTCCGCCGACGTCGACGCCGACGCGGACGCGCCCGACGCCTGGCGCTACCTTTCCGTGGACCTGGCGGGGGAGGAGGAGCGCGCCGCCGCGTGCGCCTGCCTCCCGGGCGGGCGCCTGCCCGGCGTCGCCTTCGAGAGCCTGCCCGCGCCGCCGCGCGACGTGCGGCTGGTGCGCACGCTCGACGTGCAGGACGCCGACTTCTTCCGCTTCACGACCGGGGAGCAGCCCGCCGTGCTCCACTTCCACGCCGGAGGCCGCCGCGATGTCGAGCTCTTCGTCCACCGCGTCCGCTGAGGCGCCCCCCGCCGCGGCGCAGCCCTGGCCGGCGCTGCGGGCGAGCGGCGTCTGGGACCTGTTGTCCTCC
Source organism: Gemmatimonadota bacterium (assembly GCA_036556125.1). GTDB lineage: Bacteria > Gemmatimonadota > Gemmatimonadetes > JACCXV01 > JACCXV01 > DATBJZ01. The sequence continues at coordinate 21,424 of DATBJZ010000051.1, read as the reverse complement.
CGCGGGCGCTCGGCCGTCCTCGGCGACGGGATCCGCGCGTGGGTCGAGCGGGCGCGCGGAGCCGACGTGGACGCCACGATCGGCGTTCTCGCGGGCAGCCGGCTCGAGCTCGCGCGTGCGCACGGCGCCCCCACCGTCGAGGCCGGACTCACCGCGGGCGGCACGGCGGGAGCCGGCGCAGGGGCGGCCGCGCCGGTGGGCCCGGAGGCCGGCCCGGCGTCGGTCATCTGGTGGCTGACCGCGGTTCGCGAGCACCTGCCGCGACTCGAGCCCCCCGAGGTCTTTCCGTACGCGCCCGTTCCGGGCCTGCGGCCGTTCCGCCAGGCCTGGCGCGGCTGGATGCTCCGGAAGGCCGCACGGGTGGACGATCCGGATCGGATCCGCCGGCTCACCACGACGCCGATCGCCACGCCGGGCGTGTCGGGCGCGCTCTTCACGGCCGGGCACCTGCTGCTCGATCCGGGCGAGACGCTGGTGGTCGCGGACAAGCGCTGGGACGGCTACGACACCACGTTCGACGTCGTGCTCGGCGCGCGCCTCGTCGCCCACCGCCTGTTCACGACGTCCGGACGGCTCGACCTGGACGACCTCGAGGGGCGGCTGACCGAGACGGCGGCGCGGCAGGCCAAGGCCACGGTCGTCCTGAACTTCCCGAACAACCCGACCGGCTACGTGCCGTCGGCCCGCGAGGCGTCGGAGCTGCGCGAGCGCATCCGCGGCGTCGCCGAGCGGACGGGCCGGCCGGTGGTCGTGCTCTTCGACGACGCCTACGAGGGCTTCGTCTACGACGACTCGTACCCCGTCTCCCTCTTCTACTCGTTCCTGGGCCTCCACCCGCTCGTGCACGCGCTGAAGTGCGACGGCATCACCAAGGAGCTCCTGTTCTGGGGCGGCCGCCTCGGGACCCTCACGCTGGGGCTGACCGAGGAGTGCGCGGGGAGCGAGTGGCGCGGCGCGCTCGAGGCCGAGTGGGAGAACAAGTGCTCGGCGGTCCTGCGCGCGATCGTCTCGTCGGCGAGCACGCCGGTCCAGGCGCTGGTGACGCACGTGCTCGAGGAGCGGCTCGAGGACGCGCTCGCGGAGCGCGAACGGATGGTGCGGCTCGTGCGCGCCCGCTGCGAGGCGCTGCGCGACCTGCTCGACCGCCCCGCCGCGCGCGAGGCGTTCCGCGCGGATCCCTTCAACGGCGGCCTGTTCGCGTTCCTGAACCTGCGGCGCGGCTCCGCGTCGGAGGTGGCGCTGCGCGCGCTGCGCGAGCACCGGGTGGGCGTCGTCCCGATGGAGATCCCGGAGGACGGGATCAACGCCCTGCGGGTGACGTTCGGGAGCGTGCCCGCGGAGCGGCTGGAGCGGATGGTGGACGCTCTGGTGGCGAGCGCGGCGTCCTAGAGGTTCGAACGACGGGCAGGCGGGCCCCCCGGCCGCACCCGCACCGCGGCGGGGACGCGGGCGCGGTCGACCCCGGCGGGGAGCGAAGGCTCAGGCCGTGAGGCGCCTCGCCAGCGAGACCATGACCTTCGGCAGGAGGTCGGTGATCACGCCCTTCACCTCGAGCTCCTCCTGGCGGAGGACCCGGCCGGTGGGAACGTCCACGACCCGCGCGGTGACGAACCAGATCAGGACGCTGAGCTTCGTGACCTCGCCCGTCACCACCCGATCCGCGCCGAGCCGCGTTCCGATGCGGGCGGCACACGACGGCTCCGTGCACCTCCGCGCGTCGAGTCCCTCGGCCGACAGCGCCTCGCCGACCCGCGCGCCCTCGACGGCGGTCACGCGGGCCTCCTCCGTCCTGCCGTAGGTCTCCGGCCGCCCCAGCGCGTCGCGCAGGAGCGCCGTCGGCTCGATCCCCTCGGCGACCATCCAGTCCCGCAGAGCGCGCGAGTCGCCGCCGTGGCTCACGTCCGCCACCGCCAGCTCGACCACCGCCACCCGCATCGGCTCGTCCGCGTCGCGCGCGACGCCGGCGGTCGGCGCCCGCCCGCCGAGCAGCGCCGCCCGGCCCTGCCGCGCGCGCTCCGCTCCGCCGCCGGTCAGCACGTTGAGGAGGACCAGGACGGGGATCAGGATGAGCGTCATGTCCTGATTCTACGCCTTCCGCCCGGCGGCGGCCACCGGCCCGCGCCCGCCGCCCGCTCGCAGGACCGGTTCAGCCGGCCGCGCCCACCCCCTGCGCCTCAACCACCGCGACGGCCGCCATGTTCACGACGTCGTTCACGTCGGAGTTGCGCTGGAGCACGTGGACCGGCTTGCGCATCCCCTGCAGGATCGGTCCCACCGTGTCCGCCCCGCCGAGCCGCGCGAGCAGCTGGTAGGCCGCGTTGCCCGCCTCGAGCGACGGGAAGATCAGCACGTTCGCGGGCGGCTCGAGCCGGCTGAACGGGTAGGTGCGCTCGACGATCTCCGGCACCAGCGCCGTCGCCACCTGCATCTCGCCGTCGGCGATCAGGTCCGGCGCCCGCTCGCGCAGGATCTCCGTCGCCCGACGGACCTTCCGGGCGAGGGGGTGGCTCGAGGAGCCGAAGTTGCTGAACGAGATCATCGCCACGCGCGGCTCCACGTCGAACCGCCGCGCCGTGCGCGCCGTCAGGACCGCGATCTCCGCCAGGTCCTCGGCGGAGGGCTCGATGTTCACGCTGGTGTCGGCGAAGAAGAACAGGCCGCGCTTCAGGATGATCAGGTAGAGGCCGGACACCCGGCGGGTGTCGTCCCGCAGGCCCACGATCTGGATGGCGGGGCGGATCGTGTCGGCGTAGTGGCCGTCGACGCCGCTCAGCAGGCCGTCGGCGTCGCCGAGCTCGACCATCATGGTCCCGAAGTAGTTCGCGTTGCGCATCAGCTCGCGGGCCTCGGTCAGCGTCATCCCGCGGCGCTGCCGCCGCTCGAACAGCGCGCGGGCGTAGCGCTCGCGGTCCGGCGACTCGCGCGGCCACACCACCGGCACGCCCTCGAGGTCCAGGTCCAGCTCCGCGATCCGGGCGGCGATGCGCGCCGGGTTGCCGAGCAGGACCGGACGGGCGATCCCCTCGCCCCGCAGGATGTCGCAGGCCTTGAGGATCCTCTCGTTCTCGCCCTCCGGGAACACGATGCTGCGGGGGGAGCGTGCCGCGCGGCCGATCACGGCGCGCATCACCTCGCGCGCCTTGCCCAGGCGCGCCTCCAGCCGCTCGCGGTACTCGTCCAGGTCCACGGTCAGCCGGGCCGACCCGCTCTCCATCGCGGCGCGGGCGACGGCGGGCGCGACGCGCAGCAGCACGCGGTGGTCGAACGGCTTGGGCAGGATGTACTCGCGGCCGAAGCGGAACGACTGCCCGCCGTACGCGCGGCCGACCGCCTCGGGCACGCCCTCGCGCGCGAGGTCGGCCAGCGCGTGCACCGCCGCCACCTTCATCGGCTCGTCGATGGCGCGTGCGCGCACGTCCAGGGCGCCGCGGAAGATGAACGGGAAGCCCAGGACGTTGTTCACCTGGTTCGGGAAGTCCGACCGGCCGGTGGCCATGATCACGTCGGGGCGCGCGGCCCGCGCCTCGGGCCAGCCGATCTCGGGGTCGGGGTTGGCCATCGCGAAGACGATCGGGTCCCGCGCCATCGATGCGACCATCTCCGGCGTGACGATCCCGCCCACGGAGAGGCCCACGAAGACGTCGGCGCCGCGCATCGCCTCGGCCAGCGTGCGCGCCTCCGTGCGCCGCACGAACGGCGCATTCCAGGGGTTCGGCGGCGCGTCCCGGCCTTCGCGCAGCACGCCGTGCTCGTCCGCCATCAGCACGTTCCCCGGCTGCACGCCGAGCGTCAGCCAGAGACGCGCGCACGCCACGGCGGCCGCGCCCGCCCCCGCGAACACCACCCGCACGTCGGCGGGGTCCTTGCCCGCGAGCTCCAGCGCGTTGAGGAGCGCGGCGCCGGAGATGATCGCCGTGCCGTGCTGGTCGTCGTGGAAGACGGGGATCGCCATCGCCGCCTGGAGCCTGCGCTCGATCTCGAAGCATTCCGGCGAGCGGATGTCCTCGAGGTTGATGCCGCCGAACGTGGGCTCGAGCGCGCGCACGGCCGCGACGAACTCCTCCACGCCCGACGCCGCGATCTCGAGGTCGAAGACGTCGATGTCGGCGAACGTCTTGAAGAGGACGCCCTTGCCCTCCATGACCGGCTTGGCGGCGGCGGGGCCGATCGCCCCGAGGCCCAGGACCGCCGTTCCGTTCGTGACGACGGCCACGAGGTTGCCGCGGGCGGTGTAGCGGTAGACCAGCTCCGAGTCGCGGGCGATCTCGCGGCAGGGCTCCGCGACCCCGGGGCTGTAGGCGAGCGCCAGGTCGCGCTGGGTGGCGACGGGCTTGCTGGGGGAGACCTCGATCTTGCCGGGCCGGCCGCCGGCGTGGTAGGCGAGCGCTTCCTGGGGTCGGAGCAAGACGCCTCGCGGCCGCCGAATCAGCGTAAGTCGTTCGCGAACGGGGCTTTGACGGTCTCCGCCCTGGCCGAGTAAATTAGCCGTCCACGGGCTTCGCGACAACGCGCCGTCCCCGACGCGCCGCGCGGCAGCCCACGCACGCGGGAGCCGCCATGTACTGGATCGGGCTGGTGATCGTCGGGCTGCTGGCTGGCGCCATCGCGAAGTTCCTGCTCCCCGGAAAGGACCCCGGCGGCTGCGTCGTGACCCTCCTCATCGGCCTCGCCGGCTCACTGCTCGGCGGCTTCCTCTTCGCGACGCTCGGAAACCCCACCGAGGACCGCGTGAGCTGGGAGGGGCTCGCGGTCGCGGTCGTGGGCTCGATCGTGCTGCTCCTCCTCTACCGGCTGATCGCCCGCCGGCGGTGATCGAGGCGTGTCGCGCGGACGCTGGGTCGTGCGGGCGCTGCTCGCCGCGGCCGCCATCGCCACCGGCGCCTTCGCGCGCCGCGTCCACGACCGCAAGGTCCGGCTGATCGGGCGCCGCTTCGCCGCGGGTGAGCACACCCCGCGGCGCGGCGTCTTCACCTGCGAGGCCTGCGGCGCGACGGTCGCCCTCGACGAGGGCGAGGTCGTCCCCGCGTGCGCCGCCTGCGGGAGCGGTCACGCGCTCAAGACGGGCTGAGTCCGTGCGGATCCGGGACCTCCTTCGGGCGCTCGCCGCCGTCGCGGCGGTGTCCGCCTCCCCCGCGCTGCCGCGGTGGTCCGGCGCCCCCGGGACCACGGCGGGGGCGCAGGTGGACGAGGCGCGTCCGGCCGCCGCGCCGGCCGGGGCCGCCGGCGCCGTCCGGCCGGAGCCCTCGGCGCCGTCCCAGACCGGCGGGAGGCAGGCCGAACCGCCGCTCTCCGCCTTCGAGCGCGTGCGGTACCTGATGGACGCCTCGAGCTCCATGCGCGCGCGCTTCGGCGCCGGCACCCGCATGCGGGCGGCCTCCGAGATGCTCCTGGCACTCGAATCGGAGCTCGATCGCGACGCGACGCGGCCGGCGCCCGACCTCTGGACGTTCGGGGCCTCGCGCCATCGCCTGGACGCCGACTGCAGCGACGTGGAGCGCCGCGGCTGGCCCACCGGCGGGGCGGCGCAGGCGGTCGGCGGCCTGGCGCCGCGGGGCGTCTCGCCGCTGGTGGAGGCGCTCGAGCGGATGCGCTCCACGGGCGCCGGGCGGGAGGCGTGGATCGTCTTCACCGACGGCTCGGACGGCTGCGGGCGCGATCCGTGCGAATGGGCGGCGCGGGCGCTCGCCGCCCCCAGCCGTCCGCGTCTCTACGTGGTCGGCCTCGGCCTGACGCCCGCCGACGCCGGGGAGCTCCGCTGTCTCACGGCGGCGTCCTCGGGATACCTGCTCGAGTTCGGGCCGGAGACCGGGTGGGAGGCTTCCGTGCGGCGCCTGGCCGCGGTGATCCGCAACCGCGGAACGCTGCGTCTCGAGCTCCCCGGCCCGGTCGCGCCCGGGGTGTCGGTGAGCGGCCGAGTCCTGCGGGCGGGAGCCGTCGAACCCGTCCGGATCGTCCGCTCGGGCCGCGACGAGGAGCTGCCGGGCGGGATGTACCGCGTCGTGGTCGAGACGGTGCCCGCGACCACCTTCGAGCGCGTCCTCGTCGTGCCGGGCGGCGAGCACGTGCTGCGGCTCCGGGACGTCGGCGCGCTCCGCGTGCGGGTCCTGAACGGGGAGAACCGCGACGTCGCCGCGACGGTGAACCTGCTCCCGCTGGGGGGCGACGCGGCGGACGAGCACGTGCTTCCCGCGGGCGCGACCGCCGCCGTTCGCGCCGGGCGATACCTGGTCACGGCGGAGACCGGCGACGCGGGCGTGGTCCTGCGCCGCGAGGTCGAGGTCGCGCGCGGCGCGCTGCGGACGCTGTCCGCCGGAGGCACGGGGTTCCTGCAGTCCCGCGCCCCCGGCCTCGCCGCCGTCCCCGCCGTGCCCGTCGAGCTCCACGACGCCGCCGCGCCGCACGTGGGGCCGACCACCGTCTATCCGTGGGACGCCGCCGTGCCGGTTCCCGCGGGCGCGTACCGCGTCCGGGTCGGGACGCTCCCCCCGTACGTGCAGGAGGAGCTCGCGGTCGCCGCGGCCGAGACGACGGAGCTCGCGGTGCCCGCGCTCGGTCTCCTCCGCGTGGAGGTGCGTGACGCCCGCGGCCGGCCCTTCGCGGCCCCCGTTTCGCTCGTGCGGCCCGCGTCGGAGGCCCCGCCCGACGGCGAGGCTCTGCCGCCGGCGATCCTCGGCACGTTCCTGCCGGGCGCGGCGCAGGCCGTCCTCGCCGGCACGTACGACCTGGTCGTGGCCACCGAGCCCGAGATCGTGGAGCGCGGCGTGCGGGTCCCCTCCGGCGCCGAGCGCGTGGTCAGCCTGACGCTTCCCCCCGGCGGCGGCGGGATCCGATGAGCGGCGACCCCGTGGACCTGGCCGGCGAGGTGGCGCATCTCCGCCTCGCCGCCGAGCTCCTCGCGCACCGCCTGCGGAACCCGCTGAACTCGGTCGTGCTCGTCGTCGAGGTCCTGCGGCGCGCCGCCGGCCGCGGCGACGCCGCCGCGCTCGACCGGGCCCTCGGCACGCTCGTCGCCGAGGCGCGCCGGATGGAGGACCTGATCGAGGGCTTCGTCCAGGACGCGCGCGGCGGCGGATCGCCGGCCGGCGAGCGCGCGGACCTGGCCCGGGTGCTGGAGACGGCGGCGGAGCTCCTGCGCGCGCCGGCCCGGGACGCCGGGATGGCCGTCCATCGGCGCGAGCCCGCGGCGTCCGTGGAGGTGGCGGCCCCGCAGCTGCCGGTCCTGCGCGCCGCGCTCGCCGCGGGTCTGGCTCTCCTGACGGGGGCCGCGCCGGGAGGCGACCTCAAACTGTCGTTGGACGCCGGACGCGGCGGGCCTCTACTTTTGTTCGCCGGCGGCGGCACGCCGCCCGACACGGCCAGCCTGGCCCTGGCCCGGGCCCTCGCGGAGCGCTGCGGCGCCCGCCTCGAGCGCACGGACCGAACGCCGGGTCTGGCCCTTCGTTTCCCGGTGGATCCGGTCGAGCCCCGATGACGACCTCTCCCGACCTCGACGCCGCGACGGCGACCGACGGCGCCTCCGCGCTCCACGTGGACGGCCGGCCGCGGCGGCCCGCCCCGGTCCTCGTCTGCGACGACGAGCCGGCGGTGCTCGAGAACCTGGCCGCGGTGCTCGCCTCCGAGGGCTACGACGTCGACAGGGCGTCCACCGGAGAGGACGCCTGGAAGCTCCTCCGCCGCAAGCCGTACTCGATCCTGCTCGTGGACCTGATGCTGCCCGGCCGCGACGGCCTGGAGCTCCTGTCCGCCCTGCGCGAGGCGCGCCTGCCGGTCGAGACCATCATCATCACCGGGCGCGGCAGCGTGGCGACCGCCACGCAGGCGATGCGTGACGGCGCCTACGACTACCTGACGAAGCCCGTCGACGTCGAGCGGCTGCTCACGATCCTGCCCAAGGCGGTCGAGCGGCACGAGCTGCAGCGCGCCAACGACGACCTCCGGCGCCGGCTCGAGAAGATGAGCCGGTTCGAGGACCTGATCGGCGAGAGCGCCGAGATGCGCGAGATCTACCGCCTGATCGAGGCCGTCGCCGACACCGACGCGACCGTGTTCATCCAGGGGGAGAGCGGCACGGGGAAGGAGCTGGTCGCGCGCGCGATCCACAACCGCTCGAGCCGTCGCGACCGCGACTTCGTGCCGATCAACTGCGGCGCGCTGCCGCGCGACATCATCGAGAACGAGCTCTTCGGACACGTGAAGGGGGCGTTCACGGGCTCGATCACCGAGAAGGCCGGCTCGCTCGAGCTGGCGCAGGGCGGAACGGTGTTCCTGGACGAGATCGCCGAGCTGGAGCCGGACCTGCAGGTCAAGATCCTGCGCGTGCTCGAGGACAAGCAGTTCCGGCGGCTGGGCGGCCGCGAGAGCATCAGCCTCGACGTGCGCTTCCTGGCCGCGACCAACATGGACGTGCGTCAGGCGATGGAGGAGAAGAAGTTCCGGGAGGACCTCTTCTACCGGCTCAGCGTCGTCGAGATCCACCTGCCGCCGCTGCGCAACCGCTTCGGCGACATCCTGCTCCTCGCCGAAGCCTTCCTGCGGCAGTTCGCGGAGAAGTACGAGAAGAAGGTGCGCGGCTTCGACGCCAAGGTGACGAAGGCGCTCCAGGAGTACGGCTGGCCCGGCAACGTGCGCGAGCTCAAGAACGTCGTCGAGCGCGCCGTCGTGCTCACGTCGTCGGACCGCATCGGGGTCGGGGACCTCCCGGCCCGCGTCGGCGGCCCCACGTCGTCGGGCAGCACGATCACGCTCCCGATCGGCGACACGATGGACAACTACGAGCGTCGCATCATCTACCGGACGCTCGAGCACACGGACAACAACAAGACGCAGGCCGCGCGGATCCTCGGTGTCAGCCTCAAGACGCTCCACAACAAGCTGAACCGCTACGAGAAGGAGGGATACGCCCGCGTGTAGCGGGCGCCCGGGCCATGACCCTCGGCGGTTTCCTCGTGCTGCTCGTCATCGCCGCGATCTGCGGCGCGCTGGGACAGGCGATCGCCGGCGTGAGCGCCGGCGGCTGCCTCGTCTCGATCGTGCTGGGGTTCGTCGGCGCCTTCCTCGGCCTGTGGCTGGCCGACGTGCTCGACCTGCCGCCCTTCTTCACGGTGAGCGTCCAGGGCCAGGACTTCCCCGTCCTGTGGTCGATCGTGGGCGCCGCCCTGTTCGTGGCCCTGCTGAGCCTGATCAGCGGCCGGCGCACCTGACCGTCCGGCGCGCCGCGCCGATGCCCGCCCTCCGGCCCGAGGCGCACGGGGACCGCCTGGCCTCGGCCTTCCGCGTCGCCGTCCTGGCCGCGCTGACCCTCCTCTTCTGCCGCGTCGCCAGCACCGTCGTCGTCACGTTCGTGGTGGCGGTGCTCTACGCGTACGTGCTCGATCCCGCGGTGGTGCGGCTCGAGCGCCGGCGCGTTCCCCGCACGTTCGCCATCCTGCTCGCGATCGTGGCGAGCCTCGCCCTGCTCGGGCTCCTGGCCTACTTTCTGTGGACGCAGCTCGAGCGGTTTCAGCAGGACTTCCCGAAGTACCGCCACGAGCTCGAGGAGCTGGCGGCCACGGTCCGCGGCTTCGTGGACCGGCTGCGCCAGCGCACCCGCACGCTCGTGCCGCCCGCTCCGCCCCCTCCGGGCGACGCACCCGCCGTCGTGGCGGTGCGCGACGACGCCAGTCCCCTGCTCGCCTGGACCGGCCGCCTGCTCGGGGCCGTGAACGTCCTGGTCGTCCTCACGGTGATCCCGTTCCTCACGTTCTTCATGCTGAGCGGACGGAACTTCTTCCGGGACCGCATCGCCGCGCTGCTCTGCCGGCACGGCTGGGAGCAGGACGCGTGCGAGACGATGCTCGACGACGTCAGCCAGCAGATCCGCTGGTTCGCGGTGGGGAAGCTCGCGCTGCACGTGATCCTGGCCGTCCTCACGACCGCGGCGCTGCTGGCGATCGGCGTGGACTACGCGTGGATCTGGGGACCGCTCTCGTCGGTCATCGCCCTGGTCCCCGTCTTCGGGTTCATCCTGGGCATGGTGCCGCCGGTGCTGATCGCGCTCATCCAGTTCGACTCGCTGGCGCCCGCCCTCTGGGTCGTCGCGGCGTTCGTGGCGATCCAGTTCATCGAGACCTACGTGCTCACGCCGAAGGTCGTCGGCCGCACCGTGAACCTGAACGCGCTCGCGAGCCTGGTGGCGGTGCTGCTCTTCGGCTGGCTCTGGGGCGCGATCGGGACGATCCTCGCGCTGCCGATCGCGGCCGCGCTGAAGGCCGTCTGCGACCACGTCGACGGCCTGCGGGAGATGGGCGCGCTGCTCGGCACGGAAGACCGGGGACGGGCGTGAGGGCGGCCCGGCTCGCATTCGCGCTCGCGCTGGCCGCAGCCGGCGCCGGGTGTCGCGGCGCCTCGGCGGACGACGTGCCGGCGCTGCCGGACGCCTCGGACCTGGAGCCCGGCGCGGTCCGCGGGTCCGGCGCGCGCCTCGTGTGGACCTTCCCGGGAACGGAGCCCGTCTACGCCGCGCCCGCGATCGACGATTCGACGATCGTGATCGGCGACTACGCCGGACGCGTGACGAGCCTCGACCGGGCCAGCGGACAGCCGCGGTGGACGTTCGAGACCGGCGCGGCCATCGAGGCGCCGCCGCTCCTCGTCTCCGACCTGGTCGTGGTCGGCGGCGGCGCGGGACGGGTGTTCGCCCTCGACCGCGCCACGGGGCAGGAACGCTGGCAGCTGGCCACCGGCGCCCCCGTGTTCGGGGCGCCGGTCGCCGCCGGGAGCGCGATCCTGGCGGCCGGCAACGACGGCGTGGTGCACGCGGTGGACCGCCAGACGGGCGAGGAGCGCTGGACCTGGACCGCCGGGGGCGGCGTCGAGTCCATCGTGCACTCCCCCCGGACGGACCTCTTCTGGTTCGGCTGCAAGGACGGCTACCTCTACGCCGTGCGCGGCTCGACCCGCGAGGAGGCCTGGCGCTTCCGCGGCGAGAGCGCCTTCGTCGCGCCCCCGCGCCTCGCCGACGGCGTCCTGTACGCGGCCGCGTTCCGGGGCGGGCTCCACGCCCTGCGGGCCGCCACCGGCGAGGAGCTGTGGCGGCTGGACCTCGGGGGCACGGTCAAGTTCGCCCCGGTCCTGGACGGCGGCCTGCTCTTCGTCGTCGCGGGCGAGGGCGAGCTCCACGCGCTGGATGCGCGCACCGGACGCGGGCGGTGGCGCGTCGCGCACGCCGCGGGTCTCGGGGCGCCGCACCTCGCCGACGGACGGCTCCTCGTCGGCGGCGGCGACGGCGCCCTGTTCGCGCTCGAGGAGGCGACCGGCCGGCCGCTCTGGACCTTCCGGGCCGACGGCGAGCTGTTCGGGCCGCCGCAGACCGACGGCGCGGCCCTGATCGTGGCGACGCTCGCCGGACGCGTGCACGCGCTGGCGCTGGAGGACGACGCCGGCGCGGGCGCGGCGGGGGGCGGCGGCGCGGCGGGCCCGGGCTCGGGTCGGCCGGCGAACCGCTCCGCCCCGCGCGGTGAGCCGTCCGGGCCCGATCCGGGCGCGGGCCGGCCGGAGCGACGCCCGGAAGCCGCGCCGCCCGGCCCGCCGTCGCCGTGAGGCGGCCGCGCGCGCCGCGCGCGGGGCCCGCGCTCGCCCGGACGCGCGAGCACGGCCGGACGGGGCTCGGGTTCCTGCGCGAGCTCTGGGACAAGGCGGGACGGGACGAGATCTTCTTCCTGAGCTCCGGCATCACGTTCAACGTCCTCATCTGCATCGTCCCGCTCCTCCTCCTCGCGATCTCGATCCTCGGCTACGTCGTCGCCTCCTCGCGCGAGGCCTACCAGTCGACGCTCGCGATGGTGCAGGGCGTCCTGCCGATCTCCGGCGAGGAGGTGCGCAACCTGCTCCTGAGCCTGGTCCCCGAGCGCGGGCGCCTCGGCGTGGTCGGCCTGCTCGCGCTCGTCTGGGCGTCGACGCGGCTCTTCGGCTCGCTGCGCACGGTGCTCTTCGTGGTCTTCGAGCTCGACGACGCGCACCGCATGAGCATCCTGCGCGGCAAGCTCCACGACGCCCAGATGGTCGTGGTCGTGGGCCTCGTGTTCATCGTCTCGATGGCGCTGACGGCGCTGGTGCGCTGGGTGGGGCAGCTGGCCGTGCCGCTCTTCGGGCGTCCGGTCGGCGAGCTCCCCTTCTGGTCGTTCGTGGCGGGGGTGGCCCTGACGTTCGCGATCACCGTCGTGATGTTCTACATCCTCTACCGCTACCTGCCGGGCCGCCTCGTGGACCGGCGCACCGCGACCGTGGCCGCGGCGATCTCGGGGATCCTGTTCGAGGCCGCGAAGTACCTGTTCGTGGAGATCGTGGCGGGGATCGCGGACTTCGCGATCTACGGGCAGTTCAGCACTCTCATCCTGCTGCTGGCGTGGGTCTACTACTCGGCCGTGGTGTTCATCCTCGGCGGAGAGATCGCGTGGCTGCTGCGGAGGCGGCGGCCGACCGCCGGCGCCCCCGCCCGCCGGCCGTTCCGCCGCGTCGCGGCGGGGGAGCGCGCGTGACGCCGCGCGGCGCGTCCCGTCTCGGCGCGGCCCTGCTCGCGGCCGCGGCGCTGGCCGGAGGCCGGGCGGAGGCGCAGGAGGTGAACCTCACGCCGCTCGCCGAGCCGATCCAGGAGGTCCCGGAGGGGACCCGTGTCGCCGCGTTCGACATCGAGGGCGCGCAGGCGATCTCGCCGTCGCGCGTCAAGCGCCGGCTCTACACGGAGGCCAGCTCGAGCCTGCCGTTCTTCGGGAAGACGCGCCGGCTGGACCGCGACGAGTTCCTGAACGACCTGCGGCGCGTGGTCGTCTTCTATCAGCAGAACGGCTACTTCGACGCGGACGTCCTCGGTTACCGCGCCGTGCGCGGCGACGACGGAGTCGAGCTCGCGATCGTCGTCGAGGAGGGGGAGCCCTCGACGATCGACAGCCTGTCGATGGAGATCGTCGAGGAGCCGGCGGACACCCTGCCGCCCGCCGCCGACACGACCCCCCTCCCCGCCGAGGAGGAGCTGCTCTCGCAGCTCCGGATCCGCGAGGGCGACGTCTTCAGCGAGGCCCGCATCGACTCCTCGCGGGCGCGGGTGACGGCGTACCTGCAGAACCACGGCTACGCCTTCGCCGAGGTGCTGCTGGAGTACCGGATCCGCAAGGAGGAGCGCTCCGCCGCCGTGGGGTTCACGGCCTATCCCGGAGACCGCTGGCGCTTCGGGCAGGTCACGGTCGAGGGCGAGACCGACGTGAGCCGCAAGCTGATCCTCGGCCAGGTCCAGTTCGATCCGGGGCAGCCCTACCGTCTGGACCGCGTACAGGAGACGCAGCGCCGCCTCTACCAGCTGAACCTGTTCCGGCGCGTCCAGGTGGATCCGCAGTACGAGGACCCGGTCGGCGACTCGCTGCCGGTCGTCATCCGGCTGGCGGACGCCGAGGAGCACCTGGTCCGCCTGGGCGCCGGCTACGGCAGCGAGGAGCTGCTGCGCGCGAGCGCGAGCTGGCTGGACCGGAACTTCCTGGGCGGAGCCCGACAGGCCCGCCTGGCGGCGGAATACTCGCGCCTGCGACGGGGAGCGTCGGCGTCGCTGACCCAGCCCAACGTGCTGATCGACGACCTCAGCGCGACCGCCGCGGTGTTCCTGCAGCAGGAGGTGGAGGACACCTACACGCTGCGGCGCGCCGGGACGACGGGGCGCATCAACCACGAGGTCTCCGGCGACGTGCGGACGTTCTACGGCTTCAACGTGGAGCGCGACACCTTCACCGAGATCGACAGCGTGCAGGTCGTGGAGGCGCTGCTCGGGCAGGGCTTCCTGAACCCGAGCACGCTCTCCTTCGCCGAGCTCGGGGTGCTCGTGGACACGAGCGACGACCTGTTCACGCCGACGCGCGGCAACACGGCGAACCTGAGCTACCACCTCTCGGCGGGGCTGCTCGGGGACTACCGCTACCACCGCGTGACGCTGCTCGTCACGCACTACCAGCAGGTGCGGCCCGGCTGGGTCGTCGCGTTCAAGCTGCTGCCGGGGGTCCTGAAGACCTTCGGGACGGACGACGTCGTGAACGGCGACACCGTCAGCAGCGTCCCGCTCTTCGAGCGTCTGTTCGCGGGCGGGAGCACGAGCGTGCGCGGCTACCGCCGCCGCGAGCTGGGACCCCTCGACGTCAACGGGAACCCCGTGGGCGGCGAGGCGCTCTTCGAGACGAGCGCCGAGCTGCGCTACCCGCTGTTCGGGAACTTCCGCGGCGTGGCCTTCGTGGACGCCGGCAACGTCTGGCGCGACACCTCCGAGGTCGAGCTCGCGGACCTCCGCTACACGCCGGGGCTCGGCGTCCGCTACGACACGCCGATCGGCCCGATCCGCGTGGACGCCGGCTTCAAGACCCGCGCCGAGGACCCCGGGCCGAGCGTCGTGTTCCACCTCTCGGTGGGGAACGCCTTCTGATGCCGACCTCCGCCGTCCCCGCGGCCCCGGAGCCGGCGCCCTCCCGCCGTCGGCGTCGGGCGCCGGTGCGTGTCGCCCGCGGGCTCCTGCGCCTCGTCGCCGGCGTCCTCGTGGCGGCTGCGGCCCTCGTCATCGCGGCGCTGCTCGCCCTGCGCACGGAGCCCGTGCGCCGGTGGGCGCTCGGCCTGGCGCTGGACCGGCTGCGGGACGCCGTCGAAGGCACGGTGGAGGTCGGACGTCTCGGCGGCGACCTCCTGCAGGAGGTCGTGCTCGAGGACGTGGTGGTCAGGGGCGCCCGCGGCGACCCGTTCCTGGCCGTGGACCGGCTGACCGTCGAGTACGAGCTGGGCGCCCTGCTCCGCCAGGAGATCCTGCTCGGCGACGTGGAGCTCGTCCGGCCGCGCGTGCGGCTCGTGCGCGCCGCGGACGGCACGTGGAACGCCACGCGCATCTTCCCGTTCCTGCGCGGAGACGACGGGCCGGAGACGCCCGGCGGGTGGGGCTCCGTCGTGCGGCTGAGCGACCTGCGGGTGAGGGAGGGCGCGGCCACGCTCGAGAGCGCGCCCGAGGCGGGCGGCTTCGGCCCGCTCGGCCAGAGGGTCGCGGTGAGCGGCCTGGACGGATCGTTCTCGCTCGCGGTCCGGGAGGTGGACGGCGGGGCGCGGCGCGACGTCGAGGCGCGCGACGTGACGTTCCGGCTGGCCGAGCCGACGCTCGACGCGCGCGAGCTGGACCTGCAGGCGACCTCCACGCCCGACGGGATCACGCTCCGGCGGCTGCTCCTGCGCACCGCGGACACCGAGATCTCCGCCGAGGGTGACGTCCGGCTCGCCGGCGCGCCCCCGGCCGGGAGCCGGTTCCCGCGCCAGCCGGCCCGCGAGCAGCCCCTCCTGGACGTCCGCGTGGCGGCGGACCCGCTGTCGCTCGCCGAGGCCGCGCCGTTCGTGCCCGCGCTCCCCTTCGACGAGGGCACGTTCCGCGGCCGCGCGCACCTGCGCGGCCCCGCCGACGCCCTGGAGCTCGCGGTCGAGGACGGAACGCTCGTGACCCCGCGCTCGCACGCGACGGTTCGCGGCCGGCTCACGACCGCCGGGGAGGCGGAGGTGGACGCCACCGTCGTCGTCGCGCCCCTCGACCCGGCCGACGCGCGCGCGCTGTGGGAGGGCTGGCCCCTCGACGATCCGCTCCGCGGAACCGCGCAGGTCCGCGGGACGGCCGACCGGTTCGCCGTGGACGGCGAGGTGGGGTGGTCGGGCACCCGCGCGGAGTTCGAGGGCACGGTGCAGCCCGGCGGCGGGCGCCCGGCCTACGACCTGCGCGTCGGCGTGACCGAGCTCGACCTGGCCGACTTCCTCGACGGCGAGACCTGGCGCAGCCGCGTGAACGGCGACTTCCGGGTCGCGGGTCGGGGGCTCGGCGGCGAGACCGAGGCGGCGCTCGCCGGGGAGATCCGCGACTCGCGCCTGCTCGTCTACGACGTGCCGTCGGCGGCGTTCTCCGGCCGCTTCCGCCCGGGCGCGTTCGAGGCCGAGAGCGTGGCCGTGCGCCTCGCGCGCAGCGAGGTGCGGGGCTCCGGGATCGTGGGGTACGACCGCACGCTCGCCTTCGATCTCTCCGCGGTGAGCGCCGACCCGAGCGACTTCTACCCGGCGCTGGGCCCGATGCCGGCGCGCCGCTTCCAGGCCGTCGGCACGCTCGAAGGCCCGTTCCAGGGCCTCGACCTGAACGTGACGGCCGCGTCCGCGGACTCCCTCGCCTGGAAGGGTCTCGTCGCGGATTCGCTGAGCGCGACGATGCAGCTCCTCGAGATCGGACAGCCGGCGTTCACGATGAGGCTCGAGGCCGCGGCCGGCCCGACCCACTACGGGCCGGTCGACCTGGAGGCCGCCGCCTTCACGGCAGGATTCGCCGGCGACACGATGGGCGTCGCGATCGAGGCGCGGATGGACTCCCTCCGCACCGCCTCCGGCCACCTGGACGTGGACTTCTCCGGGGCCGAGCCGCTCGTGGTGATCGACCGCGGCGAGGTGCGGCTCCGCACGGGCGCCTGGACGATCGAGGAGCCCTCGGGCTTCGCGTTCCAGGCGGGCGAGTTCCGGTTCGACGACTTCGCCCTGCTCCACGACGGCCAGCGGGTCGCCGTGGACGGGACGCTGCGCGTGCGCGGCTCGCAGGACCTCGCGTTCCGTGCGGACAGCCTGGCGATCTCGGACGTCCAGGCGCTGCTCGGTACCGCCGCTCCGGTGGAGGGCGTCCTCGCCGCGTCGGGGCGGCTGTCGGGCACCGACGCAGCTCCCGTGGTCGAGGGCGAGCTGTCGCTGGCGGAGGGCCACGTCGGCGACGTGGGCGTGCACCGCCTCGAGGGCGGCGTCGGCTACGCCGACCGCCGGCTTCGGCTGGACCTCGAGCTCGTGCCGGAGACGGTCCTCGCCGACAGCGTGGGAGCCGCGGCGGGCGTGCTCGCCGTCGACGGCACGTTCCCCCTGGATCTCGCGTTCCACGACGTCACGCGCCGCCTGCCCGACGAGCCGATCGACCTCACGCTCGAGAGCCGCGACGCGTCGCTCGCCCTCGTCGAGGCGTTCGTGCCCCTCGTGCGCGAGGCGTCGGGTCCGCTGGAGGTCGCCGTCCGTCTCGGCGGGACCCCGAGCGCGCCGACCTACGACGGCGCCGTCCGCGTGCAGAACGGCGCGTTCCGCGCCGGCCGCGGCGGCGTCCTCTACACGGGCGTCTCGGGCGCCGTGCGCTTCGACACCGACGAGGTCGTGTTCGAGGACGTGGTCGTGCGGTCCCCGACCGGCGACGCCCGGCTCGAGGGCCGCGTCGGGATCCGCGAGCTGGCGCTCGGCGACGTGCAGGCCACCCTCCTCGCTCGGCAGTTCACGATCCTCGAGGGCGACGATCGCACGCTGATCGTGGACGCGGACCTGGAGCTCGGCGGCACCACGCTCGAGCCGTCGATCACGGGCACCGTCAACGTGGACCAGCTCGAATGGCCGCTGCCCGAGAGCACCGACAAGGACGTGATCGACCTCGACGAGGCGATCCTCTACGTGCGCGCCGCGGGCGACACCGTGCCCGAGGAGCCGCCGCCCGACGTCTGGCGGCAGACCCTGCTGGAGCTCGACGTGAGCATCGAGGACGACGCGTTCCTCCGCAGCGACCGCGCGCTGATCGTGATGGAGGGCGACCTGACGATCGAGAAGCCGCGCGGGGAGGGCCAGCCGCTGATCGCGGGCACGCTCAACGTCGTGCGCGGCTTCTACTCGGACTTCGGCGCGCAGTTCGAGGTGACGGAGGGCGAGATCTTCTTCTACGGCACGCCCGAGCTGAACCCGGGCCTGCACGTCGTCGCCACCGAGGCCGTGGAGAACGCCGCCACGAATCAGGAGGTGGAGGTCACCCTCACGGTGGGCGGCACGGTCGAGGAGCCGACGCTGAACGTCACGTCCGTCCCCGAGTACGAGAAGTCCGAGATCTTCTCGCTTCTGCTCTTCGGGACGCCGTACCCGGGGCCGGGCGAGGAGGAGCGCTTCGAGAGCACCGTGACGCGCGTCGCGACGCGGCAGGCCGCCCTCCCGCTCCAGCGCGCGCTCACGTCCGAGCTGGGCCTCGACCTGCTCGAGATCCAGCCCGGCGTCGGCGTGGACGGCACGCGCGTGCGGGTGGGGAAGTACATCCGTTCCAACGTCTTCGTGACCTACTCGCAGGCGGTGGGGCCGCGCGAGGAGAGCCAGCTCGGACTCCAGTACCGGCTCTCCCGCAACTGGACGGTCGAGACGCAGGCCGGCACCCGCCAGTTCGGCGCCGACCTGTTCTACGAGTTCCGCTATTGAGCTCCGCCGACGCTGTTCTGCCGGCGGTCGTGCTGGGCCTGGCGCTGGGGCTCCGCCACGCCTTCGAACCCGACCACGTCGCGGCGGTGTGCGCGATGGCCGCGGGGAAGAGCGGGGTCCGCCGTGCAGCGTGGCAGGGCCTGTGCTGGGGCGCCGGCCACACCGTGGTCGTGGGGGCGGCCGTCCTCGCCGCCTCCGGCCCGGGCTGGAGGCTGCCGGACGCGGCCGGGCCGTGGCTCGAGGGGGCGGTCGGGCTGGTGCTCGTGGCGCTCGGCGCGGCCGCCGTGCTCCCGGTCGCGCGCGGTGTCCGGCTGCACCGGCACGTCCACGCCCACGGGCCGGTCGTCCACGAGCACCTGCACGCGCACCGCGGCGGCGCGCGTCCGCACGAGCATCGCGGCGCCGCGCCGGAGCACGCGCACCGCCACCCCGTCCGCGACGGGAGGCGGCCGTTCCTGGTGGGCACGCTCCACGGCTTGGCGGGGAGCGGCGCGCTCGTGCTCCTCCTCCTCGCCGACGTGCCCGATCCGGCGGCGCGCGCGGGGGCGTTGGCGGGCTTCGGGGTGGGACTCGCCGTGGCGATGGCGGCGGCCGGGGCGCTCCTCGGGCTCCCGCTCCGCGCGGGACGCGGCCGGGGGACCGCGGCCGACGCGCTGCGGCTCACGGCGGGGGTGGTGAGCTGCGGCGTCGGGTGCTGGCTGGCGCTGCGCTCGGCGGGGGTGGACCCTCTCTGATCCCGCCCGGTCCGGCGCCCCCCGTCGCGCTGCGCCGGCGACGCCGGACGCGCCGGGGTGTTATGCTGTGAGCGTCGGCCGGGAGCGGCGGGCGACCCGATCGCGGGTTCCGGGGGCCGCGGCCGCGGCCGCCCGTCGGAGTCCGGGAACGCCGCGGGCGACGACGGCGTATGAAGCGTGGGCCGGGGGGATCGGTCGCACGACGACCGCCCCGGCGGCCGGATCACGGGCCGCGCGCGACGGCGACCGCCGGGCGCGAGCGGACGCAACGGAGGCGAAGGCACCCACGATGTGGAATCACGTCAAGACCCTGCTGCTGATGGCGCTCCTGACCGGCCTGTTCGTGGCCGCCGGGCAGGCCATCGGCGGCCCCGATCTCGCGTTCGGAGGCCTGATCCTCGCCGGCCTCATGAACCTCGGCAGCTACTTCTTCTCCGACCGCCTGGTGCTCCGGATGTACGGCGCGCGCGTGGTCACCCCCCAGGAGGCGCCGGAGCTCTACGAGATCGTGGAGCGGCTCTCGCGCAAGGCGGGGCTGCCCGTCCCGAAGGTCGCGATCCTGCCGCAGGAGCAGCCGAACGCGTTCGCCACCGGGCGAAGCCCGAAGCACGCGGTGGTCGCGGCCACGCAGGGCATCCTGCGGCTGCTCACGCGCGAGGAGCTCGAGGGCGTGATGGCGCACGAGCTCGCGCACGTGAAGAACCGCGACATGCTGATCGGCACGGTGGCGGCGACGATGGCCGGCGCGCTCTCCTGGCTCGCGCACTCGATGATGTTCTTCGGGGGCGGCCGCGACCGGGAAGGCGGGGGCGGTCCGCTCGCCCTCCTGATGCTGGTCCTGGCGCCGATCGCCGCGGTGCTCATCCAGATGGCGATCTCGCGCTCGCGCGAGTTCGCCGCGGACGCGGGCGGAGCCACGATCAGCGGACGCCCGCGCGCGCTCGCCTCTGCGCTCCAGAAGCTCGAGGCGTACGCCAAGCGCGTCCCGATGCAGGCGAACCCGGCCACGACCCACCTCTTCATCGTGAACCCGCTGCGCGGCGGGGGCCTGGCCGCGATGTTCCGCACCCATCCGGCCACGGCCGCACGCGTGGAGCGGCTCCTCCAGATGCGCGGGATCGGCTGAGCGCGGCCGCGACCGCGCAGGGAAGCTGATCGGAGCGGCAGCCCGCGCGGCCGACGGCGCCGCGGCCCTCGCGGAGCGGGCCGCATCCGCGCTGGAACGCCGGCCCGCGGCCGTCGGCGCCGCGGCCCTCGCGCTCGCGGCGCCGCTCGTGGTCCTCGCCGCGCGGCGGCCCCTCTGGTTCGACGAGCTGTTCACGCTCCACATCGCCTCCCTCCCCGACGTCGCGGCGGTGCGCCGCGCGCTCGAGCTCGGGATCGACCACCATCCGCTGCCGTACTGGCTCGTCACCCGCGCCGCACTGGCGCTCGCCGGCGACCCGGCGCTCGGCGTGCGGCTTCCGGCCCTCGTCGGGTTCGCCGCGGCGGCGGTGTGCCTGCACCTGTTCGTCTCCCGCCGCACGCGGCCGCTCTACGGACTGGTGGCCGCGGCCGTGCCGTTTGCGACCGCGACGGTCTTCTACGCGACGGAGGGGCGGCCGTACGGCCTCGCGTTGGGGTTCGCCTCGGCCGCCCTGCTCGCGTGGCAGCGCGCCGCGGAGGGGAGCCGCCGCGCCGTCTGGCTGGCGGCGCTCGCGATCGCGCTGGCGGCGGCGATCTCCACGAGCTACTACGCGGTGCTGGTCGTCGCCCCCCTCGCGGTCGGCGAGATCGTGCGGACGGCGCGGGCCGGGCGGCTGGACGCCCCGACCTGGGGCGCGCTCGCGGCGGGGTCCGCGGTGAGCCTCGCCTACCTGCCGGGCATCTCGGGAAGCCTGGCGCGCCTCGGGGGGCCCAACTGGGCGGAGCCGCACGCGGCCGCCGTGCCGCGCATGTACCTCGACCTGTTCGGCGGCCTGAGCCTGACGGTCGTGGCGGTCCTCGGTCTCGCGGGAGCGTTCCTGGCCGCGGAGCCCAGCGCCTCCGCGCCGGCGCGGCGCCGGCCCCCGCCGCTCGAGCTCGCCGCGGCGGTCGGGTTCCTCGCGCTGCCGTTCGTGGCGTGGGCCGCGGCGGAGCTCGTGACGAACCGCCTGACGGCGCGATACGCCCTGGCCGCGGTTCTCGGGCTCGCGGTGCTCGCGGCGTTCGTCGCGTTCGTCGTCGGGCGCGGGAGCTCGCTCCTGGGGCTGGCGCTGCTCGCGGTTCTCGTCACCGGCTACGCGGGCGAGCTGGCGCTCGCGTGGCGGCGCGCGGGCGAGCACCGCGAGCAGCTGCGGGCGCTCCCCGCCCTGCTCGCGGAGGCCCCGGGCGGGCTGCCCGTGGCGGTGGACGATCCCCTGCGCGCGCTCGAGCTGATGCACCACGCGCCGGCCCCGGTC
>DATBJZ010000050.1:0-13989 GCA_036556125.1 Gemmatimonadota bacterium | reverse complement strand
CGCTGCGGGCGGAGCGGAGCAGCGAGAGGTCCACGGCCGCGGAGTCCTCGGGCCGCGCGTCGAGGCGCGGCACCGCGAAGCCGCTCACCGGCCGCGCCGCGTCCTCGGCTCCGTCCTTCGTGGCCTCGTCGGTCATCGCCCGGCTCCCGCGGCCGCGTCCGCCTGCAGCCGCGCGCGCAGCGCCCGGCGGGCGCGGAAGAGTTGAACGCGAACCGCCCCCTCGCTGAGCCCCAGCAGGTCGGCGATCTCGCGGTGACGCAGCCCTTCGAGGTCGTGCAGGAGCACCACCTCGCGGCCCACCTCGCGCAGGGTCGCGAGCGCGGCGCGCAGCCGCTCGGCGCTCTCGCGCCGCTCGACCGCGGCCGACGGATCGTCGGGGCCGGCGGCGTCGGCCGCGGCCTCGAGACGCACCTGCGGGCGCGCCGCGCGGACGCGCTGCAGGTCGCGCGCCCGGTTGCGCACGATCTGCCGCAGCCAGGCCCCGAATCGGTCGGGATTCCGGCACTCGTCGAGCTTCGCCAGCGCGGCGACGAACGCGTCCTGGCAGACGTCGTCCGCGTCGGCGCTCTCGCCGGTCACCGCGAGCGCCACGGCGTGCGCGGCGGGCAGGTGCCGGCGGACGAGCGCGCCGAAGGCGTCGCGATCGCCCGCGCGGCTGCGCTCGACCAGCTGGGCGTCGTCGTCCGGCATCCCTCGATCCAGGACGGTGGGGAGGTTGGGAACGTTACAGGGGGAGTGCGCCCCGGGGCGCGCAGGGCGGCCGCCCGCCGGATCCCGGCGGGGGCGTCCGCCTGCCGTACACCGGCGGACGTGGCCGGGTCCGGCGCTACCGGTACCCGGCGGCCTGCAGCGTGAAGAGGCGGGCGTACGGGCCGTCCCGCCTGAGCAGGTCCTCGTGCGAGCCCTGCTCGACCACCCGGCCCTCCCGCAGGACCACGATCTCGTCGGCCATCCGCACGGTCGAGAAGCGGTGGGAGATCAGGATCGCCATCCGGTCGCCGGAGATCTCGCGCACGTGCTCGAAGACCCGGGCCTCGGCCTCCGCGTCCATCGCGGCGGTCGGCTCGTCGAGGACCAGCAGATCGGCGTCGGTGCGCATGAACGCGCGCGACAGCGCGACCTTCTGCCACTCCCCGCCCGAGAGCTCGCGGCCGTCGCGGAACCAGCGTCCGAGCTGCGTCCGGTAGCCGCGCGGGAGCGTCTCGAGGAAGTGGCGCGCCATCCCCTTCTCCGCCGCCGTGCGCCAGCCCGCCTCGTCCTCGAAGCGGTCCACGTCGCCCGCGCCGATGTTCTCGCCGGCGGTGAACTGGTAGCGGGCGAAGTCCTGGAAGACGACCGCGATCCGGCGGCGCAGCGCGTCCACGTCCCAGGCCCGGAGGTCGAGCCCGTCGAGCGTGATGCGGCCGGAGTCGGGCTCGTAGAGGCGCGCGAGGAGCTTGACCAGCGTGGTCTTCCCGGAGCCGTTCTCGCCGACCAGCGCGAGCTTGCGGCCCGGACGAAGGTGGAAGGACACCCGGTCCACCGCCGGCCGCGAGCCGCCGGGATACGTGAACGTCACCTCCTCGAAGCGCAGCCCGTCGTCGGGCCGCGGACCGCGCAGCGCCGACCCGGTGGGCGGCCGCACCTCCTCGCCCAGGAAGTCGTAGAGCGTCGAGAGATAGAGGTTGTCCTCGACCATCCCGCCGATCGCCGAGAGGCTCGCGGACACCGCGGCCTGACCCTGCCTGAAGACGAGGAGCGCCATCGTCATCTCGCCGAGGCTGAGGCGCCCCGCGACGGTCTGGAGCACGATCCAGGCGTAGACGCCGTAAAAGGCGGCGGTGCCCACGAGGCCGAGCACGAAGCCCCACGCGCCCCGCCGCAGCGTGAGGTCCCGGTCCTCCGCGTAGAGCGCGTCGAAGATCTCCCGGTAGCGCGCGAGGAGCCGCGGCGCGAGCCTGAAGAGCTTCACCTCCTTGGCGAAGTCCTCCCGCGCGAGAACGGTCTCGAGGTACATCTGCCGCCGGGTCTCGGGCGAGCGCCACCGGAAGAGCCGGAAGGCCTCGCCGGAGAACCGCGCCTCCGCCACGAACGCGGGGAGCCCCGCGACCACGAGCGCGACGACGGCCCAGCCGGAGTACGGGGCGAGCAGGGCGCCGTAGGCCGCGAGCGAGATCGCGTTCTGGATCAGGCCGAACGTGCGCGTGACGAGGCTCAGCGGCCGCACCGAGGCCTCGCGCCTGGCGCGCGTCATCTTGTCGTAGAACTCGGCGTCCTCGAAGCGCGCGAGGTCGAGCCGCACGGCCTTCTCGAGGATCAGCACGTTCACGCGCTGGCCGAGGAGCGCGCGCAGGAGCGACTGGCAGACGGCGATCCCGCGCTGCGCCCCCGCCAGCGCGGCGACGACCGCTCCCTCGAGGGCCAGGAAGCCGAGCGCGGCGCGCACGTCGGCGGCCGCGCCGGTCCGCGCCGCATCGACCACCGCGTCCACGATCGACTTCCCGACCCAGGCCGCCGCAGCGGGCAGGAGCCCCGCCGCGAGCGTGAGGGCCCCGAGCGTCAGGCTCAGCGGGCGGCTCGTGGTCCAGACGAGCTCGACGGCGCGCCGCCCGTAGCGGAACACGCCCAGCCACGGCCTGAGTCCGCGCTCGGAGTCGTCGCGGCCGCCCGGCGGCTCGTCGCCGTCGCCGCGCCGGCTGCCGTTCACCGAGGGAGGGCGCGGCGGCTGCGCGCCCGGGAGAACCCGGTCAGGGGGGGCCGCCGGGCGCGGATCGGGCACGCCGTCGGGACCCGAGACAGGCGCGTCGCCGCGGCCCGGATCACGCGCGGCCGCAGAGGCCGGATCGAAGGGGGAGGAGTTCATTCCGCCCGTCTCGTACGCAGCGCGCTCCGGGGCGCGTCCCGGGATCGGGAACGCCGTCGCTCCCGGTCCACGCCGGCGCGAGCTTCGGAGGCCACCGAGGTCCTCAACCCCCGGCGAGGGCCTCGAGCGTGCGCCGGTCCTGCCGCAGCAAATCCCACGAGAAGATCGCCAGACCGTCGGCCCCGGTGCGGCCCATCAGGTTCTCGATGGGGACGACCTCGGCGGGGCGCAGGAACTCGAGCGAGATCCCCGCGAAGATCCGCGCCTCGGGTCCCGTCTCGCGCCCGATGGTCTCGAGCAGCCGGAGCACGTCCTGCGCGGAGCGCCGGTACACCATCGGCACGGCCAGGTCGAGAGTGCCCTCGCGGAGCCACGCGGCCCAGTCCTGGCCGAAGTCGTCCCGCGCCGAGCGCGGGTCGGCGAGCACCGCCGCGGAGAGATCGATGCCGGGACGCACCGCTCCGACGTCCTCGGCGACCAGCCGGACCAGCGTCGTCACCCCGTCGCGGTGCCACGCGCGCCAGCGCGCGCGCTCCTCCTCGAGCCAGGCCGCGCTGCGTTCGGCGGCCAGCGCCTCGCCGCGCGCGAAGAGGTCGCGCGGGTCGAGGCCGGTCTCGGCGCGGTACCGCTCCCGGAGCTCCGCGTTGAAGCCCCAGCCGGCCGAAGGCAGGCGGATGTAGTCGAGGTGTACGCCGTCCACGTCGTAGCGCGTCACCAGGTCGAGGATGAATCGCCGCAGCTGCGTGCGCACCGCGGGGATCCCGGGCTCCAGGAACCAGCCCTCCAGCCGCCGGCGCTCGAGCTCGGCACGCGTGAGCTGCAGGATGCTGCGGCCGTCCGGGCCGGTGAGGAACCACCCCGGATGGGTGCGGACGACGTGGGACGGATCGCGTGGGAGCTCCGGCGCGGACCAGGCCAGGAGCGCGTTCACCCAGGCGTGCACGCGGATCCCCCGTGCGTGCGCGAGCCGGATCGCGTGCTCCAGGTTGTCGCCTTCCGCCGGCGGCAGGGCCTGACCCGCCGGGAAGACGCCGGACGGGAACCAGGCGTCCCACCGGCCGCTCACCTGCAGGAAGAGGAGCGTGCACCCGATGCGCACGCAGCCCTCGACCGCAGCCTCGGTGTCCTCGCGCGACGCCAGGGTCCCGCGCACGACCCAGAGCGCGCGCGGCCCGCGGCGCGGCGGGCGGGAGTGCGGCGGTCCGGAGGGCGACCCGCGAGTCGATGCGGATGCCGATCCACGGACGGATGCGGACGCCGATCCGGGAGCCGAGCCGGGCATCGCTCGGGAAGCCGATTCCGGCGCCGCTCCGGGAGTCGTCGCGGCAAACGCGGGAGCCGGAGGACGATCGGGCGGCGCGGACGCGAGCAGCAGGCAGCCGGCCAGCGCCGCGCGCACACGCGGCAGCCGCCGCGCGGGCGCGCCCGCCGGCGACGCCTCAGCCGCCGCCGCGATCCTCCGGCGCACGCGGAGCCGCGGTCCCGTCCGCCGCGGCGTCCCGGCGGCTCGCACGCAGCAGCAGGTTGTAGGCGGTGACGAAGGCCTCGTACGGCTGCGCGCCGACCACGCGGTAGCCGTTCAGGAAGAACGTGGGCGTGCCGGTCACGCCCAGGCTCTCGCCCAGCCGCATCTCGGCTTCGACCTGCGGACGGTGCGTGCCGGCGTCGAGCGCGCCCTCGAGCGCCGCGACGTCGAGCCCCACCTGCCGCGCCGCCGCGAGGACGGCCCCGCGCTCGAGCGGCGGCTCGCGCTCGAAGAGCGCGTCGTGGTACTCCCAGAACCGGCCCTGCCGGTGCGCCTCGAGCGACGCCTCGGCGGGCAGCATGGCGTTGGGATGGAGGGACAGGATCGGGAACTGCACGTAGACGAGCCGGGCGTCCGGGCGGTCGCGCATCAGCCGGCGCACCGTCTCGTGCGCGCGCTGACAGAACGGGCACTCGAAGTCGGAGAACTCGAGGATGGTGACCGCGGCTTCGCGCGGTCCGAGCGCCGGAGCCGAGGCGACGAGCGCGGCCAGGCTGTCGGCGCCCGGGGCCTTGGCGGGGAGCGTGTCGGCGCCGGGAATGGCGGCCCCCGTCGTGTCGAGCTCCGCGGACCCGGGCGGACGGGCCGGCGGCGCGGGCTCGGCGGCGTCGCGGCGCGGGCCTGCGTCGGGCGCGTCGCCTCGCCCGCAGCCGGCCAGCAGCAGCAGGACGAGCCCGGCGGTCCGGGCACGGATGCGGCCGGGCGCGCCGCTCCCCGGCGGCGAACCCTTCAGCGCGACCGCCCGGCCTTTCCCCGCCCCTCCCCCTCCGGTCCCGCAGCCGCCTCCTTGCCTCCGCCCCCACCCTTGACGGGCTTCCCTCCGGCGGCGCCCTTACCGGCGCTGCCACGCGCGGTCTCGGCGCCGGTTCCGGGCGTTCCGCCCCGGGCCTTGCCGCGTTTGCCGCCGCGTTCGGGCGACTCGTCGGAGCCGCCCTTCCCGCGCTTCGCGGTCCGGTCCGACTCGGAAGCCCGGGCGGCCCTCGCGGCGCGCCCCTTCGCCGGCTCCTCGCGGTCCTTGCGTCGGCCGCGGCCGCGCGGCGCCGCCTCCTCCTCGCCGTCCTCGGCCCCCGGGGCACGCACGACGCGCGGGGCCTCCTCCAGGAGCTCCAGGAACGCGATCGGCGCGGCGTCGCCGTGCCGCCGTCCCACCTTGACGATCCGTGTGTAGCCGCCGGGACGGGAGGCGAAGCGCTGCGCGATCGGACCGAACAGCCGGTCGAGTGCCGCGCCGCTGCCGACGACGCGCACCGCCAGCCGGCGGGCGTGCAGGTCGCCGCGCTTGCCGAGCGTGATCAGCTTCTCGGCGAGCGGACGCACCTCGCGCGCCTTCGCGTCGGTCGTGCGGATCCGGCCGTGCTCGAACAGGGCCGTCACGAGGTTCCGCCGGAGGGCCCGGCGGTGCTCGGCGGTGCGGCCGAGATGCCGGCCGCGGACGCGATGGCGCACCGTCTACTCCTCCTCGCCCCCGGCCGCGTCCAGCGCCGTCTCGTCCCCCTCCTCCTCGTCCTCGTCGTCGTCGTCGTCGATCTCGACCTTGGGGAACTGGCCCTCGATCTCCTCGGGGAAGCGCGTCTCGCCCAGCCGCTTGAGCTCCTCCTTGTCCACGAGCTCGTACTCGCCCTCCTCGTTCTCGCGCACGTTCATCCCGAACTGCAGGCCGTGGCGGCGGAGGATCTCGGAGATCTCGTTCAGCGACTTCTTCCCGAAGTTGCGGAACTTCAGCATGTCGGACTCGGAGCGCATCACCAGGTCGCCGAGCGTGCGGATGTTCGACGCCTTGAGGCAGTTCCCCGAGCGGACGGAGAGCTCGAGCTCGTCCACGCTGCGGCCGAACAGCTCCTTCAGCCGGTCGTGCTTCTCCTGGAGGTCGTCCTCCTCCTCCTGCCGCGGCTCCTCGAACGAGAGGAAGTAGTCGAAGTGGGTGCGCAGGATGTTCGCCGCCTGCGCGACCGCGTCCTCGGGGTTGATCGTGCCGTTCGTCGTGACCTGCAGGGTGAGGCGATCGTAGTCCGTCCGCCGGCCCACGCGGGTGTTCTCGACCACGAAGTTGCAGCGCACGACGGGGTTGAAGAGCGAGTCCACCGCGATGAAGCCGATCCGCCGGCGCAGGTCGCTCTCGTGCTGGTCGGCCGGGACGAAGCCGCGCCCGCGCTTCACGTGGATCTCCATCACGAGCCGCTTGGGCTCGTCCATCGTGAGCAGGTGCAGGTCGGGGTTCAGGATCCGCACGCCGCCCTGCTCCTCCACGTCCCCGGCCGTGACGGGCCCCCGGCGGTCGAGGGAGAGCCGCAGGACCGTGGGCGCCTCGTCGCGCTCCATCACGAGCACGATCCGCTTCAGGTTGAGCACGATCTCGGACACGTCCTCCACCGCCCCGGGGAGCACCGAGAACTCGTGCAGGACCTCCTCGACCTGGACGCCCCAGACCGCGGCGCCCTCGAGCGACGAGAGGAGCACGCGGCGGATCGCGCTCCCGAGCGTCTGGCCGAAGCCGCGCTCGAGGGGCTGGATCGTGAACTCCCCGTACGAGTCGGTGAGCTTCTCGGTGTCCTTCTCGACCCGGCTGGGAAGGACGAAATCGGTCTTGGTCATCAACGCCTCCGGATGCCTGCTTCGACGCCTACTTCGAGTAGAGCTCGACGATGAGCTGTTCCTGGGCGGCGATCGGGATGTCCGCCCGGGTCGGCGCGTCCAGCACGCGGCCGGTCGCCGACTTGTAGTCCACCTCGAGCCACGACACCGTGCCCTCCTGCCCCTGGCGCTCCATGCCCTCGAGGACGACGGGGAGCTGCCGCGCACGCTCACGCACCTTGATGACGTCGCCGGGCGCCACGCGGTACGACGGGATGTCCACGGTGCGGTCGTTCACCTGGATGTGCCGGTGGCGGATGAGCTGCCGCGCGGCCTTGCGCGAGCCGGCGAAGCCCAGCCGGTACACGACGTTGTCGAGCCGCAGCTCGAGCGCGGAC
Organism: Gemmatimonadota bacterium; assembly: GCA_036556125.1. Taxonomy (GTDB): domain Bacteria; phylum Gemmatimonadota; class Gemmatimonadetes; order JACCXV01; family JACCXV01; genus DATBJZ01. The sequence continues at coordinate 6,653 of DATBJZ010000050.1, read as the reverse complement.
AGGAGCAGCTCGCCCGTGACGCCCGTCTTCCGGAACGCCTCGTCGAACGTGTTCCCGAACTGCGTCTCGAGCACGCCGTAGATGCGCTTCACCTTCTGCTTCTCGCGCAGCTGCAGGGCGTAGTCGCTCGCCTTCCGGCGCCGGCCGGCGGTGCGCCCGTGCTGACCGGGCGCGTAGCCGCGCCGCTCGACGGGGCACTTGTCCGTGTAGCAGCGCGTGGCCTTGAGAAAGAGCTTCAGGCCCTCGCGCCGACAGAGCCTGCAGACCGGTCCGGTGTAACGTCCCATTTCCTCTCCGGTGGATGCGTCAGACGCGCCGGCGCTTGGGGGGCCGGCAGCCGTTGTGCGGAATCGGGGTCACGTCCTTGATCGAGCGGATCGAGAGCCCCGCCGCCTGCAGCGCCTGGATCGCGGACTCCCGCCCCGACCCGGGCCCCTGGACGCGGACGTGCACCCGCTTCACGCCCAGGTTGAGCGCCTCGCGGGCGGCGCCCTCGGCCGCCACCTGCGCGGCGAAGGGCGTGGACTTCTTCGATCCCTTGAACCCCGCCTTGCCGGCGCTGCCCCACGCGAGGGCGCCGCCGGAGGCGTCCGTGATCGTGATGATCGTGTTGTTGAACGTGGCCTGGATGTGCGCGACGCCCTCCGCGTCCACGGCGCCGCGCTTCTTCTTCGTGCCCTTCTTCTTCTGCTGCTGCTGCTCGGCCATCCCTCCTCCTGCGTGCTCCGCCGGTCACCGGGGAAGGTGAGCGCCGGAAGTAAGTCGTGCTGCCAAGGCGGCCCGGGTGCTCCCCGGGGACGCCGCTTCCCTTCCGACCGGAGCCGATCTCGATCTTCAGACATCGGCGGAGGTCGCAGGCGGCCCCGGGGAGCACCCGGGCCGCCCTCCCGCGCTACTTCTTGGCCGCCGCCTTCTTCTTCCCCGGGATCGCCCGGCGCGGCCCCTTCTTGGTGCGCGCGTTCGTGTGCGTCCTCTGCCCCCGGACCGGGAGCCCGCGGCGGTGCCGCAGGCCGCGGTAGCAGCCGATGTCCATCAGCCGCTTGATGTTCATGTTGACCTCGGACCGCAGCGCGCCCTCGACCTTGAGCTCCTTCTCGATCACGCCGCGCAGCCGCGCCACGTCGCCGTCCGACAGCGCGTGCACGCGCGTGTCCGGGTTCACTCCCGCCTTGCGGAGGATGTCGTTCGCGGTCGAGCGGCCGATCCCGAAGATGTAGGTCAGGCCGATCTCGATCCGCTTCTCGCGCGGGAGGTCCACGCCTGCGATGCGGGCCATTCGTTCCGTTCCTTTCGCGTGCGCCGGCCGGCCGCGGGCCTCAGCCCTGGCGCTGCCGGTGGCGCGGGTTCTTGCTGCAGATGATCCGCACCACGCCGCGGCGGCGGATCACCTTGCAGTTCTCGCAGATGGGCTTGACCGAGCTGCGTACCTTCATCGTGTCCTCTCCTGCGTGCGATCGCGCCGCGGCCGGGGATGCTCCCGGAGCCGCCGCTTCCCGTCCGGCCGGAGCCGATTCCGATCCTCGAGCACTCGGCCGAGGTCGCAGGCGGCGCGGGAAGCATCCCCCGGCCGCGGCCGCTCAGCCGCCGGCGATGCGCGCCCGCGGACGGTCCTCCTCGCGCGCGCCCGCGCCGCCGGGCGCCGTGAGCACCTCGCAGCCGGTCGTGGTCACCGCGACCGTGTGCTCGAAGTGCGCCGACAGCGACCCGTCCACCGTCCGGATCGTCCAGTGGTCCCCGAGCGTCTCCACCGCCGCGCCCCCGGCGTTCACCATCGGCTCGATGGCGAAGACCAGGCCGGGCCGCAGGCGCAGACCCTCGCCGCGGGTCCCGAAGTTCGGCACCTGCGGGTCCTCGTGGAGCTGACGGCCGATGCCGTGCCCCACGAGCTCCCGGACGACCTGGAAGCCGGCCCCCTCGGCGTGCTCCTGCACCGCCGCCGCCACGTCCCCGAGCGTCCGCTCCGGGGCGACCTGCCCGATCGCCCGGTCGAGGCACGCCTCGGTCGTCTCGAGCAGGCGGCGCGCCTCGGGGTCGATCCGCCCCACGGCGAACGTCCGCGCGGCGTCCGCGTGCCAGCCGTCGCGGTAGACGCCGACGTCCACGCTCACGACGTCGCCCTCCGCCAGCCGTCGGTCGGGCGAGGGGATGCCGTGCACGACCTCGCCGTTCACCGACGTGCAGATCGCGGCCGGGAAGCCGTTGTAGCCCTTGAACGAGGGCACCGCCCCCGGGTGCGCACGGATCGCCGCCTCGGCGATCCGGTCCAGCTCCGCGGTCGACACCCCCGGCCGCACGGCCTCGCCGAGCCGCTCCAGGACCTCGGCCACGATCGCGCCGTTCGCCCGGATCCGGGCGATCTCCTCCGGCGACTTGAGGACGATCACGCAACCTCCCGCAGGACGCGTTCGCGCACCTGCCCGATCTCGCCGCTCCCGTCCACGTCTCGCACCAGGCCGCGCGCCCGGTACCACGCGAGGAGCGGCTCCGTCTGCTCGCGGTAGACCCGCAGGCGGTGCCGGACCGTCTCCGCACGGTCGTCGGGCCGCTGCACGAGCTTCCCGCCGCACTCGGCGCAGGTCTCGTCGGCCGCGCCCGACGGCGTCGAGATCCGCCCGCACCGCTCGCAGATCCGCCGCGACGAGAGCCGGCGGACGACCTCCTCCTCCGGCAGGTCGAGGAACACGACCCGCCCGAGCCCGACCCCCGCCTCGCCCAGCAGCGCCGCCAGCCCTTCCGCCTGCGGGCGCGTGCGGGGGAAGCCGTCGAACACCGCGCCGCCCCGGCAGGAGTCCCGCGCCAGAGCCTCCCGCACGAGACCCAGGATCACGTCGTCCGCGACCAGCGCGCCCGAGGCCATCGTGCGCTCCGCGGCACGGCCCAGCTCGGTCCCCTGGCGGATCGCGTCCCGCAGCAGGTCGCCCGTCGAGACGTGGCAGAGCCCCAGCTCGCGGGCCACCTCGACCGCCTGGGTCCCCTTCCCGGCCCCCGGCGGCCCGAGGAACACCAGGAATCTCCGCTCGCTCCCCCGCGCCGCCGGCGCGGGCGCCGCACCGGCGCCGGGACTAGAAGGTACGGGTCCCCCTGCCGCGGAGCTTCCCGCGCTTCATGAATCCCTCGTAGTGGCGGAGCAGCAGGTGCGACTGCATCTGCTGGATCGTGTCCAGCGCAACGCCCACCACGATCAGGAGCCCCGTGCCGCCCAGGAACGGCGGGATCGGCCGGAACGGCGGCGCCTGGAACACCAGGATCGGCACGAGCGCGATGGCCGCGAGGAACAGCGACCCCGGGAGCGTGACGCGGGTCAGGACCCGGTCGATGTACTCCGCCGTCCGCGCCCCGGGCCGGATGCCGGGGATGAAGCCCCCCTGCTTCTTCATGTTCTCCGCGAGATCGACCGGGTTGAAGATGATCGCCGTGTAGAAGTACGTGAAGAACACGATCAGCACGGCGAACAGCAGCATGTACCAGGGCGACTCGTATGCGAACACCCGCGCGACGCCCTGCACCCAGTCGACCTCCGGGAAGAACGTCCCGAGCGTCGCCGGGAAGAACAGGATCGACTGGGCGAAGATGATCGGCATCACGCCCGCCGAGTTGAGGCGCAGCGGCAGGTGCGTCTTCTGCCCCTGCCGGATCCGGTTCCGCCCCACGACCTTTCGCGGGATCTGGATCGGGATCTTCCGCACCGCCATCGTCATGAACACCACGCCCGCGATCACGAGCACGAGGATCAGGAAGAACGCCACGACCGTGAACACCGAGATGGACCCCGCCTGCCAGAGGCGGAAGACCTGCAGCACGGTGACCGGGAACCGCTCGATGATGCTGAAGAAGATGATCAGCGACATCCCGTTGCCGATCCCGCGCTCCGTGATCTGCTCCCCCAGCCACATCACGAAGACGGCGCCGGTCGTGAGGGTGATCACGGTCGTCAGCACGAAGCGCACGCCGCCCATCTCGATCGCCTGCGGCACCTGGCTCTGCAGGTAGGCCGCGTAGCCGTAGGCCTGGATCGCCGCCAGCCCCACGGTCGCGTAGCGGGTGTACTGCGTGATCCGCTTGCGGCCCTCCTCGCCCTCCTTCTGCAGCTTCTCGAAGTACGGGAAGACCGCCGTCAGGAGCTGGAAGATGATCGAGGCGCTGATGTAGGGCATGATGCCCAGCGCGAACACGGTCGCGCGCTGGAGCGCCCCGCCCGTGAAGATGTCCAGCAGCCCGAACATCGTGTTCTGGGCGCCGAACAGCGTCTCGACGTTGAGCCGGTTGATCCCGGGGATCGTGACGTGCGCGCCGAGGCGCAGCACGACCAGGATCCCGAGCGTGAAGAGGATCTTCTTCCGGAGCTCGGGAACCTTGAAGAGGTTCGGGATCTGCGGCCCGCTGCCCTCAGCCACGCGCGCCGGTCTCCCCCCGCTCGCCGCGCGGGCGGAGCTTGCCCCTCCGGCGCGGTGCGTCGAGCGCGGTCGCGCGTCCGCCCGCCGCCTCGATCGCCTCGCGGGCGGCGCGGCTGAAGCGGTGCGCCTCGACCTCGACCGCGCGGCCGATGCTCCCGCGCGCCAGGACCTTGACCGGACCCTTGCTCCGGGCGGCGAGCCCCAGGTCGTACAGCGTCGCCAGCGTGAAGGACGTCACGTCGCCGTGGCGGTCGAGCTCGTCCAGGTTCACGGGCTGAGCCTCGACGCGCGTCGGGTTGGTGAACCCGCGCTTCGGCAGCCGCCGCTGGAGCGGCATCTGCCCGCCCTCGAACCACGCCGGCGGCTTGCCCGACATCCGGGCCTTCTGGCCCTTGATGCCGCGGCCGCTGTAGGTGCCGTGGCCGGAGCCGGGGCCGCGCCCCACGCGCTTGCGCGGCTTGCGGGCGCCCGCCGGGGGCTTGAGAGAGTGGAGCTTCACGACGCGCTCTCCGTCCGGTCCTCGTTGGCTTCGGATTCCGCCACCGTCACCAGGTGCGACACGCGGCGGATCATCCCGCGCACCTGCGGCGTGTCCTCGTGCTCGACCGTGCGCTGGTAACCGCGCAGGCCCAGCGCGCGGAGCGTGCGGCGCAGCGTCGCCGGATGCCCGATCTCGCTGCGCGACTGCGTGATGCGGAGCCGCGCCACGCTACGTCCGACCCGCCGGCGCGGCGGCGACCTCCGCCTCGGCGACCTCCTCGCCCGGACGCGCGCCGTCCGCGCCCGGAGCCGGGGCCGGCGTCGCGGCCTCCCGGCCGCGCGCGCGCGGCGGCCGCACGGTCCGCACGTCCGCGCCGCGGCGGCCGGCGACGTCGTGAACCGTCGCCAGGCCGAAGAGCCCGTGCAGCGTCGCCTTCACGAGGTTGTGCGGGTTGTTCGACCCGAGCGACTTCGTGAGGATGTCGGCGATCCCCACGCACTCGAGAACGCCCCGCACCGGCCCGCCCGCGATCACGCCCGTCCCGGGCGACGCCGGCTTGAGCACCACCTCCGCCGCGCCGAACCGGCCCACGGTCTCGTGCGGGATCGTCGATCCGGACAGCGCGACCGGCTTCAGGTGCGCGCGCGCGCGCTCGGACGCCTTGCGGATCGCGTCGGTGGCCTCGTTCGCCTTGCCCATCCCGACGCCCACGCGTCCCTTGCCGTCGCCGACCGCGACGAGGGCGTTGAAGCTGAACCGCCGGCCGCCCTTCACGACCTTCGACACGCGGTTGATCGCGATCACGTTCTCGACCGCGTCCTTCTTGTCGCGTTCCGCCAAGTGCTCCCTCCTGCCGCCCGGCCGCGCCGGCCGGGCACCGGTGTTCGTCAGAACTCGAGGCCGCCCTCGCGGGCCCCCTCGGCGAAGGCCCTCACACGGCCGTGGTACACGTAGCCGCCCCGGTCGAAGACCACCCGCACGATGCCCTTCGCGCGGGCGCGCTCGGCGAGCGCCCGGCCCGCCGCGCGCGCCCGCGCGATCTTGCCGCCCTCCATCCGGGGTCCGGGCGCCGGCGCGGCCGGCGCGGAGTCGGCGGCGTCGTCGCCGTCCGGCGCGCTCTCCGCCGCCTGCGCCTTCGCCGCCTTCCCGCCCTTGGCCTTCGCCGCCTTGCCCTCCTTGCCCTCCTTGCCCTCCCTGCCCTCCTTGCCTCCCTTGCCGGAGCCGTCCCTGGCCCGTGCGCCGCCTTCGGGCGCCGCCTCCGCGCCGCCCTTGGGCGCGCGCTGCGACTTCGCCGCCGCGGGCCGGGGCTCGACCTCGGGGATGGTCGGGTCGTCCGAGCGGATCCCGATCAGGGTGACCCCGGCCGCGTCGTCGATCAGCTGACCCGACACGTGCCGGAGGCTGCGGCTCACGGCCAGGCGCGGGCGCTCGGCCGAGCCCGACACCTTGCGCCGGATCCGGCGGTGGCGCCGCTCGCGCATCGCGGCGCGCCGGCTGCCCGCGGCGGCGCGCGTCACTTGGCCCCCGTCTTCCCCGCCTTCCGGCGGATCGTCTCGCCCGCGTACTTGACGCCCTTCCCCTTGTAGGGCTCGGGCGGCCGGAACGCGCGGATCACCGCGGCCGCCTGGCCCACCGCCTCGCGGTCCACCCCCTTCACCTCGATCGCCGTCGGCGAGGGGGTCAGGATCTCGACGCCCGCCGGCGGCGTGTACTCGATCGGGTGCGAGTACCCGAGCGACAGCACGACGCCCTTCCCGCGCTTCTCGGCCTTGTAGCCC
>DATBJZ010000049.1:0-1798 GCA_036556125.1 Gemmatimonadota bacterium | reverse complement strand
CCACGACGTCCGGCGGTCCGGCGCGCCGGCGCTACGTTCGCGTCACTCGGGCCGACTCACGAGCGGCCCGGCGGGCGCGCTCAGTGCTGCTTCACGTCCTCCGCGCCCAGCGCCTCGAGGTCCTTCTCGAGCAGGTCGGCCTCCTCCTCCGTGCGCGCCTCGGCGCCGACCACGATGGCGCCCTCCTTGATGCGCTTCTCGTAGTGCTTGGCCTCGTACTCCGGGATGCCCGCGCCGATCAGCGCCCCCAGCAGGCCGCCCGCCGCACCGCCCGCGCCGGCGCCGGCCAGCGCGCCGGCGAGGGGGCCGGCCACGACCAGGCCCAGCCCGGGGATCGCCACCGACGTGCCGACCGCCAGGAGCGCCCCGAGCACGCCTCCCAGCACGCCGCCGACGGCACCGCCTTTGCCCAGCCCCTCCGCCGCCTTCGTGCCCTTCTCGATCTCGAGACGGTTGCCGTTTCCGGTCGCGTAGCGGCGCCGCGTCTCCTCGGACATGAGCACGGAGACGCGGTCGCGGGGCATGCCGCGGCGCTCGAGCGCCGCCACGGCACGCTCCGCGTCCGCGAGCTCGTCGAACACCCCGGAGACGAAACACAGGCGGCCGCTGTCGAACGTCTTCATGCGGAGCTTGTGCACGTTGTCGTGAGCCACGGGTCCACCTCCTGCGGTTCCAGGTTGGTTTTCGGGAGTCGGGTCCGGAGAGGACCCCCCCACCGCAGGCGGGCAGGAAGCGTGCCCCGCGCGGGGCGGACGCCGTTCGGAGAGGTGGAGGCGGCTCGGCGGGGCCGCGACCGGAGAGCGGGAGTGAAAATCTTACGCTTGTCGCCGGGACCGTCGGGCTGCGCGCGCCGCGGGCCGCCGCCTGCGCGCCCGGGCTCGGGTTCCGCACGTCCCCTCGTACGGACCGCCGGGCGGAAATTCCGGGCGGACACGCCGGGCGGGAACCCGGCGCGGCCTCAGCTCTCGAGCAGCAGGAGCGAGGGATTCTCCAGGTAGCGCACGAGCATCCGGGTGAACTCGGCGCCGACGGCGCCGTCCACCACGCGGTGATCGAAGGAGAGCGAGAGGTTCATCACGTGGCCGGGGACGACCGCCCCGTCGCGCACGACCGGCTTCTGCTTGATGGCGTGGACGCCGAGGATCGCAACCTCGGGGTAGTTGATGATCGGCGTCGCCAGCAGCCCCCCGAGCGGTCCGAGGCTGGTGATCGTGAAGGTGGAGCCCTTCAGGTCGTCGGGGGCGACCGAGCGGTCGCGGGCGGCGTCGGAAAGCCGCCGCAGCTCGGAGGCGATCTCCAGCACGGAGAGCCGGTCCGCGTCCCGGAGCACCGGGACCACCAGCCCCTCCTCGCTCGCCACGGCGATCCCGATGTGATAGCGCTTGCGGAGCCGGATCTGCCCCGCTTCCTCGTCGAGCACGGCGTTGAGGAGCGGGTACGTGCGCAGGCACGGCACGAGCGCCTTCACGATGATCGGCAGGTACGTGAGCCGGACGCCGCGCTCCTCGGCGACCGGCTGCGCCTCGTCCCGGAAGGCGACGAGGGCGCCCGCGTCCACCTCTTCGACGTACGTGTAGTGCGGCGCGGTGTAGACCGACTCCGACATCCTGCGGCCGATCATCCGCCGCACGCCCCGGTAGGGGACGAGCTCCTCCTCGGGCCCCTCGGCCGCCGCGCGCCGGACCGGCGGCGGGAGCGCGGCGCGCCGCGTCGCGGGAGCCGCCTCACGCTCCGCGGCCGCCCGACGCGGACGCGCCTGCGCAGCAGCACCCGGCGCCGCGGCGAGGAAGCGCTCCAC
>DATBJZ010000048.1:0-11855 GCA_036556125.1 Gemmatimonadota bacterium | reverse complement strand
CCGCGGCCGCGTCGTGGCGGGCGCCGTCCAGCCGGACGCGGAGCACCGCCGGGTCCCCGGTCTGCTCGAAGGCGAACACCGCCTCGCCCGGAGTCAGGAACAGCGCGTACCCGGGACGGCGGGCGAGGAAGTCCACCTCCTCGTCGGTCTGCCCGACGTTGGGCTCGAAGGCGAGCGGGACGCGGACGAACGCGGCCGCTGCGGACGTGGGCTCGAGCGAGTCGGGAGCCGAGGCGCCGCGCACGGAGGCCGCGGACGGAGAGGCGTCGGAGCGGTCTGCCTGCAGCGAGACCGGCGGCGTCAGGAGCGTCAGGGCGCAGACCGGCAGCAGGACGCGCCACGGATGCGTCGCGAGCTGGTTCACGGGCGTCTTTCCTGGTGGTGGGTTGAGCCGAACGGGGTGAGCCGCGACGAGGACCGGGCTCGCCGTCGGGGGGCGCGCGTACGGCCGTCATCGGGGACGGGAACCCGGGTCCCGCGTTGCCGCGAAAGTAACGGCGCCGCGGGGGAAGAGGGCATCGTGCTTCGGACCGGCCCCGGTCGGCCCGCGGTCCGCTTGCGGCCGGAGCCGAACGGGCGAGCGGCTCCTACCAAGGATGGAGCCCGTCCGGGGTCCGGTCACCCGCCGGGCTTGCGTGCGACGATGCCGACCGTGTGCGCGACCCAGAGGGAGGCGCGCCGCCGCTGCACGAGCCCGCGGACGACCCCGCGGAGGTCTCGCACAAGGGGAAGCGTGGGCGGGTGGAGGGGGAGCCGGACGCCGGCCTTTCCCGCGGCCTCCCGCGCGAGGCGGTAGGCGAGGCTCGGGCGCATCCAGTCGCCGTACGTGGTCAGGCGCTCGAACCCGGCGGCCCGGACCGCGCGCTCGAGCGCGGCGGGCGTGAACTGCGTCTCCCACCCTGCGAACCACAGCCCGAGCGGGATCAGGACGCGCTTGAGAGCGGTCCACGGATGGAACGTCTGCGGCACGTCGACCAGGAGCACGCCCCCGGGGCGGAGCAGGCGGCGGTTCTCCAGGAGCAGCGGCAGGGGGTCGCGGAAGTGCTCCAGGAGACCCTGGTGGAAGACCAGGTCGAACGCGCCGTCGGGGAACGGCGACGCCAGCGCGTCGCCGCGCACGAGCGCGCGGCCGCGCAGTCCGGGGGCGTTGCGGGACGCGAGCTCGAGCGCGCCGGCCGACGCGTCGAGCAGGACGACGCGCGCTCCGCGCGCCGCGAGCGCGGCGCCGTCCCGCCCCGACCCCGCGCCGACCTCGAGCACGCGCGTGCCTGCGACGGCGTGCGGCAGCAGGTGCTCGCGGATGCGGGGGCTGGGCGGGTAGAACTCGTCCGGCCGCTCGCGGCCGCGCCAGAAGCGGCTCCAGCGCGCGGCGTCGGAGGCCTCGCCGGCGCGAACGGCGCCGACGAACGGCGCGGTCGCGGGTGCTTCGCCCCGATCGTCCGGGGCCGCGAGGACGGCCGGCGCCGGCGGAGCACGGCGGAGGGAGACGCGCGAGGACGCTCGGAGCACGCCGGGAATCTCGATCGCTGACTCGCGACCGGCCACCCCGCCACGGGGGCGCGAGGGCGGATCGCAGTTTGCGGCTGCGGCCCGCCGGCGCTCGGCGCCCGCGGACGGTCGCGCCGGGCGCAACCCGCGTCGAGCGAACGGGTTGAGGAGCGGCTCCCCGGGCTGGTCCGGAGGTTGCTCCCGCCCGCGCCGATGCTCCCCCATCCCCGCAGAGGAACGTCTCCGGCGGCGTCTCGACCGGGCGGCCGGATTCCGGTCGTCCGCGCGGCGGCGGTGCTCCTCGCCGCGACCGTGCTCGGTTCCTGCTCCGGCGGTTCGGGACCGGCGGGGCCCGGCAATCCCACGCCGGCCGGCGACCCGCGGGTGGAGCTGCTGACCACGCTGCTCGAGATCGACGACCGCGGCAGCTTCGCGATGCGCAATCCGAGCGGCTCCGCCGTGGACTGGACCGCGGAGACGACCGTGGCGTGGCTGACGGCGACCCCCGATGCGGGCCGCCTCGCGGCGGACACGCAGGTCTCCCTGGAGGTCCTGGCCGCGACGGCCGGACTCGCACCGGGCGTGCACGAGGGAATCGTGAGGATCCGGTGGAGCTCCGGCACCGCGGACCTGCGCGTGCGCGCCACGGTCGAACCCCCACCCGGGGGCTCGGCGCTGTCGGTGGATCCCGGCTCGCTCGAGCTCGGCGGCGCGTCGGAGAGCGCGACCGTGCGGCTCGTCCGCGCGGGCGCCGGGGCCGCGTCCTGGACGGCGACGGCAGCGGACGCGTGGCTCTCGGCGACCCCGGCCGCCGGCTCCGTGAGCGCCGCGGGCGTGGTCGTCACCCTGCGCGCTGACCGCGCCGGCCTGGCTCTCGGACACCACGCCGGCAGGGTGACCTTCCGGGCCGGCACGGATGCGGCGACGGTGAACGTCGGCCTCGAGGTCGTCGCACCCGTCCCTCCGGCGCCGCCTCCGCCCCCGCCGCCTCCGCCCCCGGGCACGCCCGCGGCGCTGGCGGTGAGTCCCGGCAGCCTCGACTTCGGCGCCACCGCGGGCACGCGGACGTTCACGGTCTCGAACGCGGGGGGAGCGGCGCTCTCGTGGGCGGCCTCGGAGTCGGCCTCCTGGCTCTCGCTGACGCCCGCGAGCGGCGCCGTCGCCGGCGGCGGCTCGACCGTCGTGACCGCCACCGCGTCCCGGGCCGGCCTCGCAGCCGGCACGTACACCGCGTCCGTCGGCGTGACGGGGGCGGGCCAGACGAAGACCGTCCCGGTCTCGATGCAGGTCGCATCGGTCGGGCCGCCGCCGCCGCCGCCTCCTCCGCCGCCGCCGCCGCCTCCTCCGCCGCCTCCGCCTCCTCCGGGCGGCGGGTTCTCGGGGACGGTGGAGAACATCTTCACCGGGTCCGGAGCGGCCTCGGTCGGCGTCACCGTCGGATCGTCATCGACGGTCACGGACGCGGCGGGGGACTTCGACACGAACGTCGGGCCGTCCGGGGTGCAGCCGATCACCATCAGCGGCGCCGGGTGGATCACGCGGAACACGTTCGCGAGCACGAACGCCGACCTCACGAACCCGCTCACGCTGATCCCGTCTTCGTTCGACATGGCGGCCTACGACGACGTCGCGCGCGAGGCCGGCGGCGGCGAGACGATCCGCTGGATGTCCGCGTTCACCGTGTACGTGGACAGCCGGCCGGAGGCGGGGACGGGCATGGCGATCCCGGCGGGCTGGCTGAGCGCCACGCAGTCCGCGGCGAACGCCTTCCCGGACCAGTGGACCGACGGCGAGTTCAACCCGTCGGTGAGCGTCGGGACGAACCCGCCCGCCGACGGCACGCTGAACACGATCGTGATCCGCTTCGACAACACCATCAACCCGAGCGGGTGCGGCGGAAAGGTGGGGCAGGCCACCTTCAGCTGGACCTCGAGCGGGCAGCTCCGCTGGGGCGTGATCCAGCTCGCGCTCTCGCGGCTCTGCGGCAACGACACGAACGCCATCGTGCAGGCGGTGGTCGGCCACGAGCTCGGGCACACGATGGGGCTCGGGCACATGACGCTCGCCGGCCGGGCGAGCCTGATGGAGCCGACGGTGAACCTGACCTCGCTGAGCTCGCTGGACCGCGACGTCGCCGCCGTCCAGTATCACCGCGCGCCGAACCACTCGTCTCCCGACCGCGAGGGCAGCTCCTGGTCGGGGCTGAACCAGCTGCGCGTCCCGGTGCCGGGCGCGGCGCGCGAGCGGACGTACGTGTGCGGTCTCGACGTCGTGCCGGAACCGCCCGCGCGCCCGAGCCCCTAGCCCGCCCGGCGCGGCGGCCGGCCCTCCCTCTCCGCGCCCGCACGCCGCTCGACGTCGCGTTCCCCGTCGTCCGCCTTCGCCTCCCCGCGGTGGCCGTCCTCCCGGCGCGCTCCTTGCGGCCCCCGGGGTCGTTCCCCGACAAGAGGAGGTGGCCCATGGACTTCGGCGACGAAGTCGAACGGATGCTTGCGGGCATCGTGAATTTTCTTCCCGATCTCCTGGCGGCGATCGCGATCCTTCTCGTGGGCTGGCTCGTGGCCACGCTCCTCGAGAAGGCGACCGACGCCCTGCTCGAGCGGGTGCGGTTCGACGACGCGCTCTCGCGCGGAGGCGTGAACCAGGCGCTGGAGCGGACGGGCACCCGGCTGGATCCCTCCAGCGTGGTTGCCAAGCTCGTGTTCTGGATCGTGATGCTGGTCGCGATCCTGATGGCGGCGAACGCGCTGGGCCTCACCGCCGTCGCGGAGATGTTCGAGCAGCTCGTGACCTACATCCCCAACGTCATCGTCGCGGTGCTGATCCTCACGCTCGGGATGGTGCTGGGCGAGTTCGTGCGCGACCTCGTGGCGGCCTCGATGGGCGGGGTCGGCGGCGGGATGGCGGTGGCGCGGCTCGCGAAGGTCGCGGTGATCACGCTCGCCGTGTTCATGGCGCTGGACCAGCTGCAGATCGCCGACGAGATCGTCTCCACCGCGTTCACGCTCCTGCTCGGCGCTCTGGCGCTCGCCGCCGGCCTCGCGTTCGGCCTCGGAAACCGCGACCTGGCGGGGGAGTACACGCGGCGCTGGGTCGAGGCCGGCGCCCGGAAGGCGCGGGAGGTGCGCGACTCGACGACCACGGTGCAGATTCGGGACGGCTCGGGCAGGGCCCCGGCAGGGCGCGGGGCGCAGGGCCGCGAGGAGATCCGCTAGCGATCTCCGCCCGCCCGGTCCGGCTCCGGCGCGGGCCATCGGCCGGCGGGACGCGCTCCCGCCCGGCCGGGCCCGCGGAAGCCGTTTCGGACCGGCGCGTCACCGGCCGCAGCTCACCGGCCGCACGTCACCGAGGGAGGTGGAGGGATGAAGGGACGGCTCCTCGCCGCGCTCGTCGTCGCGGGCCTGGCGATCCTCAGCTACTACGGGTACCGCGAGGTCAACCCCGTCACGGGCGAGACCCAGCACGTGCAGATCAGCGCCGACCAGGAGATCGCGCTCGGCCTCCAGGCGGCGCCCGAGATGCTCGCGCAGTTCGGCGGGCTGACGCCGGATCCCGAGGCCCAGGCGCTGGTGGACCGCGTGGGCGGCGGGATCGTGGGCGGCAGCGCGGCCGCCTCGACCCCGTACCGCTTCGAGTTCCACCTGCTGGCGGATCCGCAGACGATCAACGCCTTCGCGCTGCCCGGGGGCCAGGTCTTCATCACCGAGGCGCTCGCCTCGCGGCTCGAGACCGAGGGGCAGCTGGCGGGCGTCCTCGCCCACGAGATCGGACACGTCGTGGCGCGCCACGGCGCGGAGCACCTCGCGAAGGCGCAGCTCACGCAGGGCCTGGCGGGCGCGGCCGTGATCGCCGCCGCCGACCCCGACGACCCCGGCAGCTCGCAGCAGGCGGCGATGGTCGCGATGGCCGTGGGCCAGCTCGTGAACATGAAGTTCGGGCGGGACGACGAGCTGGAGTCGGACCGGCTGGGCGTGCGGTTCCTGGCGGAGTCCGGCTACGACCCGCGCGCGATGATCGCCGTGATGGAGGTGCTCGCCGCGTCGAGCCGGGGGCAGGCGCCGCCGGAGTTCTTCAGCACGCACCCGAACCCCGATCGCCGCATCGAGCGGATCCGCGCCGCGATCGCCCGGACCTACCCCGAAGGGGTGCCGGACGGCCTCGTGCCCTGAGGCGCGGGCCCGCGCTCGGCGGCTTCGAGGACCCGCAGGAAGTTGCCGCCGAGCACCTTCGCGAGGTCCTCGTCGGAGAGGCCGCGGGCGCGCAGCTCGGCCGTCAGCGCCGGCAGCCGGCTCGCATCCTCGAGGCCCTGCGGCGTCGCGCTGATGCCGTCGAAGTCGCTGCCGAGCCCCACGTGGTCCACCCCGGCGACGGCGATCACGTGCAGGACGTGGTCGGCCACGCGCGCGAGCGGAACGGGCGGCAGTCCGGCCACCGTCTCCGCACGGCGGCGCTCGCGCTCCCGCCGGGCCGCGGCCGTGTCCTCCCCCCAGGCGGCGTCCAGCGAGTCGAGGCCGGGGCGCAGGCGCCGCATCGCCTCGTCCAGGGCCGCGCCGAACGCCGGGTCCACGTAGGCGGCGTAGAAGTTGATCCCCACGACCCCGCCGTTCTTCGCGATCGCGCGCAGCTGCTGATCGTTCAGGTTCCGGTGGTGCTCGCCGAAGGCGTCGGTGGACGAGTGGCTCGCGATGACCGGGTTCCGCGCGATCTCGAGCACGTCCCAGAACGTCGCATCCGACGCGTGCGACACGTCCACCAGGATCCCGAGCCGCTCCATCTCGCGCACGACCTCGCGGCCGAAGTCGGTGAGGCCGTGGTGCAGGATCTCGCCCGCGGAGCCGTCCGCCCACTCGTGGGAGTTCATCCACGTGAGCGTGAGGTAGCGCACGCCCTTGGCGGCGAGCCGGCGCAGGTTCTCGAGGTCGTTCTCGATCGCCTGGCCGTTCTCGACCGCCAGCAGCGCGGCCACGCGCCCGCGGCCCGAGATCGCGCGGACGTCCTCCGCGGTGCGCGCGAGCTCCACGCCCGGAACCGAGCGGGTCATCGCGATCACCGCGTCGAGCAGGCTGTCGGCGCGCGCGAAGGCGCGGTCGGGGGCGTAGGCCGGATCCACCCAGGCGGCGAAGAACTGCGCGTCCACGCCGCCCTCGACGAGCCGCGGCAGGTCCATCTGGCCGTCGGGCAGGCGCCGGGCGAAGTCGATCCCCTCGTCGAGCAGCCTCTGCGCCGTGTCCGAGTGGCCGTCCACGACGATCGCCGCGCGGTGGACGGCGAGGACGTCGGGCCGCACGGGCCGCGCGGGAGGGCCTCCGTCGCTCATCGCGCGCCCGGCGCAGGCGGAGGTGGCGGCCAGGAGAGGGAGCAGCACGCGGAAGCCGGCCGCTCGAAGCGTGGCGCGGAGCATCGGCTCGGACCTCCCCCGATGGGACTGCGGCATCCCGGCCGGTTCACGGGAGGCGTAAATTACGGGCGGCCGGCACGCGCCGGCAGGGAGGCGGCAGGTTTCGGCGTTCCGGCGCGCCGTCGCCCTCCCCCGCTCCGTCCGTCCGGACCCTCCACCGGCCCCTCCCGATGATCGCCTTCCGCCGCTCGTCCCCGGCCGCTCCGGCGTCGCGGCCGCGCCCCGGCCGGCCGCTGCCGTGACGGCTCCGGCGCCCTCCGCCGCCGCGTCCGGCGTGCGGCCGCTGCCTCCGCAGTCGCGCGTGGAGCTCGACCCGCGAACGGGATGGCCCCGTGCCGCCATCGGCTCGCTCCAGGCCCGGGACGTGGAGCGCGAGCGGATGGAGGTGGACGTCGTGATCGTGGGGGGCGGCGTCGCCGGTCTCGCCGCCGCGCTCCGGCTCGCGCAGCTCGCCGAGACGGACCCCTCGGCCGAGCCGCCGTCGGTGCTGCTCCTCGAAAAGTCCGCCGAGTTCGGCGCGCACGCGGTGTCGGGGGCGGTGATGAAGCCGGCGGGGCTGCGGGCGCTGCTCCCCGACGTGCCGGAGTCCGCCTGGGACGTTCCGGAGGCCACGCGCGTGCGGCGCGACGAGGTGCGCTGGCTGACGGCGCGCCGCGCCGTCCGCTCCCCGGTCGTGCCGCCGTTCCTCCGCAACGAGGGGTCCTGGATCCTCCCCCTCTCGCGTCTCTGCGCCTGGCTCGCGGCGAAGGTCGAGGCCACCGGCCGGGTGGACCTGCTCACCGGGGTCCCGGCCGCACGGCTCCTCTTCGACGGCGAGCGCGTGGCCGGCGTGCAGACGCGCGACCACGGCATCGGACGGGACGGCGAGCGGAAGCCGACGTTCCAGCCGGGGTACGACCTCCACGCGCGCGTGGTCGTGCTCGCCGAGGGCGTGCGCGGCACGCTGAGCTGGGACCTGATCCGGCGCTTCCGGCTGGACGACGGGAAGAACCCCCAGACGTACGCCACGGGGGTGAAGGAGATCTGGCGCGTGCGGCCGGAGCGGCACGAGGAGGGGCTCGTCGTGCACCACGCGGGCTGGCCGCTCCCTCTCTCGGCGTACGGAGGGGGGTGGATCTATCACCTGCCCGACGGGCTGGTCTCGATCGGCTACGTGACGGGACTCGGCAGCCCCGACCCCGCGCTGGACCCGCACCGCGTCTTCCAGCGCAGCAAGCGCCATCCCTGGATCGCCGGCCTGCTCGAGGGCGGCGAGCTCGTCGAGTACGGCGCGAAGGCGATTCCCGAGGGCGGATTCTGGGCGCTGCCGCGGCTCGCCGTGGACGGCGCGCTGCTCGTGGGGGACTCCGCGGGGTTCGTGAACCTGCAGCGGCTGAAGGGCATCCACCTGGCGATCCGCAGCGGCATCGAGGCCGCCGAGACCGCGCACGCCGCGCTCCGCGAGGGCGACACCAGCGCCTCGCGGCTCGTCGAGTTCGAGAGCCGGATCTACGACGGCGACGTGGGGCGGGAGCTCTGGGGGGTGCGGAACTTCCACGCGGCGAACGCCCGGGGCGTGCTGCGGGGTCTGCCCGACACCGCCGTCCAGCTGGTGACCCGCGGACGCGGGTTGCGCGCGCGCCGCGTCGAGGAGGAGGACTGGCGCCGGTACCGGAAGATCGGCGAGTGGCGCGGCGACGGCGCGGCTGCCCCCGGGGTGGACGGGGGGGCGGAGGCCGGCGGGACGGCGTCGGAGACCGCGCCCCCGCGCGTGCCCGGGCCGCTCGACGTCCCCGACGACCCGCCCGACGGCCGGCTCACGTTCGACAAGGTCACGGACGTCTTCCACGCCGCGGCGGCCCACGCCGAGGACCAGCCGCCGCACCTGCTCGTGGCCGACCTGGACATCTGCCACGGCCGCTGCGCCGTCGAGTACGGCAACCCCTGCCGCTTCTTCTGCCCGGCGCACGTGTACGAGTTCGTGGACGGGCGGCTGAAGCTCAACCCGTCGAACTGCGTGCACTGCAAGACCTGCGACGTCCGGGACCCCTACCAGATCATCACCTGGGTGGTCCCGGAGGGCGGCGGGGGACCGCGTCAGAAGCTGACCTGAGCCCCCGGCGCGAGGGCCATTCCCGCTCCGCCGCAGGCGCCTCGCCGCGGACCTGGCGGAGCTCGTCCGAGACCATCCGCAGCCGGTAGTTCAGCTCCTGGAATCGCCGGACCACGGTGTGGACGATGAGCCCGGCGAGCACCAGGAGGAAGCCGGCGAGCCCGAGCGTGAGCCCGACCAGGAGCCGCGCGGCGTCGGCGGGGAGCCCCGTGCCGAGGAAACTGCTGCCGCCCGCCACCGCGAGGGCGACCCCGGCCAGCCCGAGCACCGACCCCGCGGCTCCGAAGAACGTCAGCGGCTTGTAGTCGCGCGAGAGCGCCAGGATGGTGTTCAGGATGATGAACCCGTCCCGCACGATCCGGACCTTCGAGCGGCTCCCCTCCGGCCGCGCCGCCAGGTCCACCGGCAGCTCACGCACGCGGTATCCGTTCTGCAGCGCCTTGATCGTGAGCTCGGCCTCGACCTCGAACCCCCCGCTCGAGAGCGGCACGTTCTTGACGAAGGCGCGGCTGAAGGCCCGGTACCCGGACAGGATGTCCGTCAGCTGCACGTGGAAGATCGCGTTCAGCATCCAGCGGAACGCGAGGTTGCCGACCGAGTTCAGGGCCCGGAACCGGCTCCGGGACCGCTCGTGGAGCCGCGAGCCCACCACCATGTCGGCCTCGCCCGCGAGCACCGGCTGGAGGAGGCGGTGGACGGCCGCGGGCGGATACGTCTCGTCGCCGTCGGTCATCACGTACACGTCCGCATCCACCTGCTGGAACATGGACTGGACGACGTAGCCCTTGCCGCGCCGCGACTCGGTGCCGACGAGGGCGCCGGCGCGGCGCGCCTCCTCGGCGGTGGCGTCGGAGGAGCCGTTGTCGAAGACGTAGACCGCGGCGTCGGGGAGCTCGGCGCGGAAGGCCGTGACGACGTTCCGGATCGTGAGCGCCTCGTTGTAGCAGGGGATGATCACCGCGACACGCGGCTCGTCGTCCGCCCCCTGGTGCGGAAGGGCCGCCGCGGCCGCCGCCCTCCAGGAAGCCATCGAGGACCTCACGACGCTCGCCCGGCGCCGCCGACCGGCTGCAGGGGCGGGCCCGCCGCGGCGCCGCGCGACGGCCGCCCTCGGCGGACGCGACCGAGGAGGGACGCGAGGGCGTAACCGGCGAACAGCGTGACGAGCGCCTCGACGGGAAAGCGGTAGCGCCAGTGGCGCACGATCGTGACGTAGAACGGGAGCGACAGCGCGAGCCCGAACAGCAGGACGAGGACGGCGCCGGGCCTGCGGAGCACGCCGGCGGCCACGCCGGCGAGCGCGAGCGCCATCAGACCCGCGTAGCTCGCGGCCGCGAGCTTGGCCTCGGGCGTGTCCGTGCGCCTCACGTTCGTCCAGTAGTCCGCGACCCGCAGCGCGGTGAGCTCGGCGAAGCGCGCGGGATGCGACCGGATCCACGCCACCGCCTTGCGCAGGAAGAACCGGTTCATCTCGGGCTCGTCCGCCTCGCACACGAACGCCGCCTCGCGCGGCGTGAGCAGAAGCGAGCTCGCGGCCGCAGGCGCCGTCCCGGATCCCGGGGGACCTCCGCCCTCGCCGCATCCGCGGCTGCCCACGCCTCCGGGGAGGATCTGGTCCGGGATCTCGTCGTTCCAGCGTCCCGTCGCGAGCTCGTTGTTCCCCAGGTAGAGCTCGTGGCCGAAGTTCGACCGGATGAAGACGAAGCTGTCGAAGACGACGCGGTTTCGCGCGAGCCAGGGCGCGGTGATCACCAGGACGGTGGCGAGGACCAGACCGAGCGACCGCACGACGAGGCGCGCGTCCGCGCCGCCGGCGACGGCCAGCCACGCGAACCCGAACGGCAGGATCCCCAGCGTGAGCGGCTCGAGGAGGGCTCCCGCGCCGAATGCCAGCCCCAGCACGAGCGCGCGCCCGGCGGTGGGGCGTTCGCGAAGGCGGAGGAAGAGCCAGAGCAGCAGGGCCAGCGCGAACGCCACGAGGGTGGTGGACCAGACCTTCTGGACGGCGAAGTGGATGGCCGGCGGATAGATCGCGAAGAGCGCCGCTGCGGCGAGCGCGGCGGGGGTGCCGACGACGCGTCGGCCCACGACCGCGATGAGGGCGCACGTGGCGACGGAGAGCGCGGTCTGCACGGACTCGAGCACGAGCGCCGACGCGGGCGTGTACGTCCCGAACAGACGGAACACGCCCGCGATCAGGTAGGGGTAGGCGGGCGGCATCCACGCCGTGGGCAGGCGCTCGTCTCCGGACCAGCTGAAGCCGTGCCCGGCCGCGATCGACGAGGCGATGTCGCCCATCTCGAAGCCGAACGCGCGCTGCGTCGGAAAGATCCAGCTGCGGGTCGCGACCGCCACCGCGACGCGCGCGGCGAGCGCGACCAGGAGGATCGCGGCCAGGAGGACGCGTTCCCTGCGTCCGGTGCCGTTCGGGGACATGTGTTCCCCTTGCTGACGTCGTGCTCGAGGCGGCCCTCTGGAGCCGCCGGAGCACCTTCCCACGCCTCCCCCGCCGCCCGGGCTGTCGGAGACGGCCCGGTGCCGATACGTTCGCCCGCGTGAACGCGTCGCGCCGAAAGCGCCGGAGCGTGGGCGGCCTCACGCCGGCGACGAAGCCCCGATGGACCTGGCGGCGGAGATGCCTTCGGGCGGCGGACCCGGGCGCGATGATTCCGCGCCGCGCCGCGCGCGGGACGGTCTGACGTGCCGCGGCTACGCGAGGAGGCGGACTTCCTCCCGATCGGCGACGCGGGGCGCCTGCTCGGCGTCTCGCCGACCACGCTGCGCCGCCTCGAGAGGAGTGGAAAGCTCGCGGATTACGGCGTCCGCGTCTACTACACCCCGGCCGGCCGGCGCCGCTACCGGCGCAGCGAGATCCTC
>DATBJZ010000047.1:0-10233 GCA_036556125.1 Gemmatimonadota bacterium | reverse complement strand
TTCACGCCGTTGCAGACGAGCTGCCCCGGCATCAGCTGACCGTGGCCCTGCAGCGCGTTCGAGTCGAGTCCGTGCGTGCACAGGAGCTCGACGAGCAGATCCACCAGCGCGAGGATCTGCTCCTGCGGGAAGGGATCGTTGCCGTCCCCGTCGTTCACGAGCTCGATCCCGATCGAGCGCTCGCTGATCGCCGAGTGCGGGTTCAGCGTGAGGTGGACCGCGAGCCGGTCATCGGGAACGAGCCGGGCGACCTCGCCCCGGCGCCCCACCACGTAGTGGATCGAGACGCCGCGGTCGTTGTTCGAGAGGTATCGGACGATGCCTTCGAACGTCCCGCCGCGGAACGCGATCGCCGGGTTGCAGTCCGGCCCGCCCGTCGCGTGGATCACGATCAGGCTGATCGTGCCGCTGCGCACGGGTCCCGCCACGCCCTGGTCCCGATCCACCGCGCAGTCGACTCCGCACGCCCGCTCGGCGCTCCACAGGAGCCGCATCCCGAGCGGATCGATCATGCGCTCCGACCGAACGGCGGGGCGGCACTCGTCCGTCAGAACCTGCTCCTCGTGGGGGCCGAACACGTTCCAGGCGCCCATCGTCTGGCGGCTGCCCGCGTTGATCAGCACGAGCTCCCTCCGGGGAAGGGCGCGCAGCTGGATCCTCCCCTCGGGAGTCATCCGCCCCTCGATGTCAAACTCCAGCGTCTGCTGCTTGCCCTCGAGATAGGCCGTGGGGGTGATCCGCGTGACGATCAGGTCGGTCTCCGACGACACGTTGAACCAGTAGGTCGCCTTTCCCGAGCCCGTGATCCCGCCGTCCCCCGCCACCTCGAATTCGAACTCGTCCACGAGGTGACCGAAGTCCTTCGTGACGGTCGCGGTCCGCACCTGCTCAACCGACTTGGCCTCGCCGGTGCCCGCGAGGCCCCGCCACTTGCCGACGAAGGCCGCCGGGATCGCCGCAGCGGCGCCGGCTCCGCCGGAGGGCTGCTGCGCCCGCGTGCTCCCCGGCGCCGCAGCTGCGACGAGGCCGGCGAGAACGGCCGCGACGAGCCGGCGTCTCACGGCTGCGCCGCCACCGCCGCCGCCTTCGCGCATTCGGGCGGCAGGAACTCCGCCGTGCCGGGCAGCTTCTCGCTGTAGGTGCCGTCGCAGTCCGGATCGCGCACGAAGTAGACCGACGCCGCGTCGTCGGCGACGGCGAACAGCGCGTACGCCCACGCCACCCCGCCCGTCGTGAGGCGCCCGACACGCGAGCCGTCCGGCCCCACGAGGACCGCCAGCTCCGTCTCCTCGCCGGGCACCGCCGCCAGGGAGTCGAACCGGCGCGTGCCGGCCTCGTCGCGGGTGAAGGCCTCCACGGACGGCACGGGGAAGCCGTCGGGGTCGATCTCGACGCCCGTGCGCGGGGCGGAGCACTCCGGCGGGAAGAACCTCTCGGGAACGGGATCGAGCTTCTCGGTGAAGCGGCCGCTGCAGGAGGGATCGCGGAGCAGCTGGGTGCGGCCGCTCGCGGGATCCGTCACCACCCAGCCCCAGACGACGTCGCCCGTCGTGAAGCGCCCGACCCGCTCGCCCGCCGGCCCGACGAACCCCTCGGTGCGCGTCTCCTCGCCCGGGACGTCGGCGACCGCATCGAGGGCGCCGTTCCGCGTCTCGTCGGCGGTCAGCGCGGCGGGGTCGGGAACGCGGTGGCCGGCCGGATCGATGGCGACGCCGGCTGCGGGCGGTGCCGCAGCCGTTCGGTCGGCGCCGTCGGGGGGTGCGTCCGGAACCGCGGCGTTGCCGCCGCCGGAGGGACCCGCGGGCTCCGCGGCGCCGGAGTCCGCCTGCGCGTGGAGCATCCCGGCCGGGCCGGCCGCCGCTGCGACGAGGCCCGCGCCGAGCAGGAGCGCGACCACCCCCGCCGCGGGGGCCGGCCTGGGCTGGGGCGCCGCGCCCCGCGCTCTCCGGCGCCTCACGAACGTCACGATCGCGACGGTCAGGGCGGCGACGAACGACAGCAGGGCGACGGCGATCGCGCCGAGGATCGTCGTGAGGAGCCGGCGGCCGAATCCGCTCCCCAGCGCGAGCACGTACGGTCCGCCCCCGCCGGGGACGTCGCCCGAGACGCGGTAGCGCCCGGGCTCCGGCACGTCCACCGAGAAGATCGCCACGCCCGAGCGGCCGCCGATCGAGTAGCTCGCGTCGCCGCCCGGCGGCCGGACGGGCAGCTCACGTCCGCTGGCGGCCGAGACGACCCGCACGCGGAGGCCCGGCACGTTCTCGGGCGCGGAGTAGAAGCGCCCGTCCACGACGCTCCTGTGCTCGTGGAAGATCGTGTACGTGCCGGCGTCGAGCGCGAGCTCGGTCTCGCCCGGGACCACCACTTGCTCGAGACCGCTGCCCAGGTCCTTGAGCCGGGTAAAGAGGACGAGCGCGAAGCCGGCGATCCCGAGGAGGAGGATGCCGGCCGCGACCGCGTACCACGTCCGCCCGGGCACGGCGCTACTCCCCCGCGGCGGGTGCGAACGCGCCGTCGAGGAGAACACCGAGGAGCACGCGCATCGCCTCCAGGGTCCGCGGATCCGTGGCTGGAACGCCGCCAGCCTGAGGGGCGGGCCGGCGGGATGCAAGGAGAAAACGCCCGCGTTCCGGGCCCCGGGCACGCCGGAGCGCGGCGCCGGCCGCGGGCGCGCCCGGGTTCGGCGCGGCGCAGGGCGGCGCCGAACGCCGCGGTCACGAGCAGCAGCGCCCCGAGCGTCGCCACGACGGTCGTCCCGGTGGAGAGGTCGAGGCGGTAGGACAGCCAGAGACCCAGGACGCTGGCCAGGATCCCGACGGCCTGGGCGACGGCGAACACGCGGCCGACCGCGCGGAACACCAGGAAGCCGGCGACCGGGGGGATGATCAGGTAGGAGAAGACGAGGAGCACGCCGCCGATCCGGATCGCGAGGGCGATCGCGACGCCGATCGAGAGATAGAACAGGAAGTCCCAGAGCCGGATCGAGATCCCCTCCGCGGCGGCGCGGTCCGGGTCCAGCGTGACGAGCAGGAACCGGCTCCGGAAGACGACGTGCACCAGGGCGAGCGCGGCGAAAACGGCTCCGGTCACCAGAAGCTGCCGCGGCGTGACCCCGAGGACGTCGCCGAAGAAGACCTTGAGGACGTCGGCCTCGCCATGGGGCGTCTTCGAGATCAGCAGGATCGCCACGGCCGACGCCACGGCGTAGACGATCCCCATCACCGCCTCCTGGGGCACGCGCGGCGTCCGGCTGCGCACCGACAGCACGGCCGCCCCGGCCAGGGTGAACGCGAGCGAGAGCACCGTGGGGTCGCTCTCGATCAGGAACGCGAGGGCGATCCCCACGGTCGAGATCTGCGCGAGCGCGAGGTCCACGAACACGATGCGCCGCTCGATGACGTGGATGCCCAGGTATCCGAGCGTGACGGCGAGCAGCAGGCAGGCGCCCAGCGCCACCCGCATGAAGTCGAGCTGGAGGAAGTCCATCAGCGCGCCGCCCGCGCGCCGGTCTCGCGGGCGGCCTGCAGGAGCGCGTCGAGGTCGTGGTCGAACAGGTCGAAGTAGGTCGCGACGCCTTCCGCGCCGCCCACCGACGGCAGGAGCTGGACGACCCGGCCGCCGGTCTTCGACGCCACGAGATCCGGGACCTTCCGGTTGAACCAGGGCTCCACCAGGATCAGCTTCGTGCCGTTGGCCCGCATCGCCGAGATCACCCGCGCGATGTGCGCCGGCGACGGGGGGATCCCCGGCTTCGGTTCGAGGAACTCGTCCACCACCAGACCGAACGCGCGCGCCAGGTACGGCCACGTGTTGTGGTACGCGACGACGTGCAGGCCCTCGAGGGGCGCGGCGCGGGTCTCCCAGTCGCCCAGCTTGCGCTCGAGCCGCGCCTCGAAGTCGCGCCTCCGCTGCTCGTACGCGGAGGCGCGCTCGGGGTCCACCGCCGCAAGACCCGAGGCGATGTTGGCCGCCATCGTCGGGGCATTCGCGGGGTCGAGCCAGTAGTGCGGGTTCCCGTAGGCGTGCAAGTCACCCAGGTCGCGCGTGATCCGTCCCGTGGGGACCTCCTGGAGCCGGATGCCCCGCGAGGCGTCGATGTGCCCCGGGCTCCCCCGCTGGATGCGCGGGTTGCGCGAGCCGACGAGGATGTTCGGGAGCCATCCGATCTCGAGATCGAGGCCGACGAACACCAGGGCGTCGGCGCGGGAGGCCTCGAGGATGTAGCTGGGCTTGGACTCCACGAAGTGCGGGTCCTGATACCCTCGCGCGATCGCCGTGACCTGCACGTCGTCGCCGCCGATCTCGCGCACGAGCGCGGCGAGGTCCTGGGTGGTGGCCACGACGCGGACCTTGTCCTGGGCCAGGCCCGGCGTCGTCGCGAGCAGCCCGGCCGCGAGAAGCGCCGTCGCGGCGGCGGCGCAATGAAATCGCATCACATCGCTCCGGTGGAGGAGGTCAGAACGGGTGCGGTCGGTGGGGGCCGAGGGTGACCCCGGCCTGGATCAGGAGCCGATCCAGGTCGTCGGAGCCGCCGGTCTCGCGGTGCTCGTAGCCCGCCCGGAAGAGGCTGAACTCGCTCGGGTAGTACGTGAGGTAGCCGGAGATACCGTGCGCGTCCTCCCCGGGTTCCTCGCGCAGGCCGTCCACGTGGTCGAGACGCGCGCCGACGTACCAGCGCCGGCCGACCTGCACCTGGGCGAACACGAACGCGCCGAAGTCGGTCCCCGCGTCCCGCTCCCTCCAGGCGGCTTCGGTCTGGACGATGAGCGACCGGTACAGCCCCTGGGCCGGGGGCCGCCAGCGGTAGATCGCGTCGACGCCCCAGAACGTCAGACGCTCGGAGTCCTCGTGGCCGGGTTCGGCGTGCCCGGTCGCGGCGGAGAGGCCGACCTCGAGGTTCGCGGCCTCGCTCAGGTCCACGTAGTTCTTGAGGTGACCGAGGAAGAGGCGGTCGCCGAGGTCCTCGAACAGGTCGCGTTCCTCCGCCTCGTCCTCGTCGTCGGTCTCGTCGCCGGCGTCCCCCGTGTCCCCGCTCTCCGCGCCGTGCTCGTGACCGCCGGCGAGGTCCTCCCCGAGGTCGTTCCCCACGACCGCGATGAGCTCCTGGTAGAACCCCAGCGGGGAGAGGATCTCGCTCGCCCACAGACCGGTCGAGGCGAAGCCCTCCTCGCCGAAGAAGTCCTGGATCAGGAGCGGGTACTCGATCGTGTGCAGCTCGGGACGGTGCGTCAGGTTCACCTTCCCGAAGGGGAGGTGGAACCTGCCGGCGCGCGCCTGCAGACCGTGCGGCAGCGCGAGCGTGGTGAGGTAGCCCTCCTCGAGCTCGATGACGTCCTCGTGCAGGCCGAGGAAGAAGTCGGCGCGGAAGTACGGATCCACCGCCGCCTGGAACCCGAGCTCCACCTCCCGCATCGCGAAACGGTCGCCGCCCTCGAGCGTCGAACGGTCCGGCGACAGGTCGACGAGGAAGTCCCCGATCACGGAGATGTCGGGGTTCAGGCTCTGACCGCCGCCGACGACGGTCCCGAGCGGCCCGGGCGCGCCCGGCGAGGGGGGCGGGCCCGGGGGCTCGACCGCCACCGTGTCGGCCCCCAGCTCGCGTGCGATCTCCGCCTCGAGGGAGTCGAGCGTCGTCGTGTCCGCGGCGGCGCCCGGCTCCCTCGCGCTCGTATCCGGCGCGACGGCCTTCTGCGCGAGCGTGTCCGGCACGGGCTCCTGGGGATGGGCACGGGCCCCCGGGACCGATGCGGCCGTGAGACCCAGGCACGCGGCGGCGAGCACGCGCAGGGAACGGGGCCGCCCGAACCGCGCGGCGAACACCCGCGCAATGCGGCAATGGACGTGCAACGGGACTGTGCGCTCCACGGTCGCCTCGCCCCCGGAGGGGTCGGCAGAGGATCCGTTTCGCGAGCCGGCCGGGCCGACCCGCGCGGGGTGCGCAGCGGAGGCGGCGCCCGCCTCGCGCGCAGCTAGGGCGTACGGATCAGGAGCGGGGGGGCGGCGCCCGGGACTCCGTGGGCGTCGAGAGCAGAGAAGGCCGTAGGTGCGGCCCGGCCGCGGGCGGCTGCGGGAAGCGCACCGCCGGGGCGACGGGGGCAGGCGCGGCGCCGCGGTGCATGAAGTCGCGGCGCTGGAGGAGACCCTTGCACACGGCGCAGGCGCCGAGGTCGTCGCGGCCCGCGGGATGTCCGGCGCCGCGCGCGTCGCTCGCGGCCACGAGACCGGGCTCGCGCGGCGCGGCGTGCGCGTGGGTCGCCGCCAGAACGAACTGGCCGAGAGCGGCGGTGATCAGCACCAGCGCGGCGGAGCGCCGCGCGAGGATGACGTTCATCGCGCGAACGTAACGGCCGTGCCGGGCACCCGCAACGCTGGCCGGGCCCCATCGGGCGGCGCTCCGCCGCCGCTGCGGTCCCCTCCGGCGGGCCCCCGCGCAGCGCATCCCGCTCCGCCGGCGACGTCGGCACGAACCCTGCCACGGAGTTCGTGGACACGGACCGGGTCCCCGACGATCCTTGGCGCATGGAGTCCCCGCCGAAGCTCCTCCTCTGCTACGTCTCCGGACTCGACCTCCGGCGCGTGGACGCGGACGCCACGCCGTTCCTGTCGGGGGCGCTCGAGCGCCTTCCGTGGGCGGAGATGACGAACCTGCCGAGCAACGAGCTCCTGCCCACGATGCTGACCGGCGTCTACCCTCCCCGGCACGGCGTCTGGGGCGTCCGGCTGGCGTCCTCGTCCGCCCCCACGGACGGGCGGCGTGCCGTCGACCTCCTGCCCGATCTCGTGACCACCACGGCGCAGTGCGTCGTGCACGCGCTGAGCGGCGGCTGCGACCTCGCGGCGATCCCGCCCCGCCGCCGCCGGCGCTTCCGGATCACCCGCACGAAGTACGTCCGCCGGCGCCGCCCCCGTCAGGTGCTGCCCCGAATCGGACCGGTCCAGTCGCTGATCGGCGCGGTGGGACCCGACCGGAGCCGCTACCTCTTCAGCAGCGCGACCGACCCGCTGCGGCTTCTGGGACGCATGGGCGCCGGACGCTACCTGCTGGAGGTGCTCGAGCTCTACTCGCTCGACCGCGTCCAGCAGTGGAACCTCGACCGTCCCGCGGTAGTCCGCGACTACTACCGTCGCGTCGACGAGTTCCTGCGCCGGCTGCACGCGGGATGCCGGGCCGCGGGCGTCACGCTCGCGGTCCTCTCGGACCACGGCCACGAGGCCGTCCGGCGGTCGGTCGACCTCCGGGCCCGGCTCGGACGGCTGGAGCTGGACGAGACGGAGTACAGCTTCTTCCTCGAGCTCTCGATCGTGCGGTTCTGGTTCCACTCGGCGCGCGCGCGCGAGCGGATCGACGGAATGCTCGCCGCGCTCCCGCACGCGCAGGTGCTCGACGCCGATGACCTGCGGCGGCTGCACCTCGGGTTCGAGAACGGAGACTACGGCGAGCGCGTCGCCGTCGCGGAGCCCGGCACGATCTTCTTCCCGCACGACTTTCATCAGCCCGTGGCGAACTGGGTCCTCGGACTCACCGACCGCAAGCAGTGGCGCCGCGTCCTCGATCCGCGGCAGCGGAGCAACCACGGCTACCTGCCGCAGCACCCCTGCGAGCGCGGATTCCTGCTCCTCGCCGACGACGGCTTCACGGCCACGCGAAACCGGATCGAATTGATCGACGTCGCGCCGTCGGTGCTCTCGCTGCTCGGGCTCGAGCCCCCCGCGGAGATGCGAGGTCGTCCGGTCTTCGCGCGGTCTTGAGGCTCCCCCGTCCGGGAGGGTCCCCGCGAGCGGCGCTCCTCGCGCTCCGCCTCGCGGTCGCGGCCGCGCTGCTGGGGTGGCTCTTCCATCGGATCGGGTGGGGGGAGGTCCGGGACGCGCTCGCCACCGCCCGTCCCGGCTTCCTCGCCGGCGCCCTGGCCGCCACGCTGGCCGCGCACCTCGTCGCGGCCGTGCGGCTCCGCCTCCTGGCGCGCGCGCAGGACCTGCCGGCGTCGGTCCCCGAGCTGTTCGCGCTCAACCTGGCGGCCGTCTTCTACGGTCTGTTCCTGCCGGGTGGGAACTTCGCCGGCACGGCCGTCCGCGCGTGGAAGCTGGCGCGCGGCACCCGGCGCTATGCGGCGACCGGGGTGACGGTGCTCATCGACCGGCTGCTGGCCACCGTGCCGCTGTGCGCCGTGGGACTGCTCTTCTGGATCGTCGACGAGCACCGGACCGGGAAAGCGGCGCCGGTCCTGCTGCTGGCCGCCACGGCGGCCGTGGCGGCGCTGACGGCGGGGCTGGTGAGCGGACGCGCGCGCGCTCTCGCCGCGCGCCTTCCCGGCGCGGACCGGCTCGCCGGGCCGGGGCGGCCGCTCGGCGGGGCGGCCCAGGCCCTCGCTCTCGTGCGTGCGCTGCCGCCCCGCACCGGGGCGTCGCTCGTGGCGCTCACGATCGCCGCCACGCTGCTCGGAATCGTCGCAACCTGGTGGCTCGCGGTCGCGCTCCAGCTGCCGGTGCCCTTCGTCACGCTCGCCTGGGTGCGCAGCGTCGTGATGCTGCTGGCGATGCTGCCCGTCACGATCTCCGGCCTGGGGGTGCGGGAGGGCGCCCTCGTCGCGCTGCTCGCGCCGTACGGCGTCTTGGGTCCGGACGCCCTGGCGCTGGCGCTGCTCGTGTTCGGCGTCACGGTCGCGGCGGTCGGAGTGGTGGGGGGCGTCGTGGAGGCCGCGCGCGTGCCGCGTGAGCGCGCCCCGACAGTCGACGAACGGCGAGGCGTCCGGGGCTGAGCGCGGGACCGGCGCCCGCCGGCCTCAGGTCGGAAGCGCGGCGCTCGACGGCGCGGAGCCGCCGCGGCACAGCGCGGCGACGCGGCTCAGGAGAGCGCCGGGATCGAGGGGCTTGGGCATCAACGCGGCGGGCTTCAGCCTCTCGACGCTCGCTCCGCGCGGCCGGAGCGCCGAGAGGACGATCACGGGGATCCCCGCGAGCCGCGGGTCGAGCAGCATCGCGCTCCGCACGCCGAACCCGTCCAGCGCGGGCATCGCGAGGTCGAGGACGACGACCGCGGCCCGCGGGTTCCGGTCGAGCAGCTCGAGAGCCTCGAGGCCGTTGCCGGCGCATTCGACCCGGTATCCGTCCATCTCGAGCAGCGCTCGCAGCAGGTCACGGCCGTCGGGTTCGTCGTCGACGACGAGGACCCGCGGATCGGATTCCGCGTCCGGGCGTGCGGCGGAGAGCGGCACGGTTGCGGGGCACACGGCGGAGGCCTCGGGTGGCGGTGGGTTCCCGCCGCCGCGCGCGGCGGGATTCGGGAGCCGGATGGCGAGCCGCTCCGCCCCCGGTCCGCCACAGCATGGAGCAAAGAGCGAGCCGGTGGAGGTGCGTCCGTCCGAAGGCATTGGGGCGCAGGAACTTGCGCAATGGGCGAAGCCGCGGCGGCAGGCGCAGCCAGCCGCGCGAGGGAGCCCGCCGGGAAAAAAGTTCGTGTTCGCGCCGGCACGGCGCGACCGCCCGCTCAGCCGATGAGGCCCGCCTCGCGAAAGGAGAAATAGCCTTCCGCCGCGACCACGACGTGATCGTAGACCGGGACGTCGAGGAGCTTCCCCGCGTCCACGAGCGTCCGGGTGAGGTCCCGGTCTTCGCGGCTCGGGCGCGGGTCGCCGGAGGGGTGGTTGTGGGCCAGCAGGATCGCGGCGGCTCCGTGAGCCATGGCGGTCCGGAACACCTCGCGCGGGTGCACGATCGACGCGTTCAGCGAGCCCACGGAGATCGTGACCTCGCGGAAGACGCGCGACCGCGTGTCGAGGAGGAGGGCCACGAAGCGCTCCTCGCGAGCGTCGCGCAGGCGCGGGGCGAGGTAGGCGTAGGCGGACGGCGGCGTGAGGATCTCGTCGCGCGGCAGGGCCTCGGCGCGCGCCAGCCTCCGCCCCAACTCGAACGCGGCAGCGAGAGCCGCGGCCCGCGCGGCGCCCAGGCCGACGCAGCGCTCGAGCTCCGTGGCCGTCTGGCGCCCCAGCTCGCGCAGGTCGGGAATGTGGAGGTGGAGCTCGGCGGCCGTCTGGAGCGCGGAGCCGTGTCGTCCGCCGCTGCCGATCACGAGCGACAGGAGCTCGACGGTGGTGAGCCCCTCCGCGCCGTGCAGGCGGCAGCGCTCGCGGGGTCGCTCGGCGGCGAGCGGGATGGCGGGGCGCGGCGCCGCGCGCACCCCGCCACCACGGTCCGTTGGCCGTCCGTTCTCCAGCGTAGCGGTGGCCGAGGCGTCCA
>DATBJZ010000046.1:0-9388 GCA_036556125.1 Gemmatimonadota bacterium | reverse complement strand
GCGCCCACGGCGTCGACCGCCGCGCGGTCCTCCGCGTGCATGAGCTCGAGGATCTGGCGAGGGGACATCCGGTCGAGGTCCGCCGACCGGGGGTGACGCCGCTCGGTGAGGAGGTGGCCGCGCTCCCGCGGGAGCGGAGGGACGTCCGGGCGCGGCGGCGTTCGCATGGTGTGGGAGAGTGACGCGCGCCGGCGCGGCGGGTCAATGGGCGCCGGGCCGGCACAAAACCGTGGCGGCCGGACGGTTCACCTGGCTGTGGGAACCGCACCGGCCGCCGGCCGTGCTCCGTCCGGTCGCGCCGGCAGCGGCCGGCGCGCGAGCGGGATCTCTACCGCAACGGGACGGACACCGCGCTCGTGAGCTGGACGTTCAGGCGGCTGCCGCTCGGCACGACGATGTAGGTGTCGCGCGTGGCCTGGCCCGCCGCCGCTCCGGCCCCGGCGCCGATGACGGCACCGATGACGGCGCCCTTGGTGTCTCCGCCGATCACGCGCCCGAGCACCGCACCGGCGCCGGCGCCGATCGCGACGTTGCGCGGCGTGTTCGAGCTGCCCTTGACCTCCTCGCCGGCCTTGCCCGCGAGGACCCCCTGGATCGGCTGCCACTCGCCGTCGTCGAGCCGCACCCGGTCGAACGCCAGGTCGATGTACGCGATTTCGCCGGGATTGCCGGCGCTCTCGATGGCGACCACGTGCCCCTCGACGAGCGCGCCCGCCGGGATCACCACCTGGCCGTTCACGTTGATGTTCTCCGCGGTGCGCGCGGCCACCGGATCACCCACCTGGTTGCTCTGCGTCGAGAGCGCGGTCTCCGTCGTCACGAAGAAGTTCGTGCCCGCCGGCACCGTCGCGGCGGCCGGACGCGGCGCCGCCCGCGGCGTCTCGCGCTCCGGCTCGGGCTCCGGGTCGCGAGCGGGCCGTCGCTCGACGCGCGGCGCTGGCTCCTCCCGGATCACCACGACCTCCCGCTCGGGGCGGTCCGTCTCGGGCGTCGCCTCCGCGACGTCCTCCTCGACGAGCGCGGCACCGCTGTCGGGCACCGCGACGACGGTCGTGTCGCCGAGGTCCGCGAGATCCTCCTCCTCCGAGCGCTGGCACGCCGTGGCGAGCCCCGCGAGCAGCAGCACCGGGAGGGTCCACTTGATCGTTCTCATCGTCTCTCCTCCGGTTGTGCGGAGTGTCCCCTCGAGGGGACGCTCCGTGTCCTCGTCGGGCGGCATGGAGGAGCCGCGCGCGTGGAGCGAAAGAATTACCCTGTGCGGGCTTCCGGCCTCCGAGCCGCGCCTCCTGATACCCTCGAGGGCAATCCGCGTGCCCACCCCGACCCCGAGGCCGGGCCCCGGGTGGACCCGCCCGCCGTCGCGGTCGATCTTGCCGCACGCGCCCGCCCGCCGATCACCGGTTCCGCGAGACCGCCCGTGCACATCGAGACCCTGCTCCTCACGCTCGCGCTGATCTGGGTCGGCGCCGAGGTCTTCGGCGAGCTCGCGGAGCGCTTCCGCCAGCCGGCGGTCCTGGGCGAGCTGCTGGCGGGCGTCGTCCTCGGGGTCGGCGGACTCGGTCTGGTGGACCCCCGGGCCGAGATCGTGCACCTGCTCGCCGAGATCGGGGTCGTGATCCTGCTCTTCGAGATCGGCCTCGAGATGCGCCTCGTCGATCTCCTGCGCGTGGGGGGCGCCTCCAGCGTCGTGGCCGTCGTCGGCGTCGTCCTCCCGCTCGCCGCGGGCTACCTGGCGGGAGTCGCGATCGGCGCCGAGCCGGTGCTCGCGCTGTTCCTCGGGGCGACGCTCACGGCCACGTCCGTGGGCGTGACCGCGCGCGTCCTGCGCGACCTCGGCCGGCTGGACTCCACGGAAGCCCGTGTGATCCTCGGTGCCGCGGTCATCGACGACGTGCTGGGCCTCGTGCTGCTCACGCTCGTGACCGGCGTCGTCGCCGGCGGCGAGGTCACGGCCGGGACCGCCGTGCGCGTCATCGCGGTGGCGGTCGTGTTCCTGGCCGGCGCTCTGCTCCTGGGGCGGATCCTCGTTCCGCCGGGACTGCGCATCGTCGTGCGGCTCCGCAGTCAGAACGCGCTCGTGCCGACCGCGCTCACGCTGGCGTTCCTCCTCTCGGTGCTCGCCGCGCGCGCCGGCTCGGCCACGATCGTCGGGGCCTTCGCGGCCGGCCTGATCCTCGCCGAGACCGAGCGCCGGCACGACATCGGCCGCGACCTGCGGTCGGTCGCCCACTTCTTCGTGCCCATCTTCTTCGTCGTGGTGGGCGCGCAGGTGGACCTGCGCCACTTCAACCCCTTCGCCCCGGGCGGTGGGACCCTGCTGCTCGGCGTGCTCGGGCTGTCCGTGATCGCGGTCCTGACGAAGTGGGCGGCGGGGTTTGCGCCGTTCTGGATCCGGGCGCGGAAGAACGCGATCGGCCTGGGCATGGTGCCGCGCGGCGAGGTCGGCCTCGTGTTCGCGCAGGTGGGGCGGAGCTCGGGGCTGCTCTCCCCGGAGCACTTCGCGGCGATCGTCCTGATCGTGATGATCACGACCTTCCTGGCGCCGATCCTGCTGCGCGCGTCGCTGCCGCCCAGGGTCGCCGCGTCCGAGCGGCGCGGAGGGGCGGTCGAGGACCTCGTCGCCGGCGACCGCTGACGCGGCGCGGCGCCGCCGGTTCCTGTCCGTTGCCCCCGTCCTGACACGCAGACCGCGTGAGACGGCGGGATCCGGAGCAACGTTGAATCGCCGCCGGGTCGTCACGAAGGGTTCACGCGCCGCCAGCCACGCGGCCGCTCGACACCGGCCCGGCGGAGGGCGGGGAGGGACGCGAGCGGTCAGGATCGCGTGAGGCGGACCAGCGTCTCCACGTGCGGGGTGTGCGGGAAGAGGTCGAACGGCTCCACCAGCTCGACGCGGTAACGCGCCGGCGGACCGGTGAGCGCCGCGAGGTCGCGCGCCAGCGTGGCCGGGTTGCACGAAACGTAGAGCAGGAGCGGGGGCGCCGCGCGGCCGACCGCGGCGAGCGTGCGCGCGTGGACGCCGCCGCGGGGCGGATCCAGGAGCACGGCGTCCAGCCCCTCGCGGGCGAGCCGGTCGAGCGCGTCGGGGAAGCCGCGGCGGTCGTCCGCCGCCTCGAACACGGCGTTGACGATGCCGTTCCGCTCGGCGTTCCGCCGCGCGTCGTCGACGGCGCCGGCCGAGCCCTCCAGACCCACCACCCGTCGCACGTCGCGCGCCAGGTACAGCGCGAAGGCGCCGATCCCGCAGTAGAGGTCGGCCAGCGACTCCGTCCCGCGGAAGCCCGCCACCTCGCGGACGCGCCGGTACAGGCGCTCGGCCATCCGGGTGTTGGTCTGGAGGAACGCCGCCGGCCCGAACTCCAGCCGGAGCGGAGGCACCTCCTCCGCGATGCGCGGCGCGCCGTGGAGCAGGCGCGACTCGCCGAACTCCACGACGTTCGCGCGCGACGCGGTGACGACGTGCCAGATGCTCGTCGCCGGCGCCGCGCCCAGCACGGCCTCGACGAATCCCGCGTCGTCGAGGGCGCCGGGACTCGTGACGAGGGCCACGAGGAGGTCCGGCGTGTTCGCCGATTCGCGGACCAGCAGGTGGCGGAGGAAACCCCGCTGCCGCCGCCCGTCGTAGACGCCGTAGCCCGTGGAGCGGGCGTGAGCCTCGACGGCCGCGGTGAGGGGCCCGGCCCGCGGCGAGAAGATCGGGCACTCCTCGAGGTCGAAGATGCGGTCGAAGCGGCCGCGCTCCCGCAGTCCGATCACGGGTCCGCCGGCCGAGGCGCCGATCCCGAACTCCATCTTGTTCCGGTAGAACCAGGGATCCCGCATGCCGACGGCGGGGCGGACGGCGACGCCGCGCAGGCCCCCGATCCGCTCCAGGGTCTCCGCCACCTGCCGCGTCTTCCACGCGAGCTGGGCGTCGTACGCGAGATCCTGGTGGCGGCACCCGCCGCAGATCCCGAAGTGCCGGCAGCGCGGCGTGACGCGATCCGGCGACGGCTCGAGGATCTCCACCGCGGCGGCCTCGGCGTGGCTCCGCCGCACCCGCGCCAGCCGGATCCGGGCGAGCTCGCCGGGGAGCGCCCCGCGCACGAACGCCACGCGGCCGTCGGGCAGCCGGGCCACGGCGTCGCCCCCGAACGCGAGCGAGTCGATGCGGACGACGTCCTCGCTGCCCTCGCGCGGCCGCGGCGTCACGACGGCGTCGGACACCCGCCACCGTCCCGTGATGGTGAAGACACGCCGCGCGGGATACCTTGAACCCGATGAGCGGCGACGCGCTCCTCTTCTACGACGGTCAGTGCCGGCTCTGCCGGCAGGTGGTGGGGCTGGTCCGGCGGTGGGACCGCAGGGGCCGGATCGCGTTCCTGCCGTTCGACCACCCCGTCACGGCGCACGCGCTGCCCGACGTCCCGCGGCACGTGCTGGACGAGGCGATGGTGCTCGTGACGCCCGACGGCGCGCGGCACCGCGGTGCGGACGCGGTGCCGCGGATCCTCGCCCTCCTGCCGTTCCTCTCGCCGCTCCGCTTCGCGTTCGCGCTGCCGGGCGTCCGCGAGGCCGCGCGGCGGCTCTACGCGTGGGTCGCCGGACACCGGCACGACCTCGGGTGCCGGCTGCCCGAGCCGCGCGGCGCCGCGGGCTGAGGCCTGGCCTCCTCCCCTCAGTAACCCGCCGGACGATCCCCGGGGCGGGGGGCGGCGCGGCCGCCCTCGTCCCCGTGCTCGGCACCGTGCCCGGCCGCGGCCCCGTGCTCCGCCTCGTGATCCGCCTGCCCGCTCGCCGGGTGCGCGCCGTGCCCGCCGTGCCCTTCGCTCATCCCCTCGTGGAGGCCGGCCAGCAGGTCCATGTGCATCGCGAGGTGCTCCTCGAGCTGCCCGGGGTCCTGGATGCCTCGGACCACCTGCCAGTGGGCGAGGACCTCCTCGATCGAGGACGTCATCGCCTCGTGAGCGGCGCGCCGCTCCTCGTCCTCCACCCGCGCCTCGTCGATCCGCTCGTCCGCCTTCCCCCGGGGCGCGGCCTCGGCGGCCGCCTCCGCGCTCTGCTCCTCGGGGCGCTCCCCGGAAACGGGCTCGCGGTCGGCGCGCTCCATCCGCTCACCGACCGTCGGACCGCGGCCCTCCATCTCCCGGGCCTCCGCGCTGTGGGCCTCGAGGCGGGTCATCAGCGTGTCGAGCATCGCGCGGTGCATCTCGAGGTGCTGCGGCTTCTGGTCCTCCGGAAGCGACTGCACGAGGGCCCAGTGCCCGCGCACGCGCTCCCACTCGGCCATCGCCGCCTCGTGCTCCGGCCCGGCCGCCGCGCCGGCGCCGGCCTCCATTCCACCGGGCGACGGTGCGACAGCCGCCGGGTTCGTCGTGTCGGCCCGCCCGCCCGCGCCGCCCGCCTCCTGTGACTCGAGACCGCGCGCGGCGCAGGCGAGCAGCAGGATCGCGATCGCCTGACGCATGGGTTTCCTCCGATCGTGGGACGTGACGTGCGGCGCGGCGTCCGACGCGCGCGCCCGCATCCGCGAATCTACCGGCCCCGCCCGGGCCCGGACCACCGCGCGTTCGACCTCCTCTATATTCACGGCGTGCAGAACCCCCGGATGGTCGTCGTCGCAACCGTCGCGAACCTGCGTGCGGCGCCCTCGCACAAGTCGGAGCTCGTCTCGCAGCTGATCCTGGGCGAGGCCGCGGAGGCGCTCGAGGCGACCGACGGATGGGTGCGCGCGGCGGGCGTCGACGGCTACCCCGGATGGGTCTCCGCGCCCGCGCTGGCGGAGAGGGCAGACGGCGACGTGGACGGGCCTTCCACGAGCCGGTGGGGGCTGGCCTGGACGCGGCGGGACGGGACCGCGTTCGACGGTCCCGGGCCCGAGGCCGCTCCCCTGCGCGATCTCGTGCTCGGCGCCCGCGCCCAGGCCGCCGAAGAGCCGGACGGGATCGCATACGGCCGCGGCGCGGGGGCCGGCACGCCGTCCGACGGCGGGCGCGGGGCGGCGACGGCGAGGCGGCCGGTCACGCTGCCGGGCGGCGGGACGGCCTGGGCCGACGGTGCGGGATGGGCGTCCCTGCCCGACCTCCCGCGCCGGTTCCCGCCCGACCCCGGAGCCGCCCTCCGGACCGCGCTCTCCCTGATCGGCGTCCCTTACCTCTGGGGCGGCGCGTCCAGCAAGGCCTTCGACTGCTCCGGGTTCGTGCAGCGGGTGTTCCGGCTGCACGGCATCGAGCTGCCGCGGGACGCCTGGCAGCAGGCGGAGGTCGGAGATCCGATCGATGCCGGCCCTGCCGGCGCCGGTCTCGCGCCGGGGGACCTGGTCTTCTTCGCGGAGGGAGGCACGCGGGTCACGCACGTGGGGATCGCGCTCGGCGGCGGCCGCTTCGTGCACGCGTCCGTCCGGAGGAGCGGGGTGGGCGTGGATGCGCTCGATCCATCCGACCCGCTCCACGCCGCGTCCCTGGCGTCCACCCTGGCCGGGGGCCGCCGCGTGGCGCCAGCCGCGCGCCGCGAGTTCAGCGTCGGCGCGGCCGGCTCGGCCTCCGGCTAGCGTTCTCCAAGCGGTATCTCGACGGGCGC
Source organism: Gemmatimonadota bacterium (assembly GCA_036556125.1). Taxonomy (GTDB): domain Bacteria; phylum Gemmatimonadota; class Gemmatimonadetes; order JACCXV01; family JACCXV01; genus DATBJZ01. Next base: position 2,830 of record DATBJZ010000046.1, on the reverse strand, counting down.
GGGCGCGGCGGCCGCCCGCGCGCCGCGCAGCACGAAGCGCTGCGAGCACGCGTCGAGCCAGCCCGGGATCGCCGGCTGGTCGATCCGGTACTCCCCCTCGACGTGATCGTCCTCGAACGCGAGATCGAGCACGTACCGGATGGAGTCTCCGGCGCTCTCCGCCGGACGATCCGGCTCGGGCGCGGCGGCGGCGCCGCGGCCGGCCCTCGCGGGCTCATCCGGCGCCGGAGGAAGCTCCGGGGGCTGCACGGCCGAGCGCGCGACGAGGCGGTCCCCGGCGAACGCGCCCTGCAGCGTCGCGATCGGCGGGATCACGACCGTGGCGCGGTTGTCCTGCGCCTGGTGCAGGATGGCGGTGAGGCTGTCGCCGGGGGCGAAACCCTGGGAGCGGCAGTCGTTCTCGGCGCGCGTCACGACGGCCGCGTACTCCCCGGAGTAGTTGCGCTCGGGGTACGGCGAGTCGGGGCCGCCGGCGCAGGCCGCGGGCACCGTCACGCACGTCGATGCTGCGAAGGAGAGGAGTCGGGCGCGAGCGGCGCGCCCGGGGGCGGCGGACGAAGAGCGGGATGCCACGGCCGCCAATCTACCACGCCGCCGCCGGCGGGGCGGCGGCGCGGTCAGATCGCGCGGACCGGCGTCAGCGCGTGGGGATGAGCAGGGCGACCACCGACCCGTTCGCGGCGCCCAGGAGCGGATATCCGACGAGCACGGTCTCGTCGAGGCCGGCGAGGATCTCCTTGACCGCCGCGCGTCCGCCCTGATCGAAGCTCACCTTCAGGTACATCCGGTCGCGCCTCGGCCCCCGGTACAGGCCCGAGATCCGGAACGTCAGGTCGTCGTACTGCACGACGGCGGCGTCCTGGCCGGGCTTGATCGTGAGCGCCTGCAGCTTCTCCGGGTTCACGCCCTTCAGGTACGCGGCCAGCTTGTCCGCGCTCTCCCCCTCACCCCACACCTCCTGAAGCCGCTCGACGCGCAGGCCGTCGCCGGAAGCGGCCTCGCTCGTCGGAACGAGGAAGAGGACCGCGCGGAACGTGCGCTCGCGCTCCGCGGGGTCCTGGGCGCGAAGCGTGGGGGCGGCGAGAGCCGCCAGGACGGCGGCGAGAGCGAGTGCCGGGCGCATGGATCCGGTTCTCCGGTGGGGGACGCCCGTTCTACCCCGACCTGGGTGCGCCGTTCCCGCGGGACCGCCCCGGTGACGACCGCCGGCGCCGGCCCTCAGGCCGGACCGCCCTCGCCGGCACCCAGCCGCGGGCGGCCGGGGGGCTCCGGCGGGAGCGGCTCCCGGCGCGCGGCGTACGCTCCCCCGGTACGGGAGCCCGCGGGCTCGGGCTCGTACGGAGGCGGCGGCTGCGGCGCCCTCTCGCCCGCCGGCGGACCGCCGCTCCACGAGGTGCGCGTGCCGAAGCGGGTGAGGAGCACCGCGCCGAAACCGATCGTCGCAGCGAGGTAGAGGGCCAGCGTGCCCAGGATGAAGAAGACCACGGACAGGAGGTCGAGCAGGCCGCCGCCCATGTCGAAGAGGTTGCTCAGCAGCATCGGGGCGAAGAGCCCGGCCAGGCCGACGAAGATCGCCACGTACGGCGAGGTCAGCCCGCGCTCGGCCCGGCTCGCGAGGAGCGTTCCGATGAGCCGCGCCACGGCCGTGAAGCCGAAGATCGCCGCGAGGAACCCGAGCGGGATGAACGCCACCGCCCACACGAGCGCGAGCGGGATCCCGATGATCGTCACGACCAGCAGGATGAGGCCCAGCAGGAAGGCCGGGATGAAGAGCACCTGCGCGAGGAACCCGACCAGGCCCGCCTTGACCGGCGACGAGCGGACGTTCGTCTCCACCCGGTCGAGGTGCCGCGGCAGGAAGAGCTGGAAGATGGATCCCAGCAGCAGGAACAGCCCGACCGACAGGATCGTGAAGAACAGGCCCCCGACCCAGCCGAAGCCCCCGTGCGCGTGGCCGGCCCCGAACGGCGCGACGAACGGCACGCTCACGCCGACGATCTGCTGCTGGCCGAGGACCCGCGCTCCGGGCGCCTTCTCCAGCGTTCCGCCCACGGCGACCGCGTCGCCGTGCACGATGGCCGTGTCGCGGAGCGTCAGCCGCCCGCCCATGCAGACGACGTCGCCGAGGACCGTCCCCGCGACGTCCACGTTTCCGCCCATCGCCACGACGTCGCCGCCGATGACCTCGCCCGCTGCGACGGTGACGTCGCCCCCGAACCGCACCAGGTCGCCGTCCTCGTCCACGTCGATGTCGATGTCGAAGTCGGAATCGACGTCGGGAGGCTCCGGAACGTCGGGCACGTCGAAGTCGTCCTCGTCCCGGGACTCCCGCGCCTCGAGGCGGTCCTGGAGGACGTCGGGCGGCACGTAGGAGAGGCTCACCACGAGCGGCGCGTCCTCTCCGAGACGCTCCGCGAGACCGCCGCGCGGCACCGCCGCGCCGTCGACGGTCACGTCGCCGTCCACGATCTCCACGACCGCGACGCCCGGCGCGCCGTAGTTCGGGAGGAGCAGGATCCCGTCGCCGCGCGGCGAGGCCAGCACCCGGAAGCGCCCGGAGGCGCGCGCCAGCAGCGAGTCCACTTCCGCATCCGTGAGGGCCCCCTGGGCCTGCGCCGCGGGCACCGGCGCGACCGCCGCGGGGGCGGGCGTCGGCGGGGCCGGCCGGGGTGCGGGCGCTGCCGCCGGTGCCGGCCGATCGGGCGCGCCGGCGGCGGGAGCGGCGGGCGCGGCCGGAGCCGGCGCGGCAGCCCCCTCCTGGCCCGCGAGGGGCCGCGGGCCGGCGAGCCCGGCGAGCAGGACGAGCGCGGCGGTGTCGTGCCAGGCCGCG
>DATBJZ010000045.1:0-11800 GCA_036556125.1 Gemmatimonadota bacterium | reverse complement strand
ATGGGCCGCGTGCGGGGAGGGCAAACGATAATCGTTCCTCAACCTACCCGGCCGAGGGGGGGGCGACAAGCGAGCCTCGCCCGCGGCGTACGGCGTCCCGCGGCTCGACCCGTTGCGCGCGACACGCCGCGGCCGACAGGCGCCGCTCGACGCTCCGGGTCCACGCGGCGCGTCGGATGCGCCGCCCGCGAAAGGATCACGCCGCCGCCGCTTGGACCGCCCCGGCGAGGGGTGTAGGTTGGGATGCGATGGCGCACGCCTGGCGACCGGTCCTCCTCTCGACCGTCTTCCTCCAGCTCCTCGGGTTCGGGATCGTCCTCCCGCTGCTCCCCCACTACGGCCTCAGCCTGGGGGTGGGAGGGGCTGCGATCGGGGCGCTGTTCGCGGTCTACTCGCTCGCCCAGTTCCTGCTCGCCCCCGTCTGGGGCGCCCTGGCGGACCGCGTCGGCCGGCGTCCCGTGATCCTCGCGAGCCTCGGGTGGGCCGTCGCAGCGTACCTGCTGTTCGCGCTGGCGGGCGCCGCGGGGAGCTATGCCGTGCTCCTCGTCTCCCGGCTGCTCGCCGGGCTCAGCGCCGCCGTGGTGGGCGTGAGCCAGGCGTACCTGGTGGATCGCACGCCGGAGGGCGAGCGCGCCCGCGGCCTGGGCCTGCTCGGCGCCGCGTTCGGCATGGGATTCGTGGTCGGGCCGGCCGCGGGCGCGCTGCTCAGCCGCTGGGGCTTCGCGGTCCCGGGCCTCGCCGCGGCCGGGCTTTCGGCGATCGCCTTCGTCGTGGCGTGGCGGGCCCTGCCGGAGTCCCTCGCACCCGGCGCCCGCCGCAGCGAGCTCCGGATCGGAGCGCTCCTCGACTTCCACGCCGCGCGCGCGCCCGCCGTGCGGCGGCTCCTGGGCGTGCTCTTCCTCTCGACGGCCGGATTCGCCGTCCTCTACCCGGTGCTTCCGCTCCTGCTGGACGAGCGGTTCGGGTACGGGCCGAGCGAAGCGGGACTCCTCTTCGCCGGGGTGGGTCTCGCGGCGGTGGCGGTGCAGGGCGGTGCGGTCGGCCGGCTCGCGGCGGCGCTCGGCGAGACCCGGCTCCTGGCGGCGGGCGCGCTCGCCTCCGCCGCGGGGTTCGCCCTCCTGGCGCCGGATCCCGGGACCTGCGCCGCCGGCGTTCTGCGCTGCGGCGGGGGGCTCCCCCTCCTCGCCGGGCTCGCGGGGCTGGCCGCCGGATTCGCGGTGACGACGCCGGTCGCGCAGTCGCTCCTGTCGCGCGCGGTGGGAGGCGTGGACCGGGGCCGGACCCTCGGGCTCGGGCACGCCACCGCGAGCCTCGCGCGCGCGTGCGGGCCGCTCGCCGGCGGGGTGCTGCACGAGACGGTGGGCGGCGGCGCGTCGCTCTGGACAGCGGCGGCGCTCCTCGCGGGCGCGGCGCTCCTGGCCCGGGGCGCGCCGGCGGCGGCGCCCGTCGGCGCCGCCGCCTCCTCCCGTCGCGATGCCCCGGGGGCGGCAGCGCCCGACGCCGCGGCTTCCACGCCGGCCGGGACGCCGCAGGCGGGGGCCGCGGTGGGCGGACGCCGGTGAGACGCCGGCGCGCACCCATCGCGGGAAGCGCGCACGCGCTTCGGATCGCCGCCGCCCTGTCGGCCGTCGCGCTGTCCGGGGCGGTACAGGGCTCGACGGACGCCGTACGGGGCTCGGGCGCCGTGCAGGGCTCGACGGGCGCCGTGCACCGGCTCGTGCTCGACGGCGCGATCCATCCCGGTTCCAGCGAGCTCCTGCTGGACGCGATCCGCGACGCCGAAGCGGAGAACGCGGCGGCCCTGCTGGTCGTCCTGGACACCCCGGGCGGACTCCTCGATTCCACGCGGGAGGCCGTGAAGGGGATGCTCGCCGCGGAGCTCCCGGTGGTCGTGTACGTCGCCCCCTCGGGCGCCAGGGCCGCGTCCGCCGGCGTCTTCCTCACGCTCGCCGCGCACGTGGCCGCGATGGCGCCCGGCACGAACATCGGCGCTGCGCACCCCGTCGGGATCGGTGGACGCGACCTGGCTCCGGGTGAGGAGCCGGAGCCCGATCGCGGCGCCGGCCGCGACGACGGGGGGGCGCGGGACGGCGCGGCCGAGGCCGCCGATGACAGCTCGGCTCCGGCGGGGGAGCACCGAGGGGGCGACCTGGAAGCCAAGGCGGTGAACGACGCGGCGGCGTTCGCGCGGTCGCTCGCGGCGCGCCGCGGGCGCAACGCCGAGTGGGCGGAGCGCTCCGTGCGCGAGTCGGTCTCGGCGACCGCCGAGGAGGCGCTTGAGCTCGGGGTGGTGGACCTGCTGGCGGACGGGGAGCGCGACCTCCTGCGCGCGCTCGACGGCAGGGTCGTGCGGCTCCCGTCCGGTCCGCACGCGATGAGCACGGCGGGGGCCGCGGTGGTGGAGGTCCGGAAGGGCCTCCGCTTCCGCGTCCTGGACGCGATCGCGAACCCCAACGTCGCGTTCGTGCTCTTCCTGCTCGGGATGTACGGACTCTTCTTCGAGCTCGCGAACCCCGGCGCCATCGTTCCGGGTGTCATCGGGGGGATCAGCCTCCTGCTGGCGCTCTTCGCGTTCCAGGCGCTGCCGGTGAACACGGTCGGGGTCCTGCTGCTCGCGCTCGCGGTCGTGCTCTTCCTCGCGGAGATCAAGGTGGTGAGCCACGGCATCCTCACGATCGGCGGGGCCGTCGCCTTCCTCCTGGGCGCGACCCTGCTCTTCGAGTCTCCCGAGCCCGCGCTGCGGGTCTCGTGGGCCGTGATCCTGCCGGCGCTCCTGCTGACCGTGGGGTTCTTCGTGTTCGCGCTCGGCGCGGCGCTCCGCGCACGCCGCGCGCGCCCCACCACCGGACGCGAGGGCCTCGTCGGCAGCGTGGCCTCGGTGCGCGTGCCGTTCGAGCCCGTCCCGGGCGCGGCCGCCGAGTACCGGGGGAAGGTCGCCTTGCGGGGCGAGCTGTGGAACGCGGTCTCGGCGGAGCCCGCGGCCGGCGGGGAGCGGGTGGAGGTCGTCGCGGCCGACGGGCTCACGCTGCGCGTGCGGCCCGTGCGATGACCCGGGGGCGCGTCGCCCCGGGGGAGGAGGATCTGGCGCGCGCCAAGGCGGCGCTGCGCGGCGAGGCCGCGGCGCGGCGGAAGGCGCTGCGTCCCGAGGAGGTGGACCTGCGGAGCGCCGTCATCCAGGAGGCGCTCCTCGCGCTGGAGGAGTACCGCGCGGCGCGCGTCGTCCACGCGTACGTGGGCGTGAAGGGCAACGAGGTCCGCACGGACCGCGTCCTCCTCGAGACGCTGCGCTCCGGCCGCCGCCTGGCGCTGCCGCGTGTCGCCGGGCAGGATCTCGCCCACCACGAGGTCCGCGCGCTGTCGGAGCTCCGGGCGGCGGCGTTCGGCCTCCTGGAGCCCGCCGCGGACGCGCCGGCCGTCGGGACCGACGAGCTGGATCTGGTCATCGTCCCCGGCCTGGCGTTCGACCGGCGTGGAAACCGCCTCGGGCTCGGACGCGGCTACTACGACCGGTTCCTGGCGGGCGTCCGCGCGCCGAGGGTCGCGCTGCTCTACTCGACGCAGCTCGTGGAGCGGGTGCCCGCCGGCCCGCGCGACGTGGCGGTGGACCTGCTCGTCACCGATGCCGGAGTGCTGCGAACGGGCGACGGCTGAGACGGGCCCGCGCGACGGAAACGCGGCGCGATCGCGGAACGCCGGCCCGCGACACTTGAAAACGCGCTCGTCCCGTGGAACCTTCGCGCAGGCTCCGGCGACCCTCCCCCGCTCGGCCGCTCGAATGGCACGGTTCGTTCGAAGGCGTCCGTCCGTCCCCATCCGAATCCTGCGGCGCGCCGCGCGCGTCGCGCTGCCCGCCGCTGTGGCCGTCAACGCCGCGATCACGTCGCCGCCCGCGGCCGCGCAGACCTCGACGTCGCGCGAGCGCGGCCCCGTGGCCCCGCCCGCGCCCGCCCTCGCCGGTCCCGGCGACGCCCTGCAGCTGGAGCTGGACCGGATCCTTCGCGCGAGCGTGGGGGAGCGGGCCACCGTCGGCGCGGAGGTGCTCTCCCTGACGCGCGGCGACGTGCTCTACTCGCTCAACGCCGAGCGGCTGCTCCAGCCCGCCTCGAACGTGAAGCTGTTCACCTCCGCGGCCGCGCTCCACTACCTGGGTCCCCGCTTCACGTTCCGGACCACGCTCTACGGCACGGGCGGCGTGGACGGCGACGGCGTGCTGCGCGGCGACCTGGTCCTCGAGGGCCGCGGCGACCCCAGCCTCTCGGGACGCTTCTACGCCGACAGCGTGACCTACGTGTTCGACGGCTTCGTGCAGGCCCTGCGCGATCGGGGCGTGACGCGCGTGGACGGCGACCTCGTGGGCGACAACCGGTACTTCGAGGGGCCGGAGCTGGGCGAAGGGTGGGCGTGGGACGCGCAGCAGTGGTGGTACGGCGCGCAGATCGACGCGCTCTCGTTCAACGACAACACGGTCACCGTCCGAGTCCAGCCCGGCGCCGGTCCCGGGTCGCCGGCGCGGGTCGAGCTCGTGCCCGACACGGAGTACGTCACCGTCGTGAACGACGTCGTGACGGGGACCGGCCAAGGCCGGCAGTCGATCGCGGTCCACCGGCAGCCCGAGAGCAACGAGATCCGGCTGCGCGGCCGGGTGCCGCGGCGCGGCGGGGCGGCGCTCGTGATCGCCGTGGACGACCCCGCCCTCTACGCGCTCACCGTCCTTCGCGAGCGGCTCGAGCACGCCGGCATCGAGCTGGACGGCGACGTCCGGCTCGCCGACGAGGAGGACGCGGTCGGCGTCGCCGGCCGCACGCCGGTCGCCTCCCACTTCTCGCCGCCGCTGTCGGAGCTCCTCGGCGTGGTGAACAAGCGCAGCCAGAACCTCCACGCCGAGCAGCTCCTGCGCGCGCTCGGGGCGGAGACGCGCGGCCGCGGCTCGGCCGGCGCGGGGATCGCGGCGATCGACGACTTCCTGCGGGGCGAGGTGCAGGTCGAGCCCGGCGCGGTCTTCCTGGTCGACGGCTCGGGGCTGTCGCGGCTGAACCTCGTCACGCCGCACGCGGTCGTGCAGCTCCTCGCCCACATGGCCCGGCACCCCTACCGGCGGGAGTTCTACGACTCCCTGTTCGTGCCGGGGGAGGACGAGCGCGCGCGCCGGCTCGACGAGCCGCTCACGCGCGGGAACCTGCACGCCAAGACGGGCACGGTGCGCTACGTCTCGGCGCTGTCGGGGTACGTGGACGCGCGCAACGGCGAGCGGCTCGCGTTCGCGCTCCTGCTGAACAACCGGCCGGACGGGAAGGCGAGCTCGGTCGAGCTCGAGAACGACGTCGTGCGTGCGCTGGCGCGCTTCGCGCGCTGAGGCGGGGCAGGCGCCGGCGCGCCGGGGGTGACTAGCGGCGGCGGCGGGTGACGGTCAGGAGCACGAACCCGGCGGCGAGCCCGGCGCCGAACAGCGAGAGATCGGTCTTCATCGACCGGCTGAGCGGCAGGCGCAGCGCGAGCGGGGCGCGCCAGCGGCTCCAGCGGAACGGCGCCTCGGCGGCCTCGCCGCCGAGCCAGCTCTCGAACTCGCGTCCCTGATCGCGCGCGAGGTGCCGGAGGGCGCGGCGCATGCGCCGCATCGCCGAGGCCTCGCTGTCGCCGCGCGCCACGAACCCGGGGAGGGCCGGGGACGTCGCGACGTAGCTGCCGTCGGTCTCGCGCTCGAGGCTGATCTGCGGGTCGGGGGCGATCACGGGCCTACGATACGGCCGCCGCGCGGGCGCGCAACGCAACCTCGGACGGAGCCGGCGCGTCCCGAAGGCCGATGCGGCGAGACCGACCGCGGGCCGCGCCGCCGCGCGCCCCCGCAGCCGTGCGGCGGTCGTCCGGACCGGACCACGGCGACGAACCGGGAGCCGTCGTTCGCGGACCCCGCCCGGGGACGCGCCGCCCTCATCCGCGCAGCCCACCCTCGCGCTCAGCCGAGCGGCACGTCGAGCGGCACGCCCGCGCGGGGCCGCACGACGAGCGGCGCCCCGGCGCGGTCGGCGATGCCGCTCTCGTCGAGGAACCGCTCGAGGATCTTCCGCTCGAGCTCCGCCCGCTCCTCGGCCCTGCCGCGGAGCTCCACCTGGCCGCCCGCCATGCGGCCGTGTCCGCCGGCGGCGCCGAGGCCCTTGAGCACCCGCCGCAGGATCCGCCCCGCGTCGTGCTGCTGCTGGCGCGTCCGCAGCGAGACGAACAGCCGCTCGCCGCTCGCGCCGAGCACGAGCGCGAAGCGCACCTCCTCGAGCGGCAGCAGGAAGTCGGCGATCTCGGCGACCAGGTCGGGGTGCTCGACCTCGCCGAGGACGGCGACGACCGCGTCCCCGTGCACGCGGCTGCGCGAGAGGGCCTCCCAGAAGCTCTGGAAGTAGCGGCGCGGGATCCGCGGGTGCTCGATCCGGGCCATCAGCCCGAGGTCGGCGTGCGGGAACACCTCGAGATACGCGCGGAGGTCCACCTCGCTCGAAGCCGTGCGCTCGAGCTCGCGCGTGTCGGACTTGATGCCGAGCAGGATCGCCGTCGCGAGCCGGCTCGGGATCGGCAGCTTCGCCGCCTGGAGGTACCGCAGCATCAGCGTGCTGGTGGAGCCGTACCCGGGCCGCACGTCGAAGAACCTCGCGCGCGAGGTCTCCTTCCGGAGCGGGTGGTGGTCCAGGACGACGTCCACGCGCGTGCCGGGCGGGAGCGAGTTGTTGCCGGTGCCCGGCTGGGCGTCCACGAGCGCGATCGTCCCGAGCCGGCTCAGGTCGAGGAGCCGGATCGGGGTGAGCGACAGGCCCAGGTTCCGCACCATCGCCTGGTTCTCGTGGCGCCCGACGAGACCGCCGTAGGCGAGCACGCATCGCGCCCCGAGCTTCTCCTCGAGCAGGTGCTGCAGGCAGTACGCGGCCGCGATCGCGTCCGGGTCCGGATTGTCGTGGCTGAAGATCCCCACCTCGCGCCGGGGATCCACGGCGCCCAGCAGCTCGAGGAGCCGGGGAGCGTCGGGATCGGGCGCGGGGGGCGCGACGGCCGCGTCGGGCCCGCCGTCGCCGTGCTCGGGGACGGTCAGGACCGCCGGGGCGTCCGCTCCGGCGGAAGGGTCGGCGCGGACCACCCCGGTCGGACGCGCGCCGCTCGAGGCGACCTCGTCGGCGCCGCGGTCGAGCGCCCGGGGTAGGTCCGCCCCGGAAGGGCGGGAGTGGGCGCTCAACGGCGGTCGCCGTCTCCGGCGTTCGACGGCGGCGCCCCGGCGCCGACGAGCTCCGCCACCCGGCGCGCCAGCTCGACGAACCGCCGCGCGGTCTCGGACTCCGGCGCGGCTTCCACGATCGGGACTCCGCGATCCCCGCCGGGCGTGACGGCCGCGTCCAGCGGGATCTGCGCGAGGACCTCCACGTCGAGCTCGGCCGCCGCGCGGGCCACGCCGCCCTTGGAGAAGATGGCGTGCTCGGCGCCGCACGACGGACACACGAACGCGCCCATGTTCTCGACGAAACCCAGCACGGGCGCGTTCACCTTGTCGAACATCCGCAGCCCCTTCCGCGCGTCGAGCAGCGCGATCTCCTGCGGCGTCGAGACCACGACGGCGCCGGAGAGGGGGATGCTCTGCGTGAGCGTGAGCTGGGCGTCGCCGGTGCCCGGCGGAAGGTCGATCACCAGCACGTCCAGCTCGCCCCACTCGACGTCGCGCAGGAACTGCTGCACGACGCCGTGCACCATCGGACCGCGCCAGATCAGCGGGGAGTCGTCCTGCACGAGGAAGCCGAGCGACATCAGGCGCAGGCCGAACTTCTCGATCGGCAGGAGGCGCTTCTCGCGCATCTCCACCTGCTGCCCGCGCAGGCCGAGCATCATCGGGATGCTCGGTCCGTAGATGTCGGCGTCGAGCAGTCCGACGCGATGGCCGAGGCGCGCCAGGCCCAGCGCGAGGTTCACGGCCACCGTGGACTTCCCGACGCCGCCCTTGCCGCTCGCCACCGCGACCGTGTGACGCACGCCCGGCAGGAGATCCCGATCCGGCAGACCCGTCCGGACGGCTGCCGGGGCGCCGCCGGACGAGGCGGCGGGACCCGGGCCGGCCAACCCGGCGGGGCGGCCGGCAGTCGCGCCGGCGCCCGCGAGGCCCCGCGGTGGCCGGAACGGCGGCGAGCCCGGAGGCTGGTGCCCTGACGTCATGGTCCTTCCTCACCCATTAGCGGGTTGGGGCGGCCGAGCCCTGCCGACCGTCTGCTACGAGCACCCGTGTTGCGGTGCCGAACTCATTAGAACCTAACAACTTACCACAACACGGACTGCCTTGCAACGGCCGCCCGAGGGTTCCGCCCTCCGCCGCCCCGACGCGCCTGAAGATGACCACTCGCCAGGCGACCGGCAGGCCCGGCACGCGGGGAGCCGGCGGATCGAACCGCGCCGCCTCGGCGTAGCCCGCCCGGCCCTCGAAGAGGTCCCTCAGGAGGGCCGCGCCCCGGCCGCGGCCCCGCCGCCGGAGTCCCTCGTACCAGTCGCCGCTGAGCACGATCAGGTCCGGATCTCCCGGACCGCTCCAGGCGTTCGGGATGCGCGGGGGATCGCTCGACCAGGGGAGCCACGCCGTGCCGCCGGCCGGCCGGCTGCTCCTGACCCGCACGCCGGACGGGAACCGCGGGTAGCGCGTCTCGACGAAGGGCGGCGGCGCGAGCGTCTCCACCAGCGCGCCGGGGGCAGCGTTGCGCGCCAGCCAGCGCTCGGCGGCGTAGCGCGAATCGCGTAGCATCAGGAGGTCGAGCCTCGCGACCGCGAGCGCGGGGGGGACGAAGGCCGCCACGACCGCGGCGCGGACGGCCAGCGCGATCGCTCTGCGCCTCCAGCCGGCGTGCCTCGCGACGCTCCACGCGTCGGCCAGGAGCTTCCCGCCCGGGATCGAGAGCACGATCGCGATCGGGAGGACGAAGCGGGGCTCGACGTAGCCGATCACGTGCAGGAACGCGAGCGCGTAGCCCGCCGCGAGGAGCAGGAGCGGGAGCGTTCGACGGGCGGAGCGGAGTGCGGAGAGCGCCGCGCCGACGGCGCAGACGGCGAGCAGCGGCCAGCCGATCGCGCCCGCCAGCTGCCCGGCCGTGTCGGCCGCCAGCGCGGCGTGGCCGCCCGGCGTGCTGGCGTGCTCCCGGAAGCGCGCGGATCCCGGCCCCGTGAGGTAGCGCACGCGCGCCGCGAAGCCCGCGGCGTTGAAGGTCAGGTTCTGGACGACCGCGAACGTCACCCCGGCGACGGCCGCGGCGGCGACGTTGCGCCGGTCCAGGAGGAGCCGTGCGGCGGACGGCCGCCGGACGGCGGACGGCCGGTGCGGGACGAGGGCCGAGCCGGTGCCCGCGGCCTCGCGCATCCGGGCGTGCAGGAGCGGGAGCGGCGCCAGCACGAAGAGCGCGAGCGCCTGGTCCTTCGTGCACGCCGCGAGGGCGGCGAACAGCGCGAAGAGCGCGTAGTCGCGAAGCGCGCCGCGTTCGACGGCGGCGCTGAACCGGTCCAGGCCGAGCGCCGCCCAGAAGAGGTACGGCACGTCCACGTTCGCGGTGTGGGCGTAGTACGCGAACGGCAGGTTCACCGCGACCATCAGGCCGGAGAAGAAGGCCGCGCCGTCGCCGAACAGGCGGCGCGCGAGCCGCCATACCGCGAGGACGGCGCCCGCCGCCATCGCGACGCCCACCAGCCGCGCGATCAGGATCAGCCAGCCGTACGCGGCGGCCGGCTGGAGCTCGGCGGCCTGCTCGCCCGCCGGCCAACCGCCGCTTGCGCGCAGGGCCGCCAGCGCCGGAGCGTAGAGCGCGGCGAGCAGCGCGAACTGGAGCGGCGGGTAGCGGTCCCACCAGCCGCCTGAGAAGCCCCGCCCGGCCGCCTCCAGGACGCGGTGCGGCGCGATCGAGTCCACCGCCCAGTCCACGGTGTGCGGCAGGCCCCACCCGAGGCCCGCGGCGTTCGCGGCGCCGCTCACCAGCACCAGCGCCGCCGGCGCCAGGAGCGCACGGGCGCGGCGCCGGCCGGAACCGGGCGCGCGGCGCGGCGGTATGTCGGGGGCGGACATGGCGAAGCTGGACAACGTAGGCCGGAGAGTTCACGTGCGGCAGACCACAGGGACCTCGCGCGGCGTCGCGGTCGCGGCCGTCGTGGCGTCCGTGGCGACGCTGGCCGGCGCGCCGGCGGCGGCGCGGGCGCAGGGCGACGCCGGCGTTCCCGTCGTGCTGTTCAGGTTCGAGTCGGAGTACGCCGCCGTGACGGGGGCGGGTGCCGAGCAGGGGCGCGATCCCCGGGACGACGTCCGCTGGGCGCAGGACCGGGCGCGGCCGCTCACGGAGTTCCACGACGATCAGGGAACCGGACTCCTGCGGCGGATGTCCGACTACGCGGGCGTCGCCTGGCCCTACGCCGAGATCCCGGTCTACCTGCTGCGCCGCTTCCCGACGCTCAGCATCCAGTATCCCTTCACGGTCGCCGTCGGCGAGATCCAGCGCGGTCAGGGCCGGCAGGAGCTGCCCGACGAGGGCGACTTCCTGATCCTCGTCTGGGCGCACCAGATCGCGCACTACCTCCTCGATCCGCCGCCGCCGGAGCTCGGGGCCTCACGCCCGCGCGAGCTCGACCACCCGCTGGTGGAGGAGGGGAACTGGCGCCGGGAGGCGCTCGTCAACCTGGTGACCTACCGCGCGCTCGAGGACCTCTGGGGCGAGGAGCGCCTGCGGCGGGCGCGCTCCGAGCCGGTCTGGATCTCCTACAATCCGGAGGAGGCGTTCGTGGACACGCTCCGGACGCGCTGGAGTCTCTCGCGGACGACCCCGCTCACGACGTGGCTCGCCCGCGAGGGAACGTCCGGACCCGTGCTGGAGCTCGCCGAGAAGCTGGAGCGTCAGGGCGGCGCCGCGCCGCCGGCGGCCGCCGGCGCGCCGGGCCGGGTGACGCCGTCGGGCACCGACGTCGGACTGGACCTGGGGGTGACCGCGGACGGCCGGCTGGTGATCGCCTTCCTGGACCGCGGGTCACCCGCCGAGGCGGCGGGACTGCGGGGCGGCGACGTGGTCCTCACGATCGAGGGCCGGCGGTTCACCTCGGCGGCGCAGGCGATGGCGGAGGTCGAGCGGGCCTGGGAGGGCGACCGCGAGGTGAACGTCAGCGTCGAGCGTCAGGGGCGCGAGGTCTTCTTCCAGATCCACTGAACGGCGCCGCACGTCCTGCAGGGAGCCGTCGTGACCGTCTCAACCGTCGGCGCCACGCTCGCAGCCGCGGTCGTGATCCTGTCGTGCGGCACGGGCTCCGCCGGCGGCGGGAGCGATCTCCCGCGCCAGTCGGCGGATGCGCCGGCGTGGCGCGTGCGCGACACCGGGCTGCGCTGCGTGACCCACCCCTGCTTCTCGCTCGAAGCCTCGCCGCTCGGCGGCGGCGACGTCCAATCGCTGAGTGACGTCGATCTCGACGCGCTGGGTCTCGGGGCGGCCGCGCGCGACTCCGTGCTCGCGGCCGTGAACGGCCGCGGCGCCGTGCTGAAGGGGGTCATCGAGTGGTGCCCGACGCCGGCCCCGCCGGCGCGGCCCGCGTGCTCCGCGTCAGCGCCCGCGTGCCGGAGCGCTGACGGCGCGGCGGCCGCCGGGATCGCCCGCGGGCGCCGGCCGATCGACCGGCGGCGCGTCCGGTGAGCCGTCGAAGAGGTCGAACGACACGAACCGCCAGCGCCCGCCCGACCGGACGAGCCGGAAGCCGTCCGCGCCGCCCGCGTCCCCCGCACAGCTCGGCACGGTCACCTCGGCCCAGTCGCCGTCGAGCGAGATCGTCG
>DATBJZ010000044.1:0-25619 GCA_036556125.1 Gemmatimonadota bacterium | reverse complement strand
CGATGCGCCGGTCGCCGCGGAGGCCGGCCGCGGGTCCGTCACGGCAGCACCGCGGCGGCCTCGATCTCGACGAGCGCGTTCGGGTCCACGAGACCCTTCACCTCGAGCAGCGCCATCGCGGGATAGTGGCGTCCCATCAGACGCCGGTACGCCTCGCCCAGCGGCTTCAGGCTCCCGAAGTAGGCGTCCAGGTCGGTGACGTAGATCGTGAGACGGGCCACGTGCTCGGGCGCGCCGCCCGCCTCCCGCACGACGGCGAGGACCTTCTCGAGCGCGCGGCTCCACTGCTCCACGAACGTGCCCCGCGCGGGCTTCCCTGCCGGACCGGCCGCGGTCTGGCCGGCCACGAACAGGAGCCTCCCCCCTGCCGGCGCGACGATCCCGTGGCTGTAGCCCTTCGCGGGCCCGAGCGACTGCGGGTTCACGGTCTGCAGCGTCACGAGCGACCCCTCGCCGCCGCGGAGGGCGGGGCGGCTTCCGCCGCGCCGGAGAACGCCGGCGCCGACCCGTCCACGACGACCGCCTCCCCGTTCCGGTCCCCGGCGGCTTCGGAGCAGAGGGACAGCACGACGGCCGCGACCTCCTCCGGCCGGATCAGCCTGCCCTGCGGGTTCCGCTCCTCGAGCGCACGGCGCGCGCGGTCGGCCGGCAGGCCCGTGCGCTCGACGATCCGCTCGATCGACCGGCGCGTCAGGTCCGTGTCCACGTATCCCGGGCACACGGCGTTCACCGTCACGCCGCGTCCCGCCACCTCGGCCGCGACGGAGCGGGTGAAGCCGATCACCGCGTGCTTCGAGGCGGCGTAGGCGGAGATGTACTTCGCCCCCTGGAGCCCCGAGATCGACGCGACGTTCACGATCCGGCCCCAGCCGCGCTCCAGCATCCCCGGCAGGAGCGCCTTCGTGCAGAGGAACGTGCCCGTGGCGTTCACCGCGAACAGGCGGTTCCAGTCGTCGAGCTCGATCCGGGGGAGCGGAGCGGAGTGGGCGAAGCCCGCGTTGTTCACGAGCACGTCCACGTGGCCGAGCCGGTCCGCCGCTCCGCGCGCGAGCTCGTCCACCTCCTCGGGACGCGTCACGTCGCACACCATCGCCCAGGCACGCCCCCCGACCGAGCGCAGGGCCGCTGCCGCGCCCTCCACCTCGGCGGACGTGCGCGCGGCGACGACGACCCCCGCCCCCGCGTCCGCCAGCGCAGCCGCGATCGCCGCTCCGATCCCCCGACCGCCTCCGGTCACGACGGCGCCGCGGCCCTCGAGCTGCACGGTCACCCGGCTCCCCCGGGACCCGCGCCCGCGGCGTGAGGTTCGGCGCCCGGGGCGGCGTGCACAGACTCCATCACCGCCTCCTCGAGGATCGCCCCGAGCTCGTCGATCCTGTGCCGGCCCTCCTCCGCGGTCGCGGCGGCCGGATCCCCGAAGTAGGCCGCGGGGCCGCCGGCGTCCTCGAAGGTGGTCCGCCCCGCGGCGATGGCATCGGACAGCGACACGGGATTCGACGGCAGTCCGCGCCGCGTCTCGTCTCGCACGAGGTCCGCGCACACGGCGAGGACGATCGACGTCTCGTAGCGCCCGGCGTGGCAGGCTCCGCTGCGGAACTCCTCGCCGAGCCTCGCCGCCCAGGCGCGGGACGCCACGTCGGGAAAGATGATCCGCGACGGGCTGACGCGCGCGGCCGACTCGACGGCGGCGCGTAGCGACTGCCGGTGCGCCGGGTCGAGGTGGGCGTTCGCAAGCGCGAGTCGAGGAACGCCGTGGCGCGCAAGGCCGGCGGCGACGTCGAGGACCAGGGCCGTGACCCCCGCCGGCGCCGCGGAGAGGGTGCCCGCGAAGCCCGCGGCGAACGCCGCGGCCGTGTAGGCGAGCCCGGGAAGGATCAGCACGTCGAGTCCGCGCGCAGCGAGCCGGTCTCCACCCGCGCGAGCCATCGCGTCGGCGATGATCAGGTCCGTGCCGAGGGGCAGGTGCGGCCCGTGCGCCTCGACCGCGCCCACGGGCAGGACGGCGACGGCGTGCGGGCCGGCGAGGGCGCGGACCTCGGTCCAGGTCAGGCGCGAGAGCTCGTGGAGCGCCACGCGCCACGTCCCCGCCAGCTGCGGGAGCGACTAGATTCGGGCCTCGGCCGCATGACCTTCGCTCCCCCCGAGACCTTCAACATCGCGGATTACTTCCTCGAGGCGCGTCTGCGCGAGGGGAAGGGCGACCGCGTCGCGATCCGCACCGACACGCGCGACCTCGCCTACCGCGAGGTGAACGCGCTCGCCAACCGCTTCGGCCACGTCCTTCGCGACGCCGGCGTCCGGCCCGAGCAGCGGGTGATGATCGCACTGCCCGACGGGCCGGAGTACGTCGGGGCGCTGTTCGGTGCGCTGAAGATCGGAGCCGTGGTGGTGATGGTCAATCCGGAGCTCAAGCCGGACGCCGTCGCCCAGCTCTTCGAGTACACGCGGGCCGTCGCCGCGATCGTCGACGCCGAGGCGGGGGCCGCGTTCCGGGCCGCGGCGGGATCGGACGACGCGTGGGACGACGGAGGATCGTCGGGCGGCTCCGCGGCTGCCCGAACGAGCCGACCGGCGCGCGGCGGGGACGGCGCCGGTCGGGGTGGACCTCCGCGCGTGCTCACGCTCGGGCTCGGCGAGGTGGAGCGCGCGCTCGACGCCGCGCCGAACCGGCTCGACGTCTTCCCGTCCCGCCGTGACGACGCCGCGATCTGGCTCTTCTCCGGAGGAACGACGGGCCGCCCGAAGGCCGTCGTGCAGACCCACGCCTCCTTCGCGAACACCACCGAGTGCTACGCCAAGGGCGCACTGGGGTACTCGGCGGACGACGTCACGCTTTCGGTCCCCAAGCTCTTCTTCGGGTACGCGACCGGATCGAACCTGCTCTTTCCGTTCGCGGTCGGCGCCTCGGCGGTGCTGTTTCCCGAGCGCTGCACCGCCGAGGTCCTGTTCGACAAGATCCGACGCTTCCGTCCGACCATCCTGGTCAACGTCCCCGCGATGGTCGCGCGGATGGTGAATCATCCCGACGCCGCGCGTCAGGATCTCACCAGCCTGCGGCTCTCCACCTCCGCCGGCGAGGCGCTCCCCGTCGAGCTGCACCGCCGCTGGGTCGAGACGTTCGGCGTGGACCTCCTCGACGGCCTCGGCACGGCGGAGATGTGGCACATCTTCCTCACGAACCTGCCCGGGCGCGCGCGGCCGGGCACGCTCGGCACCGTCGTGCCCGGCTTCGACGTGCGCGTGCGCGACGAGGAGGGGCGCGATCTCCCCGACGGCGACGTGGGGCTGCTGTGGGTCCGGGGCGGATCGCGCGCGATCGGCTACTGGCAGCTGCCGGAGAGCACCCAGCGCGTCTTCCGCGGCGAGTGGGTGGTCACCGGCGATCTGGTGCGCCGCGACGCCGACGGAACGTTCACGCACTGCGGCCGCGCCGACGACATGCTGAAGGTGTCCGGAAAGTGGCTCTCGCCTCAGGAGGTGGAGAGCTGCCTCCTGCAGCACCCCGCGGTGCGCGAGTGCGCGGTGGTCGGCGTCGCCGACGAGCGGGGACTCGTGAAGCCGCACGCGTTCGTGGTGGCCGGCGACGGCGAAGGCGTGGACGCGGCGGCGGCGAGGGTCGATCTCGCCGAAACGCTCAAGGAGTTCGTCCGCGAGCGTCTGGACGCCTACAAGCACCCGCGGGCCATCGTGTTCGTGGACGTCCTGCCGCGCACGCACCTGGGAAAGGTGGACCGCGCGCGGCTCAAGCGCGGCGGCGCCCCGCCATAGCGCCGGCGCCCGGGTCTGTTCGGCGCGCTGGACGGAAACGGGCGGCAGAGCCGAAGGCCCGCCGCCCGTTCGTCGTGTGATCGGCGCCGGTCAGCGCCGATCGGTGATCAGAATTTCTCGTTGCGTCCGTTGCCGTAGTACGTCGTGAACCGGTTCCGGTACGTCTCGTCTCCGAGCTTGTCCGGATCGAACTCCGGAGCGTTCTTGATCTCGTCCTTCGTGCGGTTCACGAAGACCTTCTCCTCGCGCGGATCGACGCGATCCACCACGCTCGCGGGGAGCAGCACCTTCTTGCCCATGATCCAGGGGCCGGTGTCCACGACGATGTGGCCGCGTCCGACCTCGCGGCTGCAGTCGTCGATCTTGCCGATGCCGCCGTCGCGCGCCTCGACCTCGTAACCCGGCTTCAGCGTCCTCGCCAGGTTCTCGTCGCGATACGCCCAGACCTCGGCTCCCCTGGTGGCGGTCGTGCGGGTGGTGTCCGTCTGCATGCATCCTCCTTCGGCCGTCGTTCGACATCAGGTCGAGGAAGCCGTGCCCCGGGGCACCTGCTGCCGACTCCCGCGGTGGGCACACACCCCCTCACGCGTATTCTCACCCTTTCCAGCTCATCCCGATGGTGCTCAATGGGTTGCAAGATGCGTACCGGGGGTCGTCGTCGTGCGTCGGACCGGGGTTCCCCGGGAGCAATCGCAGCGCACGCCGGGGCCGGGGCCGGCGGAAGCTCGATCCGTGAAAAAAATTCCCGGCCGACGCCGCTCGATGGCAGCTGCTCGCTCTCGTCTCTTCGTTCCGCCGATCATCGGCGCGCGGGACTCGGTGACTCCCGCTTCGTGTGGTCCGGCCGTTCGAGCGAGCTCCGTCCCGTCTCCTGCGGTCCGCGCCGCCGAGCGAGCTCCTCCGCAGCTTCGTGCGCAGCGCCGCTCGCGCCAGCTCGTGCGCCGGCGTGACCGTGCTCCCGATCTGGCTCTGCGGGGCTTCAGTCACCATCCTGTTCAGGCGGGAGCTCGCGGAGGTGGTCGGGTAACGGTGGGACCGCCGTCACGGGAGCGGCACGTGAGTCGATCGCGCAGACGCAGCAGGTCCGGCACGCCCTGCGGCTCGCCGGCCCTCGCCGTCCGGGTGTGGCTCACGCTCGTGCTCGCCGTCTACGGGTGCGGCGGTGACGAAGGCGGGGCGCCCGCCTCGGGGGCCGCTCCGGCGACGGCCACGGACGGTGGTCGCGTGGACACCGCCCGCGAAGGTGGCGCCGGATCGGCGTCGGCGACGGCGACCGTGGCCGACACGCCCGACGGGACGGCCGCCGCGGGTGGTGCGGCGGTCCCTCCCGACACCACGGGAACCGTCCTCCCCGACGCCGAGGAGGTCGTCCCCGAGCGCATTCCGCCTGCGGCGTACGATGCGTGCAAGCAGGCGGCAGCCGCGAAGCTCACGCCGCCCGATGGAGCGATCTGGGGCAAGGCGCCGGACACCGTCGAGCGCACGCCGGACGGAGACTACGCCCTGGTCGCGCAGGTCAGGCCGGATACGCTCCAGCCGGGCATCTCGTACGCCTGCGTCGTGCGGTCCGAGGGCGGCGCATGGCGGGTGATCACCCTCGAGGCCAAGCCGGCCGCATCGCCGTAGGCGTCGCGGCCTGTCACCGGCTGGGTCCAGCCCGACGAAGGAAGACCACGTCCGGGGTGCGCCGCCGCCCTCTCCGACCTGGCTGATCTGCGGCGCAGCCGAAACATCCCCGCGCTCCTTGCCCCGCCCCCGGCAGCCGACTAGTCTCCGGCCGCGTGCAGGCCGGCCCTGCCCGCCTCCCCTTCCGAACACGGGGGCTCGACTCCTCGGCGCGAGGATGACGAGCACCGCGTCTTCCGACGTGACATCCGGCGGTCCCCCGGGCGGGATCGCCAGGTCCAGCGAACGCGGAATGGGCGGAACGCGCTCCGTGCCGACCGTCGATCCGGGTCCGCGCTTCCACGCAGGAGCGACCGATGCCGAGGACACCGCTCGACGCCGCAAAGGCTCAGATCACCGCCTACAACGAGAAGAACTGGGACGCCGTCCGCGACGTCCTGCACCCGGATTGCGTCTACGACGAGGTCGCCACGAACCGGCGGACGAAGGGGCACGACGACATCCTCGCCGTATGGAAAGGGTGGGCGGCGGCGTTCCCCGACTCGCGGGGCTCGTTCGACGGCACCGCCGTCGGCGGCGACGCCGTGACGATGGAGCTCACGTGGCGGGGCACCCACACCGGCCCGCTCCGTACGCCCGACGGCGAGACGGCGCCGACCGGCAAGAGGATCGAGATCCGCGCCTGTCAGGTCGTGCAGGTCGGCGGCGACCGCGTCTCCTCGATCCGCCACTACTTCGACATGGCCACGCTGCTGCGCCAGCTCGGCCTCTGAGCGGTACGACTCCGCGACGTCACGGAACATCGCATCGAACGCACGACCACCCATTCACCGGAGAAGGGTGATGATCGCGAGAACCTGCTTCTGCACGTCGGTCCTCCTGTCGCTCCTCGCGGCCGGCACGCCGCTGGGCGCACAGGAGGCGCCCGTCGTCTATGCCTCGTATTACACGTGCGGGCCGACGGGACAGCGTCTCAACGCGGTCATCCGCGACGGGTTCGCCCCCGCGCTCGATCGCGCGGTGGCGGACGGCACCTTCTCGGCATGGGGCTGGCTGACGCACCACACGGGAGGCACGTGGGATCGCGCCGGCTACGTGGTCGCGCCGAACGTGAACGCCGTCCTCACGGGCATCGAAGGTCTCGTGGCCGGGTTGGGCAGCGCGCTCCAGGACCTCGACGCCATCTGTCCGGAGCACGAGGACTACATCTGGGAGCGCGTGGCGGGATCCCAGAGTCCGGGGGAGGTCGCGCGCGACCGGCCGTCGGCGGCGATATCCACTTATTGGGTCTGCGACATCGCCCGCGAAGGGAGGGCGGACACCCTCGTCACGCAAGTCGTCGGGCCGATCCTGAACGAGCAGGTCTCGGACGGCGACATCGCCTCCTGGACCTGGTTCGCCCACGTCGTGGGCGGCAAGTACCGCCGGCTGGCGGTGACGGACGGGGCCGACGCCCAGGGCCTGCTGACGGCGCAGGCGGCGCTCGTCGAGCAGCTGGAGGGCAGCCAGCGCGACGCGTTCAGGGAATTCGGCGAGATCTGCACGTCGCACCAGGACTACGTGTGGACCGTGGGCGTGCCGGCGGCGCAGTAGGTCCCGTCCTCCTCCGTGAACTTATTCTGCATGCGAAGCAAGGCTCACCCGAGCGAGGGAGGCTGGAGAACGATGAGCGGTTCGCTGCGATGGCTCGTGACGACGGTCCTCACCGTCGCGGTCGTGAACGGGTGTCAGACGCGCGAGGCCGGGGAGGACGCCGACGCCCCCACGGACACGAGCTCCGCCGCCGGCGGAATGGACGAGGGCGGCGGTGAAGCGGCGGGACCGGACGCCCGCGCGGCGCTGCTCGAGTCGGCCGACCGCTGGGAGAAGGGCGCCCTGGCGGGCGACGCCGCCGCCGTCGCCAGCCTCTACTCGGAGGACGCCGTTCTCCTGGCCCCGGGCGTACCCACGGCGAAGGGCCGCGCGCAGATCGAGTCCGCCCTCGCGGCGATGTTCGAGTCGGCCCCCGCCACGTCGGTCTCGATCGACAGCGACGCCATCACGGTCTCCGAGTCGGGCGATCTGGCCTACGACGTCGGTACCTACACGATGGCCGGCACCACGCCCGCCGGCGAGGAATGGCAGGATCGAGGCAAGTACCTCTCCGTTGGCCGCAGAGTCGGCGGCGAGTGGAAGCTGGTCGCGGACACCTGGAACAGCGACGCGCCCCCGGCGATGTAACCGGACGGGCCCCCTTCACCCGAACCGAGAGAGGCAGGCAGACGATGCGCCATTCGATCGGACTGACGGCCGCGGCGATCCTCGTGCTGGCGCTCGCCGCCGGCTGCCAGACGCGTGAGACGGACGAAGCTGCCGCGGGAACCGGCGATGCTGCCGGCGCGCTGGAGGAGGGCGGCGACGCGGCCGCCGTCGCGACCGGAGACGGCGCCGCCGGCGGTGCGTCGGCGCTGGACGGCGAAGAGGCGATGGCGGACCTGAACGAGCGCTGGCGCCAGGCCGCGCTCGCGGGCGACGCGGCGGCCCTGGCCAGCCTCTACGCCGAGGACGCGGTCCTGCTGCCCCCCGGGATGCCCACGGCGGAAGGCCGCGGGGCGATCCAGTCCGCGTTCGCGACGATCTTCCAGTCACCCCCGAGCTCCCTCACCATCACCAGCGGCGGAGCCACCGTGTCGGAATCGGGCGAGCTCGCCTTCGACCACGGCACCTACTCGATGTCCGGCACGACCGCGTCCGGAGAGGCCTGGCAGGACTCGGGCAAGTTCCTCGGCGTGGCCCGCAACTCGGGCGGGGAGTGGAAGTACGTCGCGGACACCTGGAACAGCGACGCGGCCCCGGCGATGTAACGGAACGGCCCGCCATTTCAGGGACGGGCGCGGGCGGCGGCCGCGCCCGTCCCTTCCACCCCGCCTAGCGGATCGGCGGCGGGGCGAATCCCTCCTCGCCGCGCTCCCGCCGCGCGAGCCGGTCGTTCTCCTGCCAGGGCCGGGGCAGCACGCCGATCGTGATCAGCGTGTCGAGGTATTCGTAGCGGAGGGTGATGCGCTCCGCGGCCCGCCGTTCCGGCTCGAAGCGCACGACGGTCACCGGGTCGTACGCGTGAGCACCCCAGCCGGTGCCGGGATAGGAGCGCTCGGGATGGGCGAGGTCGCCACCTGCCGCCTCCGGCTCCGGGGCCGGGGCGTGAGCCCCCGCGGCTGCTTCAGGTGTGGGCGAAGGCGTCGCCGTCGCGGCCTCGTCCTCGCGTGAGCGAGGGTCCCGTTCCTCGCGCGCCCCTCCACGCGACGGCGTCGAGCCCGGCGTGATCCGCCCCCGCTGACTCACGACCGGCGGACGTTCCCGCTCGCGGTACACGAGCACCTCGATCCATCCCATCCTGGCGTTCGCCTTCCCCGAGCGCTCGGCGTACGAGGCGGCCTCGTCCACGAAGGTGAAGCGCTGGACGTCGTCGAGGGACGTCCGCCAGCCGCGCACGGTGGCGGAGCCCCACGGGTCGAGGACGTACAGCCGTCCGGGCGGCGAACTCGAACGCCGCGCGTCGCGGCGGTCGCCGCTGACCGCGTCGAGCCCGTCCACGACGAGCGCGACCCCCAGACGCTCGGACGTGCGGTTCGCAACCTGCACGGCGTACTCCGAGCCCTCACGGGCTTCGAGGTACCAGCGCCCGCCGCGGGGGTAGAGAGGCGTGGACGCGCCGTCCACGGACACGGAGACCGACACCAGGGAGCCCGCCGCCTCGACGGACTGCGCAACCGCCGCGGGAGCGGGTCGAAGCGCCGGTCCGGATGCGATCAGCGAGAGGAGCAGGACGAGCGGAACGCTCGGTCGAAGGACGGGCACGCGCATCGGAGCCTCCGGGTGACGCGGGGGGAACGGGGGCGGCGCACCGCCGCCGCCCCGCTTCTGTCCCCCCTACCCCCGGACCCTCCGGGTATTCCCCGCGCCGGCCCCGGCGTCGTGCGGCAGGCGCCACACACCTCGTCGCGTCGCGGGCAGAGCGGGGAGCCCTCCGTCTCGCGCCGCGCTGCTGCAGGCGGTCGCCGGCGGACGGCTGCTACGAAGACCGGCCGCGTCGCGTCGTCAGAAGCCGGCCGCGGGGAGCTCGTTCCCCAGGGCGACGCCGTTCCGCATGGTGTTCACGCACAGCGGGTGCGTGAACACGGATGCGCCGTCCACGGACGAGTAGCTGATGTCGTCCGCGAGCGCGCCGCCTGGCGGATTGAAGGCCAGGACGTTCCGGACCCCCTTCGCCACCTCGTGGTCGGCGCATGCCGTGTCGCCGCTGACCCCCAGGCCGCCCACGATCTGGCCGGCGCGGTAGATGGGCACGCCGCCGCCGAACGTGATGATGCCTCCCGCGATCCGGCCGATCCCCGCCTGCCCCCCCGGTGACTGCAGCGCGTCGGGATCGAAGGGGTTCGACTGGTTCAGCCCCCAAAGCGAGTGCCCGGGCTGGGTGAAGGTGTAGAGCTGCGCCGTGGAGAGCGGCGTCGAGTTGTTGCTGAAGGCGTTGGCCGTGTAGGCCTTGGCCTTCGCGATGGCCTGGCTGCCCGGCCAGACCTGCGAGGGATCGGCCGTGGACGTGGTGTAGGCGCAGACCTCGCCGTCGCGGTTGACCACGGCCGCCCACATGAACTGTCCGTTGAACAGCCCGCCGACGGCGGGACCCGCGACCGCGACCATCGCCTGCCGCAGCTGGGCCACGCCCGGGAGGCCGGAGCAGTCCGCCCCGACCGGCGCGCGCGGCACCTGGGCGCCGGCGGGAGCTCCCGCCAGCGTCAGCAGCGTCACCACCAACCTCCATGATCTCATCGCGACCTCCCTTCCCCGACCTCTGCCCGGCCAGGCGGCGCGCCGTCGGGGAAGCACGCCTCCGGACCGCCGGCGGCCGCGCCGCCGGCAACGCCTGAGGTGGTTATACCAGAACTCCGTGAGGGTGTACATCGCCGTTCCCTCGCGCGGCCTTCCGCCTCCCGCGGCGATGCGATCACCCGGGAGAGGTCCGATCCTCGGTCAGGAACCGGCCCCGCCGAAGACCGCGGGGACGAGCAGGAAGGACGCGGCGGTGACCAGGACCACGAACAGCAGGTCCAGGAGCAGCCCCGCGCGCGCCATCTCGCCCACGGTCACGGACCGCGTCCCGTAGGCGATCGCATTGGGCGGAGTCGCCACCGGGAGCATGAAGCCGCAGCTGGCCGCGAGCGTGGTGGGGACGACGAGCTCGAGCGGATGGCGCGCGAGTCCCTCGGCGAGCGCGCCGCTGATCGGGAGGAAGAGCGCCGCCGTGGCCGTGTTGCTCGCCAGCTCGGACAGGAACACCACGACGGCGGCGATCGCGGCGACGAGCAGGACCGGCGGCAGCACCCCGAGGGCGCCGGCCGACCGCCCCACCCACGCCGCGAGCCCGCTCGCCTCGAACGCGGCCGCCAGACTGAGGCCCCCGCCGAAGAGGAGCAGGACGTCCCAGGGCAGACGGGGTTGGGCCCAGGTCCAGTCGAGGAGCGCGCCGCGCTCTCCGCCGCCCGCCGGCACGACGAACAGCACCAGCCCGGCGGCGATCGCGATGGCCGGATCCGTCAGTCCCGGGACCACCCGCTCGAGCAGCGGCCGCGCCACCCAGAGCACGGCCGCCACGACGAAGACCGCAGCGACCCGGCGCTCCGCGGGCGTGGCGCGGCCCTGCGTCGCGGACGCCGACGGCACGGCGCGGGCGAGCGCGGTCCAGATCGAGTCCGAGGCGCTGCTCCCGGGCGCGTGCGCGCCGGTTCCGGCCGGATCCGGCGCACGCCACGGGATCCGAAACACCACGCGCACCAGCGTGAGCCAGGCCAGCGGCAGGCCCACGAGCACGACGGGCATCCCGACGAGCATCCAGCGCGCGAACCCCAGCTCGATCCCGTGCGCGGACGCCACGTATCCCGCCGCGAGGGCGTTGGGCGGCGTCCCGACCAGGGTGCCGAGGCCGCCGATGCTCGCAGCGTAGGCGATCCCGAGGGTGACGGCCGCGGAGAAGCGCCGGGCCTCGGAGTCGCGCGCGGCGTCGTGCTGCGGCAGCAGCCCGACGACGGAGAGCCCGAGGGGCAGGATCAGGAGCGTCGTGGCCGTGTTGCTCACCCACAGGCTGACGAAGGCCGTGGCCGCCATGAAGCCGCCGACGACCGCGGCAGGCCCCGTCCCGATCCTCCGCAGGACGCCCAGCGCGAGGCGCTGGTGCAGCCCGCTGCGCTGCATCCCCAGGGCCAGGAGGAAACCGCCGAGGAAGAGGAACACGACCGGGTTCGCGTAGGGAGCCGCCGCGGCGTCCACGTCCGCGACGTCGAGCAGGGGCAGGAGCGGCAGCGGCAGGAGCGACGTGACGGCCAGCGGAACGGGTTCCGTGACCCACCACGCCGCCATCCACGCGGCGAGGCCGGCGGTCCGCCAGCCCGCCGGCGGCAGGCCTTCGGGCGGGGGAAGGATGCATGCGAGAGCGAGAAGGAGCGGACCGGCGAGCAGCCCGATCCGCGCGCGTGCCGGCATCCGGTGCGGTGGCGAGGTCGGGGGGGAGCGGGTCTAGCTGCCCGTTGGAACGATGTCCGCGCTCTCGACCATCAGCACGACCGCCCGCTCGGGTGCTCGCGTCCGGTGGAGGACCCCTCGGGGCACGACGAACCCCTGGCGGGGCCCGAGCTCGACGGAACGCCCCTCGAGGTCGATCAGGAACCGCCCCTCGACGACGTAGAAGAACTCGTCGTCCCCGTCGTGCCGGTGCCAGTGGTACTCCCCTTCCACGACACCCAGACGCACCACCGCGTCGTTCACCCTGCAGAGGGTCTGGTTGAACCAGCGGAAGGAGCACGCGTCCACGAGCGGCTGGAGGTCCACGAGCTCGAGCGGGCCGAAGCGAACGTCGAGGCGCGTCTCGTACGGGAAGTTCGCCGGGTCGGTCATTCGGAATCTCGGCAGGACGGGCAAGGGCGGCGCCGTGAGCAGGGTCGCGCGGCCGAACGTCTCACGTGGGGACGCGTCAGACCCGCAGGGCGCCGAGAGTGCTCCGAACGCGGCGACCCGCCGACAGCACGGTCCCCAGGCCGGCGTACACGTAGCGATCGCCGAAGCGCTCGCGCAGCGCCCTGAACGCCGGCTCGCCCGTGCAGTGGCCCGGCGCGACGAACGCCACCCCGAATCGATCGTGGAGGGCGGACACGACCCGCTCGATCTCCGCGTCGTCGGTCACGACCAGATGGAGCCCTCCGGCGAGGAGCTGGATCCGCTCGTCGATCGCCGACGCGGACCGGAGGATGGTCTCCACACCGGGATGGGAGCAGCCGACGACGATCACGAGACCGTCGGCCGTCTCGATCGCGAGCGAGAGCTCACGAAGTTCGAGGGTCGGGGAGTGGTTCGACACGTGCAGCAGGACGTGGATGCCCGGCGCGATTTCGGTGCTCCGGGTCACGAGCTCGAGGTTGGCGCCGTGCCACGCGTTGCCGAACGTCATCACGTCCGGCGGCACGCCGTCGAAGTAGCGCTGCTCGGGCGGGAGCGAGGCGTCCCTGCGGTAGAACGTGCCCGGCAGCGAGAAGCCGAACACGCCGAAGTTCTCGGATGGGGCGACGACCCTCACCCGCGGATTCACGTCCAGGACGTGCCGCAGCCCGGCGACGTGATCGCCGTGACGGTGGGACAGGACGACGACGTCGAGATCCCCGAGATCCTCCCCGAGTGCGGCGACGTTGCGCGCGAGGATCCGCGGATTGTCGCCGGTGTCGAAGAGGATGCGCTTGCCGCCCGCCTCGATGAGCGCCGCGAAGCCCCAGTCCTTCTCCAGCGCCGGGGAGGGGCCGAACGCGTCGTACAGAACGGCGATGCGAACGTCCCCCGGGTCGAGCGGGGCCGCCGGCGGGCGGCTCGACCCTGCGACGGTGAAAAGGGCCCCGATCACCGCCAGAGCGACCGGCGAGCGTTCCCGAGTCACGACTCCTCCGGGTCGGCGTTGACGGCGGGCGACGATCATCTCCTCCCGCCGCCTCGCGACCCGACGATGGCATCCTCCGCCCGCCCCGCGCCAGAGACCCGCGCGACCGTACGAACGCCGGGGACGCGGGAGGATCAGCTCACGAAGCCCGCGAAGATCAGCACGATCGGCCCGTCCTGTCCCAGACCCACGTCGAGGAGGTGCTTCTTGAACTCGCGGACACCGGGCTCGAGCGGCGTGGTCTCGATCACCTTGAGCACGTTCTCGAAGAGTCCCAGCGGCGTTCTCAGCGTCTCGGTCATGCTCAGGATCTCCGCGCGGTCCTCGGCGATGCCCGGCGCCACCTCCTGGAAGTAGCGGGCTCCGAGCAGGATCGTGCCCGGCATGAGGATTCCGGCCTTGGCGCCGTTCTCGCCCGCCAGCCACGACCCGTCGTGGCTCACGATCCTGCCGTTCTCGTAGAAGTCCACCTCCTCGCCGTGATAGACGATGCTGCCGGTCTCCCGGCAGTGGGTGATGAAGTTCCGTGAGATCTCGACGAGCTCGCCGTCCACGCTCTCGCGCTCGATCACGACCCGGGTCTCGACGCCGTTCACCCGGCGCGTGCGGTCCGTCACGGTGATGACGAGGACGACCTCTTCGCCCTCATCCTCGCCCGCCAGGACCAGCCGCCATCCGGGCTGGAGGACGTAGTAGGGGTTCGAGCCGGTCGTTTCGTGCGTGCAGCGGTCCAGGAAGAACTCGGTGGTGAAGGGACCGTCCGGCCGCGCCTGACCGGTTTCGTCGCTCTGCGCGGCGGCCGGGACGGCCGCGGTCGCGGCCAGGAGTGCAGCGGACAGGAACGTGAACGGCCTCATCGGGCACCTCCGGTGAAATCGGTTGAGTTCAGGGGCGCCGCTCCCCGCCCCGGCCTGCGCCTGCGTCCTGCTCGCCTCCGGTCCCTCACGGACTCCCCGGGCCCTCGCGCGAGGCCTCGCCCACCCGGGGCGAGACGGTCACGCCCCCGAAGGGAACCGCGTAGGTCCCGTTCCGCTCGAGACCATCCCCCCGCACGGCCTCCCCACTCTTCTCGAAGACGATGCGCCGGCCGACGCGCACGCGCGCACGTTGCAGCCCGCCGGGGAGCTGGATCTCGTAACTCGCCGACGCCGCGCTGTTGTCCACCACCAGCCGCGCCGGATCCAGCGTGTACGCGGCGTCGCCCCCCACCGCCCGAACCCGGACCTCGGGCGTCCGGACCAGCGTGATGCGGATCTCTCCGCCGGGCTGGCCCCGCAGGAAGACGACCTCGAGGTCGGGCTCGGGAACGAACGACACGCCGCTCGCCGACGGGGAGCGGGGCGCCACGTCCCCCGCGCCGGCCGGCGGCGGACCCGCGGCCGGCCCCTGGCCGAGCACGCGGTCGAGCGCCCGGCGAGCCGGTGAGCCGGGGATGACGGCCGCGGCCGCGCCCAGGGCGAGGACGACGATGGCCGCCGCCGCCGCCGCCGCGCCGCGCGGGCGGGTGCGCAAGGCCCGTCCGATCGGGCTCCGGCCTGCCGATCCAGCGAGCTGCACCCGACGTCCCCCGCGGTCCATCAGCGCATCCGCGTGAACGTCGGGGGGATCATGGTCGAGCAGCGCGAGGCGCTCGGCGATCCGCCGGTCGGCCAGCCGGGCTCCGCGGTGGCGGGCCGCGCACGTCCCGCAGGTCTCGAGGTGCTCGCGGACCCCCCGCTCGTGGGCGGGACCGAGCTCGCCGTCGATCAGACCTTCGAGCTCGGAATCGCTCGCGTGTCCGGGGGGCTGGGTTCGGCCGGGCTCGATCTCAGCCGGGGGCACCGTGGAGCTCCTCGTAGGCCGACTGGAAGGCGCGCCGCGCCCGCGCCAGGAACGTGCCGACGCTCGACTCCGTCAGCTCGAGCGCACGGGCGATCTCGCGGTAGCTCGCGCCCTCGTACCGCAGGAGCAGGATCCGGCGCTCACGATCCGGCAGCGCGTCCAGCGCCCCCCGCACCATGGCGCGGCGCTCGTGCGCCAGAACCTCCTCGTCGGGGGCGGAGCGGGTGTCGTCGAGCCGGCCCTGGTTCACGGCCGCGCCGGTCAGCGCCTGCCGCCGCGCGGCGGTCCGGCGATCGTCGCGGAGCAGGTTGCCGGCGACCGCCGCAAGCCACGCCCGCGGGACCTCCGGCATCGAGCCGCGGCGGTACAGGCGCACGAACGTCTCCTGGGCGAGGTCGGCCGCCAGCGCCGGATCCCCGGACAGGCGATCCAGATAGCGAAACAGCGAGCGGAACTGCCCGTCGAAGAGCCGCCGGAAGTCGTCCTCGAAGCTGGCGTCCGGCATGCGGGGCTCGGGCGATTCGCTCACGGGATCCGGAAGCCGTCGAATACGGGCGTCCCGCGGCGGCCGGCTCGCGGCGGGAACGGTCGCCGGGGCCGGCCTCGCGCGCGGGCGCCGCGGCTCCCCCTCTTCGGGAAAGGCCGTCGTCGGCGGATCCGTCGAACGACAACGAGGGAACGCGCGACCGGGCGAGTTTGTGACGGCCGTCGGCCGCTCAGTACCGCCAGCCGAGGCCGAACACGAGGGACCGTCCCAGGAGGGTCAGCGGCCGCCGGACGCCGGTGTCCTCGTTCACGGCGTAGCCGACGACGTTGCGGGTGTCGAGGACGTTCAGGACCTCGACGTGGGCGCTGAGCGCGGCCCCGTCCCGGAGACCGGGAACGCGCCACTCGTGCCCGAGTCCGAGATCGACTCGGGCGTAGGCGGGGACGCGCTCCGCGTTGAGCGGACCGACCGTGCGCTGCGGGCTGCCCTCGAGCTCCCCCTCGCGCGCGAAGCCGTCGAACGGTTCCCAGTTGAAGGCGCCCGTGACGGGCGTCGTGGGAGCCCCCGTTCCGGTCAGGAGGCCCGCCGTCACGACCGTGGTCTCGTCCACGAGGACCTTCGCCGACGCGGTCAGGGAATGGGAGCGCTCGAACGCGGGACGATACTCCTCGTCGTCGTTGAGGCGGACGACGTCGCCGGCTGCGTAGGCGACGCGGGCAGTCACGCGCGGCGCCCGGTGCTCGACGAACAGGGTCGCGCCGGCCGCGCGTCCCCGGCCGGTCTCGAAGCGCGACAGGGCGAACGGATGGCCCGTCGTCGGCGCGACGAGCACGAGCCCGTCCAGCCACCGCACGTAGGCGTCCAGCCCCAGCCGCGTGCGCTCCGACGGAGCCGCCGTGAGCGCGGCGGCGAGCTGGTCGGCGCGTCCGACCGGCACGTCGGGCATCCCGGCCAGCACGGGGAGATCCACGCCGGACACGGCGTCGAGCAGCGACTCCTCGTTGCGCAGCGACTGGACGAGTTGGTGCGTGCGCGCGAAGCCCGCGGAGAAGACCACGCGCCGGAGCGGGATGAACGAGGCCGTCAGCCGCGGCTCGGGCAGGACCCCGACCTCCGGTCCGGCCTGCCCGCGGATCCCCGCGCGCAGGGACCAGGCGCCAACCGACCAGGCGTTCTCGACGTACGCGGAGACGACCGCCGTCGCCTCCTCGAGGCGGAGGAAGGACGGCTCCGCCGCGGCGGGTCCGCCCTCGAGGTCGAGCACCTCGTACTCGACCTCGAGCGCCTCGAGGCTCGCGCCTCCCAGCGCGGCGCCGCCCGCGAGCGGCGCCTCCAGCCGCACGTCGACGCCGACCTGCCCCCGCGAGCTGAGCAGCCGCAGCGGCGAGTCCTCCGCGGCCCAGTCCACGGTCGTTGCCAGGCCGCTCGTCCACGCGCTCACGCGCGACCGCACGTCCGGCGCCCAGGCCCGCCGCCAGACCGCGCCAGCCGCGTGACTCTCCCAGCCGTAGCCGTTCCAGGTCGCGTCCTGGAGCGCGTCGTCCGGGGCCGTTCCGGACTCCGGCAGGTCGCCGCCGCCGGCGGCCGCGCCCTCGGGAACGGCGGAGAACGCGAGGTCGTCCTCGCTCGCGAAGGCCAGCACGTCGAGCGCGCCTCCGGCGAAGTCTACCGTGAGCTTCCCGAGCACGTCGCCGAAGCCGCCGGCGCGCGACTCGTCGCCGCCGGGAAATCCCGGCTGGTAGCTGCGGCGTCCCGCGACGAGCACGCCGCCGCGCCCGGCGGGCAGGGCGTGCGCGGCCGAGCCCCGCACGCCGCGCATGCCGACGCCGCCCTGCGAGGTGAACCCCTGGCGCGGGACCTCGCGCGTGCGTACGTCCACGACGCTCGAGAGCGCGCCGCCCAGGTCGGCGGGCATCACGCCGGCGTGGAGGGTCACCTCCGCCACCGCGTCGGGGCTGAGCGCGCTCAGCACACCGCCGGAATGGTGCGGTCCCAGCAGCGGGATGCCGTCCAGCAGGACCAGGTTCTGGTCCGCCGACCCTCCGCGCACGTGGAGGGAGGTCGGGAGGTCCGGACGGAGCGCGACGTCGGGCGCGGCGCCGAGGGCCCACAGCGCGTCGGGCTCGCCCGACGCCGTCCCGAGGTGCCGATCCGAGGGGTCGAAGCGCCGGGCGCCGATCTCGGGAATTCCGGCGCCGGGATCGTCCAGGGACCACGGCTCGCGCCCGGTTTCCAGACGGACCCCCGTGAGGGTGACGGGCCGCGCCCGGAGCGACGCGTCGAGGCGCATCTCGCCCCGATGCGGGAGCAGGACTTCGATCTCGAGCGTCTCGTATCCCAGACGCGAGAAGCGGACGCGCCGCGGGCCGGGCTCCAGCGCGGCGAGACGATAGCCGCCGGTGGAGTCCGACCAGGCGCGGCGGCCGGATCCGTCCACCTCCACGAGAACGCGGGCGACGGCCTCGCCGTCGCCGCGGTCGCGCAGAGTGCCGTGGAGCGAGGGAAGGTCCTGGGCGCCCGCCGTGGCCGCGAGGGCGAGCAGGAGGAACGTCGTGCGGAGCATCATCGGCGCGCCCGCTCAGGAAGAGCACCGCCCGGAGGCCCGACCAGGGTCGGCCTGGAGCGGCGGTTCCGGGAAGATAGACGCTCTCCGCCCGGCGCCGGAACGGACATTCGCCCCGTCCCGGGGCCTCTCCGTCGGAAGCCCTACGACCCCTGCGCCGTCGGGCGGGGCGTGCACTCGTGGAGCTCCAGGCTCTCGTTCGGGGCGGGCCAGTAGTGCAGATCCGAGCCGTCGCAGGCGACCGTGACCGTCTTCCCTCCACCCGCGTCCTCGAGCAGGTGCACCAGCCCGTCGCCCGAGCAGTGGACCGTGCCCCGCGGGTCGACCTGGAACGTGAACGACGGCGCCGAGCCCGGAGGACCGCCCGAAAACACGGACGACGGCCGTCCGGAGATCACGAGGGTCGCCGGGGCGAATCGCCGGGCGGCCGCCGCGGAGTCCTCCGCGAACGCCCGAAGGAGCTCGGACGGCGAGACGGCCACCTCGACCTCGCCCTCCGCGGCGGGATCGTCGCGGCCGCACGCGATCGCCCATGCGAGCAGGATGAGGCCCGGCAGGGTCCGCCACCGTCGCCCAGGCGTCACGGGGCTCCCGTCCTCCGGTCGGTCTTGATCTGCACGCGGCACGCGCCTCAGGCGGGCGGGATGTTGTGGTTGATCCGAAAGAGATTCCGGGGGTCGTACCTCGACTTGACGTGCACGAGGCGTCGGTAGTTGTCGCCGTAGCTCACGGGGACGCGATCCCGATCCTCCTCGGCGAGGAAGTTGACGTACCCGGCCGGCTGGGAGAACGGACGCAGCGCCTCGTCGTAGTCGCGGACCCAGCGCACGATCGACGCGTCGTCGGACCGCTCGTGCCAGGCAGCCGCGATCACCGTCGCGAAGTCGACGTCCCGATACGCGAACGCGGTCGCGTCCGGGGCGACCCGCTGGCAGGCTCCGTCGAGGGGGAAGAAGTGCGTTCCGGATTCGATCGTCGGCACCTTCGATCCCGGCTCGACGTGAGCCTCGATCGCCTCGTCCCCGAGCTCGTCCACGAAGCTCCCCTTCCAGTACTGGCGCAGACCCGGCGGCAGGAGCGGATCGAAGAGCCGGTTGATGGCCGAGTACGGCATCGAGCCCACGTGGGAGCCGACGACGTCGCCGAGGTCGCCGAGCGGCGAGAGCGCCGTCTCCGCCCGTCCCGCCTCCCCGCTCCAGCACGCGATCACGGCGGCGGCAGGCTTGCCGTGCCAGTCCGGGGGCAGGAACGGGAGCGGCGGCGCCTTGACGAACGCGAAGATCGCGCCCAGCTCCTCCGGCGCATCCAGGATGAAGTCGCGGTATCGCCGCAGGACCTCCTCGTCGATCCGGTAGAACGTGGGACCTCCGACGATCCCGTCCACGTCGTGGAGACGGAGCTCGAAGCACGTCACGACCCCGAAGTTCCCGCCTCCACCCCGGATGGCCCAGAAGAGGTCGGAGTCGCGGTCCGCATCGCACGTCACGAACCTGCCGTCCGCCGTCACCACGTCCGCCGAGAGCAGGTTGTCGCAGGTGAGGCCGCAGCGCCGCGCGAGGTAGCCCATCCCCCCGCCGAGCGTGAGTCCTCCGATCCCCGTCGTGGACACGATCCCTCCGGTCGTCGCCAGACCGAAGGCGTTCGTCGCGTGGTCCAGGTCGCCCCACGTGCAGCCGCCCTCCGCCCGGACCGTGCGGCTGCCCGGATCGACGCGGACGCCGCGCATCCGTCCGAGATCGAGGACCACCCCTCCCTCGGTCGTGCCGAAGCCGGCCACGCCGTGGCCGCCGCCTCGGACGGCGAGGAGCAGATCGTGCGCGCCGGCGAAGCGCACCACCGCCAGCACGTCCGCGACGCCGGCGGCCTGGACGATCAGCGCCGGGCGGCGATCGTGCATTCCGTTGTTGACCTTCCGGGCTTCCTCGTAGGCCGGGTCGAGCGGCGGGAGCAGGCGACCCCTCAGACTGCTGCGGAGGCCTTCGACGGCGTTCGCGTCGAGGGTGGTCTCGCCACCCGTCCGGGTCGCCACTCGCAGGTCGGTCATGCCCTACCCCCTTTCCGCGGCCGATCAGCGACGATAGCAGGGTGCTCCGACAGCGGCGAGGCCTGCGGGAACCGCACGGCGGCTGCGCGCCCCGCGTGCCGGCGCGGGCGCCCGGCGGCCGGCGCTGCGGCGCCGCCCGCTGCTGCGGATTCCCCGGCGGGGCCGCTGCGCTCCTCGGCCGCGGCCAGCGCGGGATCCAGCCGCTCGAGCTGGGTCCGCAGCCAGAGGACGGCCACGTCCTTGGCCTTCGCCTCGACCATCACGTCGGCCGCGCGCGGCAGGGCGCGGAGCAGCTCGATCGCGTCCCACGGCGACGGCAGATCGGCGTGCTGGTCCACCGTGGGGGCGACGAGCACGGTCTCGACCCGCTTGCGGGACCGCGGGGCCTCCGGGGCTGCGGCGGCCGGCGTTGCGGTGTCGCGCGACGTCACGGTCCGGCGCGGGGCTGCCCTCGCGACCGGGCGACTCCGGATCGGCCGCTTCACCAGGCGCAGCTCGGTCCTCGGGCTCGAGAGGTGGACCTTCGGCCGCTGGGGATCGGGCCACGTGGCGAACGCCGCCGCGAGCGCGGACGGGAGGCTCTCGAGGCCGCCGGCCGGCTTGCAGCGGTGATGATGGTAGTCGAACACCACGCGAACCCCGGTCCTCCGGTGCAGCTCCATCACGTCGGAGAGGTCGAAGCAGAGCTCGTCGTTCTCCACGACGACCCGTGCGCGGGCCCGGGCGGAGAGCCGGTCGTAGGCGCGCGCCCAGCGATCGAGGGCCGCGGCCCTGTCCCCGTAGACGCCCCCCACGTGGACGACCACCACCGCGTCGAGGCCGGCGCCCAGCTCGTCGAGGAGCAGCGCGTCCTGCTCCAGGTCGCGAAGCGACTTCCGCACCAGATCCGGCTCGGGACCGTTGATCACCACGTACTGCCCCGGATGGGTCGAGATCCGCACGCCCGCCGCCCGGAAGCGGGCGCCGAGACGGTGCAGCCGGGCGCGGCACGAACGGATCTGACGGCGGAAGTCGAACCGCGGCAGGTCCGGATGCGTCCCGTACGGCACCGTGTTGCTGGAGAGCCGGTACATCCGGAGGTCCCGCCGGTCGAGGGAGTCGGCCACGACCTCCAGGTAGTCCAGCGAACGGGAGAGGTGGGGCTCGTTCTGCCACCGCCGCGCGTCGACGGTCGGCAGGCCGCCCTCGCCGAGGACCTTCACGGCGAAGCCGAGGCGGTAGGGCTGCGGCTCGAGCGGAGCGGGCAGCGGAGCTAGATCCAGTCCGGCCTGCGGACGAGCTCGGGGCCGCGAGGCGCCGAGCTCCTGCGCCTGCGCGAGGTCCGGTAGCTCGAGAGACGCCCGATCGGCACCTGCTCCGCCTCTGGCAAGCGCCGCAGGTTCTTCACGAACCAGAAGACGGCGACGCGGTCGGACCGATCCTCGGGATACCTGCGCGTGGTCGGCGGACGATGGCCGCCCCGTTCCTCCCTCCGCTTCGCGCGCAGGTCGTCGGTGCTGCCGAAGCACATCGCGGTCCACGTCACGCGGAACGACGACCGCCGCCTCTCGGGGTCACGCGACGGATACAGGAGCACCGGAACGAGATCACGGCCCCGCCGCCGTTCGACGTCGCGGAACAGCTCGCGCTTGTGCGACTGAAGCGTGACGTGGCCGCGGTCGCGGCACACATCGAGGCCGGACCGCAGGTGCTCGAGCGGAACCGCGGCGAGGATGGCGAAGTCTACCACGAACGAACCGGCTCCTCAGTCCCCCATCGGCTGCGGCTCCAGCACCGGCTCCCGCCGTCCCGGCTCCGGCTCGACCGCCGGCCTCCCGATCTCCCGCCGCTCGCGCCGCCGCCATCCGCGCCGGCTCACCCACCGCTGCGCCCCGTCCAGGTACGTGTAGATCACCGGCGTGACGTAGAGCGTCACGAGCTGCGAGAACGCCAGGCCGCCCACGACGGCCACGCCCAGCGGCCGCCGCGACTCCGCGCCCGCACCCGCGCCCAGCGCGATGGGAAGCACGCCGAACAGCGCCGCGAACGTCGTCATCATGATCGGCCGGAACCGGACCGACGCCGCCTGGAGGATCGCCTCGCGCGGCGGCTTCCGCTGCTCGCGCTCCGCCGCGACGGCGAAGTCCACCATCATGATCGCGTTCTTCTTCACGAGGCCGATCAGCAGGATGATGCCGACGAAGGCGTAGACGCTGAGCTCCATCCCGAAGATCACCAGCGACAGGAGGGCCCCGAACCCGGCGAAGGGCAGGCCCGAGAGGATCGTGAGCGGATGCACGAAGCTCTCGTAGAGGATGCCGAGGACCAGGTACATCACGATGACGGCCAGGATCAGCAGCACGAGCAGATCCCCCTGCGCCGTCTGGAACTCCTGCGCCGTGCCCTGGAACGTCGTCGCGATCGTCGCCGGCAGCACGCGCTCCGCGGCGCGCTCGATCGCGCCCACGGCGTCGCCGATCGACACGCCGGGCTCGAGGTTGAACGAGAGGGTCACCGACGGCTGACGTCCGGTGTGGTTGACCGTCGCGGGACCGCTGGTCGGCGTGAGGCCGGCCACCGCACCGAGGGGCACGAGCTCGCCGGAGTCCCCGCGCACGTTGAGGAGGTCGAGCGCCCGGAGGTCGGTCTGGTACTCGGGCAGGAGCTCCATCACCACCCAGTACTGGTCGTCGGCGGCGAGGATCGTCGACACCTGCCGTGCGCCGTACGCGTTGTAGAGGGCGCTCTCGATCTGCTCGACCGTGAGCCCGTACCGGGCCGCCTGATCGCGGTCGATCTCGACCCGCACCTGCGGGCTGTTGATCTGGAGGTCGCTGGAGATTCCGGTGAGGCCCGGGATCCTCTCCATCTCGGCCTCGAAGCGGCGCGCGTATTCGTACAGCACGTCGGTGTCGGACCCCTGCAGCGTGAACTGGTACGGACTCGCGCCGAACCGGCCGCCGATGTTCAGGATCTGCGGCACCTGCAGGAACACCCGCATCCCGGGGATCGCCCCGAGCTTCCGCTGGAGGTCCGCCATCACTTCGTCGGCGCTCGCGTCGCGCTCCTCGCGCTCGTGCAGCCGGATGATCAGGCGCCCCTCGTTGACGGTGGCGGAGCGGCCGCCGCCGATCGACGACATGTACCGGCTCACGTTCGGATCCTCCGCGACGATGCGCGCCACCTCGTGCTGGTTGCGCGCCATCGCGTCGTACCCGATCCCCTCGGCGGCCCGCGTCGTGCCGCTGATCATCCCCTGGTCCTCCGTGGGGATGAAGCCCTTGTCCACGATCCTGGCGAGCGCGAAGGTCGCGAGCAGGATCAGGGCGCCGAACGCCATCGCGGGACCTCGCCGATCCATCACCCACGCGAGGCTCCGCTCGTACGCGCGAAGCGAGCGGTTGAAGACGCGCTCGGTGGTTTCGTAGAAGCGTCCGTGCCGCTCGGTTCCTCGCCGCTTCAGGAACCGGCTCGACAGCATCGGCGTCAGCGTGAGCGAGATGATCCCCGAGATGATGATCGCCACCGCGACCGTCACGGCGAACTCGCGGAAGAGACGGCCGACGAGTCCGCCGAGGAAGATCAGCGGGATGAACACGGCGACGAGAGAGATCGTCATCGACACCACGGTGAACCCGATCTCGCGCGAGCCCTTGTAGGCCGCCTCCATCGGCGGCTCGCCCCTCTCGATGTGCCGGTGGATGTTCTCCAGGACGACGATCGCGTCGTCCACGACGAACCCGACGCACAGCGTGAGCGCCATCAGCGACAGGTTGTCGAGGCTGAAGCCCAGGGCGTACATCACGGCGAAGGTCCCGATCAGCGACATCGGGAGCGCGAGGGCCGGGATCGTCGTGGCGCGTGCGGTGCGGAGGAACAGGAAGATCACGAGTACGACGAGGACGAGCGCCACGTAGAGCGTGAACCGCACGTCGGCGACCGACTCGCGGATCGCCACGGAGCGGTCGTTGAGGACGTTCAGCTTCACGGGCGGCGGAAGGTCGTCGCGGAGCCCCTCGACCGCGGCCTTCACGCGGTCCGCGACGGCGACCGTGTTCGTTCCGGGCTGCCGCCGGACGGCCAGGACGATCGCCTGCTCGCCGTTGTACCAGCTCGCCTGCTTCGTGTTCTCGACGCTGTCCAGGACGCGCCCGAGATCGCCGAGACGCACCGGCGCGCCGTCCCGCTCGGCGACGACGAGCCGCGCGAACTCGTCGGCGGTCTCGAGCTGCCCGTGCGATTCGACGCTGTACGTGCGGTCGGTCCCCCACAGCACGCCGGTCGGCAGGTTCGAGTTGCCCGCCCGGACGGCGGCCGCGACCTCGTCGATCCCCAGACCGCGGGCGGCGAGCGCCTGCGGGTCGAGCTGGATCCGGACGGCGTACTTCTGCGACCCGAAGATGTCCACCTCCGCCACGCCCGAGATCGTCGAGAGGTGCTCGGCGATCGTGTTCTCCGCGAATTCGTTGAGGCGGGACAGCGGCCAGTCCGTCGTGGTGAGCGCGTAGAAGAGGATCGGCGTGGCCGACGGATCGGTCTTGAAGTAGCGCGGGGGTCTCATCTCCGTGGGCAGCTGGCCCTGCGCCCGCGAGATGGCCGCCTGGACCTCCTGGGCGGCAGCGTCGATGTCCTCGTCGAGCTCGAACTGGATCGTGATCGACGCGTCGCCCTGGCTGCTCGTCGAGTTCATCGACGCGATGCCGGCGATCCGCGAGAGCTCCTGCTCCAGCGGCGTCGCCACGGCCGACGCCATTGTCTCGGGGCTCGCGCCGGGCAGCGACGCGCGGACCGTGATCGTCGGGAAGTCCACGTTCGGGATGTCGCTCACCGCGAGCTGCCGGTAGGCGGCGACCCCGAAGATCAGGATGCCCGACATGACGAGGGTCGTCATCACGGGGCGGCTGATGAAGGGCGCGGAGACGTTCACGAAGCGTCCTCCCGATCGTCGCGGTCCGCGTTGCGCCCGGCCTCGCCCGTGCGGCTCGTCGCGGTGTCACGGTCGGCGTTTTCCGATCCGCCGCCCTGGACGTCCACCTTCGCTCCCGAGGTCAGCCGCAGCTGGCCTTCCGTCACGACGGTCTCCCCGCCCGACAACCCGTTCGCGATCACGACCCCGTCGCCCGCCGTGCGGCTCACCTCGACGTCGCGCCGGGACGCGATGCCGGCGCCGTCCACCACGAAGACGTAGCTCCCGCCCTGACCCTGCACCACCGCCTGCGCGGGCGCGACGACCGCGTTCTCCTCCTCGAAGAGCTCGAACGCGACGTTCACGAAGTCGCCGGGCCACAGAGAGCCCTCGCGGTTCTCGAACCGGGCCTTGAGGAGGATCGTCCCCGTCTGGCTGTCGACCGCGTTGTTCACGAAGGTCAGGACGCCC
>DATBJZ010000043.1:0-5953 GCA_036556125.1 Gemmatimonadota bacterium | reverse complement strand
CGGCGCCGCCGGGTCCGGCGGCCGCCCGGCGGCGCGTGCGGCCGCGCGCGACGGCGGCGGTGACGATCCGCGCGGTGCGCGCGGGCCCGCGGCGGCGCCCGACGCCGGGCTGGCCCGCTGCCGCGGGACGGCCCCGGAGCGCCGGCGCCCGTGCTACGAGAGCGTGTTCGCGCGGCCCGCCCGCGCCGGCGACGTCGAGAGCGCGATGGCCGCGCTCGCGTCCGCCGCGGCCGCCGATCGCGACGTCGCCCGCGAGGGCCACGTGTACGCGCACGCGATCGGCAAGCTCGCCTACCGCGCCCGCCCCGACGTCGCGGCCACGTTCGGCCGCTGCGACGAGTCGTTCCAGTCCGGCTGCTACCACGGCGTGATCCAGGCGCACTTCGAGGCCCATCCTCACGTGGACGCCGCAGCGCTCGAGACGCTGTGCGGGCCGTATCGAGGCGCGGCCGACCGGTGGCTGCTCTTCCAGTGCGTGCACGGGCTCGGGCACGGGCTCACGGCCCTCCACGCCCACGACCTGC
Source organism: Gemmatimonadota bacterium (assembly GCA_036556125.1). Lineage (GTDB taxonomy): Bacteria > Gemmatimonadota > Gemmatimonadetes > JACCXV01 > JACCXV01 > DATBJZ01. The sequence goes on along the minus strand of DATBJZ010000043.1, from coordinate 5,429 downwards.
CGCGCGCGCTCCGGGACTGTGACCTGCTGGCGGACGACTGGGACCGCGAGTCCTGCTACGGCGGCGCGTTCATGGAGAACGTCGTGAACGCGATGGGCCCGCACCACGGGACGGGCGACGACGCGGGGGACGACCACGGCTCGGCCGGCCACGGGACGGGCGCCGTCCCGGGCGGCGCCGGCGCGGGTTCCGGCGGCGCCGCCCGTCACGACGGCGCGCCCGCGGCCGCCGGGACGGCCGCCCCCGCGTTCGAGGCGCTCGACCCCGCCGACCTGCAGTACCCGTGCTCGATCGTGGACGACCGCTACCTGGCCGCCTGCTACGGCATGCAGACGTCGGTGATGCTGTTCCTGAACGGCGGCGATCTCGAGGGAGCGGCGCGGGCGTGCAACGAGGCGCCGGCCGCGATGCGCCCGGTGTGCGTGCAGAGCCTCGGCCGCGACATCAGCTCCTACACGCTCCAGGATCCCGCCGAGTCCATCCGCTTCTGCGGCTTCGCGGCGGAGGCGTGGAGGCCGTGGTGCTACGTGGGTCTGGCCAAGAACTTCGTGGACCTGACGGCGACGACGGACGCCGCCTTCGCGTTCTGCCGGATGGTCCCCGAGGAGCCCGGACGCCTGAAGTGCCACGAGGCGGTCGGCGAGGAGATCGGGATCCTCGCCGCCGACGCCGCGGAGCGCGAGCGCATGTGCGCCGCGTCCGATCCCCGGTACCTGCCGGCCTGCCGCTTCGGCGCCCGGCTCGTCCCCACGCCGCCCCCCGGGCTTCCGGCCGCCGAGCGCGGCGCGTGACCGCGCGGACGCCTCCGGCGGCCGCCTTGACGGAGTTCGCCGCCGACCTCTACAATCCCGCGCGAGTCCGTCTGCGAACACCGGCCGTGGAGCCCGCGCGTGGACAGCCTGCTGTGGATCCTGGCGATCGTCCTCCTGCTCCTCTACCTCTTCGTGAGGAGCCGGCGGAGGTCCCGCGAGAGGAAGTACCGCGACCTCTAGCGGCCGCTCCCGCGCCGCCGCCGGTTTGACGAAGCCCCGCGAGGGGCTTTAGCTTGGGGGTTTCCCCCCGTTTCCGCTCCAGGGAGGTCCGTCCGTGCCGAACGTCAAGTCCGCCGAGAAGCGCATGCGCACGAACGAGGCGCGGCGCGCCCGCAACCGCCGCGACCGCTCGCGCCTGCGCACCGCCGTCAAGCGGGTGCGCGAGCCCGGCGATTCGTCCGCGACGGCGGAGGACCTCCGGCGCGCGATCTCGCTGCTGGACCGCTCGGCTCGGAAGGGGCTGATCCATCCAAACAAGGCGGCGCGCGACAAGTCGCGGCTCACGCGCCTGCTGCGGAAGCAGGAGGGCGGCGCGGGCGCCTGAGACGGCCCTTCCCCGGCGCGGGCCGAGTCGGGCCGGGAGCACGATCGGGTCGGGCCCTGCCCTGACCGCCGCCGACCGCGGCCTCGTGCCGTGGCCGCACGCCCCGAAAGCAGAACGCCCCCGGGTCCTCTCGACCCGGGGGCGCATTCGTTTCGGCGATCCGGCGTCCGCCGTCCCGGCCGGCGGGACGTCCGGCGGCCGCGCCGCTCTCAGGACGCGGCGCTCGCGTCCCCCGCCGGGGGAACGTCCTCCGGCCTCCGCCCGGCCAGCTCGTCCACGGTCGGGGCCGACCCGGCGCCGGCCGCGCCCTGCGCCGGCCGTGTCATCGCGCGGCTGAGGGTCCCGCCGCGCCGCCCCGGCACCCGCCGCCGGCGCCAGCCCTCGGCGTCCTCGAACCGGTTCTGCAGGAAGTAGCGCTCGCAGGCGCGCCCAAGCGCGTCCTTGTCCAGCACCGTGTCGGCCGTGCGGTAGCGGTACTCGTCGTCGAGCAGGTCCAGGAGGTCGCGCGGGTGGCAGAACCGCGGCTGGAACCCGCGGTTCGTGTAGCACTCCTCCCAAACCAGGGCCACGGCCTCGGGCCGGTACTCGATCCTCCGCTGCTCGCACAGGCGCTGGAAGAGCCGCTCGTACTGCTCGCGCGTGGGGTTGTCCACCGGGACCTTGTAGCGGATCCGGCGAAGGAACGCCTCGTCCACGAGCTCCCACGGATTCAGGTTCGTGGCGAAGACCAGGAGCGAGTCGAACGGCACCGCGAACTTCTTCCCGGTGTGCAGCGTGAGGTAGTCCTCGCGCTTCTCGAGTGGCACGATCCAGCGGTTCAGGAGGTCGTGCGGCTTCACCAGCTGGCGGCCGAAGTCGTCGATCACGAACACGCCGCCGTTGGCCTTCACCTGGAGCGGCGCCTCGTAGTAGCCGGAGCCGGCCTGATGCTGGAGGTCGAGCATCGCGAGCGTGAGCTCGCCGCCGGTGATGACGACGGGACGCTTCGTGAGCACCCAGCGCGCGTCGTGCGCGAGATCGGCGGCCGGTCCGGCGGCGTCGGAGGCGCGCTTCAGCTGCACCGCCTCGTGGTAGGCCTCGTCGAAGATCTTGACGACCGTGCCGTCCACCTCGATCGCGTGGGGAATGAAGACGGCGCCGCCCATCGCGCCCGCCATCGCCTCGGCGAGCACGGTCTTGCCGTTGCCCGCCGGCCCGTAGAGGAAGACGGACCGGCCAGACACGACCGCCGGGCCGAGCGTCTCGAGCAGGTCGGGGGCGACCTCGAGGTGCGCGACTCCGCGCTCCAGGAAGTCGGGCCGGTGGTCCGCCTCGAGCACCGACTGCCGCCGCACCCAGCGGCGGTACGCCTCGAGGGTGACGGGGGCCGGGCCGACGTAGCGGCTGCGCTCCATCAGCTCGCGGGCGCGGACGCGCCCCGCGTCGGTCAGGCGGTAGCGGTAGCGGCCCGTCCCCTCGCCCTCGACGCCGCGCACCTCGACCAGTCGCTCGGCGCGCAGGTGGACCACGAGGTCGTCGAGGATCGAGAACGAGAGCCGCATCGCGCGCGCGACCTCGACCCCCGTGGACTCGCCGTTCTCGTACAGCGTCTTGAGGATCAGGTCCGAGACCGTCTCCGCACGCAGCCCCGTCTGGGCCAGCGTGGTGGGCGGCGGCGGCGCGGGCGCCCGGTCCTCGACCGGCTCCGCGGGGGTGATCGTGGCGGCGATCCGCGTGTCAGACATCTGCCTCGTCCCTCCGTCCGGCCGGGTCCGCGCGGCGCAGCGCGATCCGGTCGCCCTTGCGGGTGTCGGTAGCCGCGAGGACCCCCGCCGGCAGCTCGAGGACCGAATCGGTCCGGAACGAGAGCCGCGCCAGCCGGTTCGGCCGCATCGCGTGAATCAGGTGCACGACCCGGAACTCCCCGTCGAGATACGCGACGTCGATCGCGAAGCGCATCCCGAAGCTGTGGACGCCCATCGAGCCGGGAAACCACAGCCCCTCTCCGGGCTCGAGTCCCGTCCTCCCCAGCAGCCCCCGCGCCGCGTCGCCGCCGCCCTTCGTGCGGCGGATGCGTGCCCCGAGGCTCCGGCCCGTCCGCTCGTTCGTGGCCTCCAGGAGGTCAGACGTTGCCGACCAGGTCCTCGAAGATGTGGAGCGCGGCCGGGCCGAGGACGACCACGAAGAGCGCCGGGAGGATGCAGGTCGCGAGCGGGAACACGAGCTTGATCGTGGTCTTCGCCGCGGCCTCCTCGGCCTTCTGCCGGCGCCGCGTGCGCATCCCGTCGGAGAAGACCCGCAGGGACTTGGCCACGCTCGTGCCGAACTTGTCGGTCTGGATGAGCATCGAGACCAGCGAGGCGAGCTCGTCCACCTGGGTGCGCCGCGCGAGGTTCCTCAGCGCGTCGCCGCGGGACTTCCCCGCCCGCATCTCGAGGTTCACCAGGTTCAGCTCCTCGGTCAGCGCGGGCTCCAGGTTCTTGATCTCCTCGCCGACCCGGAGCAGCGCCTGGTTCAGTCCCAGGCCGGCCTCGACGCAGACCACGAGCAGGTCGAGGGCGTCGGGGAGCGCATCCGTGATGCGCATCTGCCGACGGCGCACCAGCCGTCCGAGCACGAAGGCGGGCAGCACGAAGCCCAGCGCCGCGGCAGCCGCGAGGATCACGAACGAGCGCGTCGGCGGGATGCCGGGGACGATCGTGAACAGCAGCGGCAGCGGGAGCGCGGCGGCGAGCAGAACGCGGAGCCCGGTGAAGACGTACGGCGCCGCCGGGTGGCGGTAGCCGGCCGCCGTCAGGCGCTCCGCCAGCTCGCCCCGCTGCTCGTCCGTCAGGGGCACGCGGTCGCCCAGGTCGGCGACCCAGCGCCAGCGTCCGAGCGGCTGGTCCTCCTGGTTGAGGCCGAAACCCATTCCCGTGCGGCTCGGGCGCGCGGGGGCCAGCTCGTCGACGCGCCGGCGGATCGCGGGCTCGCGGCCCGCGACGACGAGCCACGCGCCGACGACGGTGAGGACGGTGGCCAGGAAGACGGCGAGCAGCAGGGTCGTGGAAGCGAGGCTCATATCTTGATGTCCATGATCTTGCGGATCCAGAAGTAGCCGACGATCTGCAGCAGGAGCGACAGCGCGATCATCAGCATGCCCAGTCGGTGCTCGAACAGGATCTCGAAGTACGTCCGGTCCAGCGCCAGCAGCAGCAGCCCCACGAACACCGGCAGCACGGCCAGGATGTAGCCGGTCAGGCGTCCCTGGGCCGTGTAGACCTTGAGCTGCCCGCGGATCTTGCGCCGCTCGCGGATGGTCTCGGCGATCTTGTCCAGCAGCTCGGCGAGGTTGCCGCCGACCTCGCGCTGGATGGTGATCGCGGTGGCGAGCATCCGCACGTCCAGGATCGGCACGCGCTCCTGGAGGTTCGCGAGCGCGTGGTCCATCGGCAGCCCGAACTTCTGCTCGTCGTAGATCTGCCGGAACTCGGGGCCGAGGGGCACCTCGGTGTCCTGCCCCACCATCTCGAAGCCGGTCGGCACGGCGTGTCCCGCGCGCACGGCCCGCGCGAGCAGGTCGATGGCCTCGGGCAGCTGCTCGAGGAAGCGCTCCATGCGGCGCCGGCGCTTCACGACCAGGACCAGGTACGGCACGGTCGCGCCCAGCACCGCGGCGACGACCGCGAAGGCCGTGCCGCGCCAGAGCAGCGTCGCGATCGCCGCCGCCGCTCCGGCCGCCATCACGCTCAGCAGCACGAAGGTGGTGACCGGGATCCCCCAGTCCGCCTGGCGCAGAGCGCGCTCCAGCGACCGCGCCCGCGGGAGCCGGAGCAGCAGCTTCCGGAGCGCCGGCAGGGAGTCCAGGATCTCCTGCTTGAAGACCTCGACGGAGCGGTCGCGCGAGCCCCGCTCCTGGGCCCGCATCAGGGCCTCGAGCCGCAGGGCCGTGGCGCGCTCCTGGACCCGCTGGGGGCCCTGGACGACGAGCGCGTAGAGGCCGTAGCAGCCGAGCACGACCGACAGGAAGACGGCGGCGAGAACCAGGGCGTCGGACATCAGTAGTTCGAGGCCTCGAGCACCTGCGGCTCGAAGAGGTCGGAGGGGAGGCGGAT
>DATBJZ010000042.1:0-24549 GCA_036556125.1 Gemmatimonadota bacterium | reverse complement strand
AGGTCCCCGGCGTGCTCTACCTGGTGCCGATCGCCAAGAGCCCGCACGGATCCGACGTCTCGCCGGACGGGAAGTGGATCGCGGCCGGCGGCAAGCTCTCGCCGACCGTGACCGTGTTCAGCTTCGAGAAGTTCCTGAAGGCGGCCCAGGCCCGGGACTTCAGCGGCGAGGAGGACGGGATCCCCGTCGTGCGCTACGAGGCCGTGCGCGAGGCGGAGGTGCAGGCCGGCCTGGGGCCGCTCCACACCACGTTCGACGACAAGGGCTTCGCCTACACGTCGCTGTTCGTGGAGTCGGCGGTGTCGAAGTGGCGCGTGGGGCCGCCGTGGGACGTCGTGGACAAGATCCCCGTCCAGTACAACATCGGGCACCTGATCGCCGCGGACGGCGACAGCAGGAGCCCCGACGGGCGCTACCTCATCGCGATGAACAAGCAGTCCAAGGGCCGGCACCTCAATACGGGTCCGTCGCAGCCCGAGTCGAGCCAGCTCATCGACATCTCGGGCGAGAAGATGACGATGCTCTACGAGGCGTTCACCGAGCCCGAGCCGCACTTCGCGGAGCTGCTCCGCGCGGACCTGATCCAGCCCATCGAGGTCCACCCGCGGGAGGAGAACACGAACCCGCACGCGGTGTGGACGCCCGGCGGAGCCAAGGTGGAGCGGACGGGCCCGGCCGCGGTGGAGGCGACCGTCTTCGCGATGCGGACCTTCTTCTCGCCGGCGGTCATCGAGGTCGAGCAGGGCGACACGCTGACCGTGCACATCACGAACGGCGAACAGTCGCGGGACGAGATCCACGGCTTCGGCGTCGCCGAGTACAACGTCAACCTCGTGATGGACCCGGGGGAGACGAAGACGGTCAAGCTGGTCGCGGACAAGACAGGCGTCTTCCCTTACTACTGCACGAACTTCTGCTCGGCCCTGCACCAGGAGATGCAGGGCTACCTGGCGGTGAAGCCGCGCGGCTACCAGGAGCCGGCCGGCGGGCCCGCGAACGAGCCCACGCCGCCCGCGCTCGACGATGACGAGGACGCGGAGGACGACGAGCACGAGGAGCACGCGCTGGCGCGGTAGCCGAGCGAGGGCCGGCTGGGAGCGACCGGCGCCGCGGCGATCGCGGCGCCCGAGCGCCTCGCCGCCCGTTCCGTCATCCGAAGGAGGGCCTCGCATCCGATGAACCACGCGCTGGCGGGACTGACGGCCTTCTTCGACCGCCCGCTGAACGCCCGGTCCCGCGTCCTGATCCTGGCCGCTGCGGCGTGCCTCGCCACGGCGCTGGTCTTCCCCCTCTGGAGGATCCAGCTCTTCTCGAACCAGTTCCCGGACGGCCTCCTGCTGGAGATCTTCGCCACCCGGCTGCAGGGCGGCGACGGCGGCAACGACCTGAACGAGATCAACGTGCTCAACCACTACATCGGGATGCGCCCGCTCGAGCCTCAGAACTTCCCGGAGATGAAGTGGATCCCCTTCGCGCTCGGTCTCTTCGCGCTGCTCTGCCTGCGCGCGGCCGTGCTGGGCCGCATCCGCGAGCTCGTGGACGTCCTCGTTCTGCTGACGTACTTCGGGATGTTCTCGATGGCGGTGTTCTACTGGCGGCTGTACAGCTACGGCCACGAGCTCTCGCCCGACGCTGCGATCGACGTCCCGCCGTTCACGCCGCCGCTCGTCGGCAAGGGCGAGCTCGCGAACTTCGTCGTCTACAGCCTGCCCGGCCCGGGAGCCGGCCTGCTGACCGCCGCCGGCCTGCTCCTCCTGGCGGCGATCTTCCTGTCCCGCCGCGAGACGTCCGTCGGCGCGGGGGCCGCCCCGGCGGCACGGGTTCCCGTCGGCGCCGGCGAGTCCGCCGGGTGACGGCGGCCACGGCCCAACGAGTCCGCGCCGCGTCGGCTCGGGCGCCCGGCGCAGGCCGGGGGCCTCGCACGCAGCGGGCGGCGGCCGGCGTCCTCGCCGCCGTCGCCGTACTCGCAGCGTGCGGCTGCGGCCGGACCGCGGTGGAGGGCGGTGGGGGCCGCCGTGCCGCGGACGCCGGCCACGTGAACGGGGGGCCTCGCCACGACCCCGCGGTCTCGATCCTCCAGCGCGCCGTGGACGGGACGGCCGCCGGCGACACCCTCGTCGTTCACGGCGGCGTCTACGTCGGCTCGCTGCGAATCCGTCGGCCGATGTCGCTCGTCGGGCTCCGCCGGCCCGTCCTCGACGGCGGCGGCCGCGGCGACGTGGTGACGATCGACGCTCCGGGCGTCACGCTCGAGGGGTTCTGGATCCGCGGGTCCGGCCTCGATCTCGGCGCCAACGACGCCGCGGTCAAGGTCCGGGGCGCGGCCGCCCGCGTGCGGGGCAACCTCGTGACGCGAAGCCTCCACGGCATCTATCTCGAGGGCGCATCCGGCGCGCTCGTGGAGGGCAACGAGGTGCGCGGCGCGGAGTCGCTGGAGCGCGCGGACCGCGGGAACGGAATCCACCTGTGGAACTCCCGGGCCAACGTCGTTCGGCGGAACCGCGTGCGCGCGTCGCGCGACGGCCTCTACTTCGCGGCGTCCCCGGCCAACCGCATCGGCGGCAACCTCGTCGAGGACACCCGGATCGGGCTCCACTACATGTACTCGGACACGAACGCCTTCACGGGCAACGTCTTCCGACGGAACGAGGCCGGCGCCGCGATCATGCTGAGCCGGGCCCTCGACGTGCGCGGGAACCGGTTCGTGGAGAACGTCGGCCACCGGGCGTACGGCCTGCTCCTGCAGACCGCCGACGACTCGCGCGTGGAGCAGAACGTCGTGGCCGGGAACACCGTCGGACTGTTCCTCGACAACGCGAACCGGAACGTGGTTCGCGACAACGTGGTGGCCGGGAACTTCCTCGGGGTCCACCTCTACGCGTCGGCGGAGCGGAACGAGTTCGGCGGGAACGCGTTCGCCGCCAACGAGCACGACCTGCTCAACGACGGCGGCCGCGACGCGAACGACTGGGCTCCCCGCGGGCGCGGGAACTGGTGGGACGAGAACCCCGCCTGGGACCTGGAGGGCGACGGCATCGCGGACGCACCGCACCGGATCGCCGATCCCTGGGCGTCGCTGGCGCGGCGCGCGCCCTCCGCCGTCCTCTTCACGCGGAGCCCCGCGCTGGACGCGCTGGCCGCCGCCGAGCGGTTCTTTCCCGCGTTCCGGGGGGACGCGCCCGTGGACGCGGCACCGCTCGCCCAGCCGCCGCTCCGCGCGGGCGGAGCGCCGGGGCGCCGCGTGGCGCCGGTCCTCGCCGCGGCCTCGGCGCTGGCGGTCCTCGGAGCGGCCGCCTCCGCCCTCGTCCGCCGGAGAGCCGCGTGATCCGGATCCGCGGTCTCTCCAGGCGCTACGGCGCCGTCGTCGCCCTCGACGGCCTCTCGCTGGAGGTGGCCGCCGGGGAGATCGTCGCGCTGATCGGCTCGAACGGCGCGGGGAAGTCCACCTGCCTCAAGGCTCTCGTGGGGCTCGTGCGGCCCGACGCGGGCGAGCTCGCCGTGGACGGAGTGGACGTGCGCCGGCGGCCGCTGGAGGGCCGGGCCCGGATGGGATATCTCCCCCAGGACGTGGCGTTCCCGGCGCGCATGACCGGCCGGCAGGTCCTGGACCTCTTCCGGAGCCTGCGTCGGCTGGCCGCCGGCGAAACGGGGCGGGCGATCGCGTCCGTCGGCCTTCAGGGCGCCGCCGACCGGCCGGTCGCGGGCTACTCGGGGGGAATGCGCCAGCGGCTCGCGCTGGCGGCGGCTCTGCTCGGACGCCCTCCCGCGCTCGTCCTCGACGAGCCGGCCATCAGCCTCGACCCGCTCTTCCACGCCGAGCTGCGCGCGATCCTGCGCGAGGTCCGCGAGCGGGGGAGCGCCGTGCTGCTGACCTCGCATCTCCTGCCGGAGGTCGAGGCGGTGGCGGACCGCATTGCGCTGCTCCGCGAGGGTCGGCTGCTCGCGCACGGCACCCTCGCCGAGCTGGCCGCGTCCCGCGGCCTCCGTCCGCTGGCGCGCTTCCACGTGCCGGGCGGGAACGGCGCCGCCCGTCGCGTGCTCACCGCCGCCGGCGCGCATCCGACGGAGGAGGGCGACGGGTGGATCACGCTTGCGGACGCGGCTCCCGCTCGCGCCGAGGCGTTCCGGGCGCTCGAGGCCGCCGGGCTGCGCGTCCAGGCCTTCGAGACCGTTCCGGTGGGGCTCGCCGACGTGTTCCGCGCCTGGTACGACGCCGACGAGGGCGACGCCGCGGCGTCGCGGGGTGCTCGGTCCGCACGCGCGGAGGTGGTCCGGTGAGCGTCGCGATCGGCTGGCCGCGCGCGGTGCCGATCCTCGCACGCCGCGCGTTCCTGGAGGCGGTGCGCGGCCGCTCGGCGCCGCTCACCGCCGCGGTGTTCGCGCTGCTCGCCCTGGCGCTTTCCTGGGCCGGGCTCGCCCCGGGGGGCGTCCTGCGGTTCCAGGCGCTGAGCCGCACCGCGCTCGCACTCGTGAGTCTGCTCCTCTACCTCGTGCCTCTCCTCGCCCTGGTCCAGGGCGCGACCGCCCTCTCCGGCTCGGGGGGATGGCTCCCGATGCTGGCGGCGCAACCCGTGAGCCGCGCCCAGATCGTGCTCGGCGAATTCCTGGGCCGGTGGGCGGCGGCCGCGGGCGCGGTCTCGGTCGGGCTGGCGGCGGGATGTTCCGTGGTGTGGCTCGGCGCGGGCGGAGATCCGGCCGCGCTCGGGCTCCTGCTCGGCCTCGCCGTCCTCCTCGCCGGCGTCTTCACCGCGGCCGGGGTGGCGGCGGGCGCCGCGAGCCCTTCGCGGGCGGCGGCCCTCGCCCTCGCGCTCGGGCTGTGGTTCGCCGCGGTCGTCGCGTACGACCTGGCGATCGTCGGGATCACCGCGACCGTGTCGGGTCCCGCGCTGGAACCGTTGCTGCTCGCGGCGGCCGCCGCGAATCCCGTGGACGCGGCGCGAATCGTGGCGCTCGGCGCCTTTCTCGGCGACACGCTGTTCGGGGCCACCGGCGCCGCCGCCCACCGCCTGCTGGGCCCCGCGGGGAGCGCGGCCCTCGTCGGCGCGGCGGCCGCGTGGACGGCCGCCGCCCTCACGGCAGGCATCCGGCTCTTCTCCCGGCGCGAGATCTGACCGCGCGGGCCCGCTCCCGACGCGCCGGGACCGGCGGGGCCGAAGCCGGGGCTAGGCGGCCTCCGGCGGGAAGGGTCCGTCCAGCGAGGGCATCCGGCAGCCGTCGGGCGTCCGGCACGTGAGGACGGCGCAGACCGTGGCGCGGATCACCTCCTCCGCGACGCTCCCCTGGAGGAGCCGGCCGAGGCCCGTGCGGCCGTGCGTGGCCATCACCAGCAGGTCCGGCTTCTTCTCGGCGACCAGCCCGGCGAGCTCCGCCGCCGGATCTCCGTGCCGAAGGAACGTCTCGACCGGAGCGGCGAAGTCGCCCACGAGCCGGTCGAGATCGGCCGCGGCGCGAGCGGCTGCGGCCGCCGGATCCTCGAGCCGCACCGGCAGACCCACGAGCTCGGCGGGGGCCATCCGCACCTCGACCACGTGGGCGACGGAGAACCTGGCGTCGAAGAGCTGCGCGACCCGCGCGGCGAGGCCGAGCGCGGCGCGCGACGGATCGGAGAAGTCCGTCGCGGCGAGGACGGAGCGGTAGGGAACCGGGCTGCCCTCCTTCACGGCGAGCACCGCGCACGGAGCCGACCGGATCACGCCCTCGGCGACGCTGCCGAGGAGCGCGCGCGCGAGCCCGCTCCGGCCGTGCGTGCCCAGGACGATGGCTTCCGCGCCCAGCTCGCGCGCGAGATCCATCACCCCGCGCGCCGCCGAGTCCGCGTCGGTCACGACCGTGGCGACCCGCAACGGCCCGCCCAGGCTCCGCTCGATCGCGTCGAGCCGGGCGCGCGCGGATCGCAGGCGGCGCGCGAGGAGGTCGCCCCAGGCGGGCGTGAGCTCCTCCTCGCCGGGGAGCAGCGGCTCCTGAACGGCGACGTGGCCGATGCAGAGGCGGGCGCCCGTGCGCGACGCCAGCGCCGCCGCGTGCGCGAGCGCCGCCTCGGCCGCGGGCGAGAAGTCGGTGGCGACGAGGAAGGGGCCGGAGCTCAACGGCGCTCCCGCCCGGGTCCGGGAAGGACGAGCACCGGACGCTCGGCGTAGCGCACGACTTTCTCCGCGACGCTGCCGAGGAACAGGTGGGCCAGGCCCTGCCGGCCGTGCGTCGAGATCACGATCAGGTCCGCCCGCGAACGGCGCGCGCGCTGCAGGATCTCGTGCGCGGGATCCCCCAGGACCCGCACCGCCGGCTTCACCCGCGTCGCGCCGATCCTCGCGAGCCAGGTCCGCAGCTCCGTCTCCAGGGCCTTCGGATCGGCGACGAGGTTCATCATCAGCGGGTCGAGCGGGGGAGGAGGCGGCACGACGAAGAACGCGTCGAGCCGTGCCTTGCGGGGAAGCCGCTCCAGGGCGAACCGGATCGCGCGCTCGGACGCCGGCCCGAGATCCACGGGCAGCAGGACCCGCTCGATGCTTCGGAGGGCGGCGCGGCGGGTGATCAGCACCGGAATCGCGGACCGGCGCACCACGTTCTCGGCGGTGGAGCCGAGCAGGAGCCGCTCGAGCCGCGAGTGGCCCGAGTTCCCCAGGCACACGAGCTCGCTCTCGCACTCCTCCGTCGCACCCAGGATCTCGCGCCAGGGGACGCCCGAGCGCACGAAGCCCTCGATCGCGGTCCGGCCGGAGCGCACGCGGCGGCACAGCCGCTCCATCTCGCGCTCCGCCACCGTCAGGCGCTCGCGGTCGAGGTCGGGCACGCCGAAGCTCCCGATGAGGAGCTTGTAGCGCGGCGGCAGCGGCGACAGCACGTGCACGAGCTGGATCGTGCCCCCGGCCGCGGCGACGAGCGCCTGCGCCGAACGGAGGGCGACCCGCGCCGGCGCCGAGAAATCGGTCGCGACGAGCACCTTCTTCCAGGTCATCGCGGAACGCTCTCCTGGGTGGGTGGTGGCTGTGGATAGCGAAACTACCCCGGAGGGGGATGGAAATCAGCAAATCCGCAGGGGCCGGGATGCCGCCGGTGGTCGGGTTGCGTACCGTGTTGCTGCCGACGGCGGGCCAGGGGGAGGATCGGCCGCCGTCGCCGCCGGTGCCGGCGACGAAGCCGGCGACAAGACGCCCCAGGAGGGTACGGTGAAGGTCGTCTCGGTCAACGTCGGGCAGCCCCGCGATCTGGCGTGGCGCGGCAGGCGCGTCCGCACGTCCATCTTCAAGGATCCGGTCCGCGGACCGGTCGCGGTGCGCCGGCTCAACCTGGACGGGGACGCGCAGGCCGACCTGCGCGTGCACGGCGGGGTGGACAAGGCGGTGTACGCCTACCCCCGGGAGCATTACGCGCACTGGCAGGCCTGGCTCGGGCGCGAGGAGCCGCTGCCGCCCGGGCAGTTCGGGGAGAACCTCACGGTCGAGGGCCTGCTCGAGGACGAGGTCGCGATCGGGGACAGGCTGCGCGCGGGGTCCGCGCTCCTCGAGGTGAGCCAGCCGCGAACGCCGTGCTTCAAGTTCGGCGTCCGGATGGGCACGGGACGGATCCAGAAGCCGTTCCTCGAGAGCGGACGCGTGGGCTTCTACCTGCGCGTGCTCGAGGAGGGCGTCCTGCGCGCGGGCGACCCCATCGAGCGCACGGCCCGCGGCGCGGGCGGTCTGAGCGTGCGCGACGCGAGCCGCCTGATGTACCTGGATCGCGACGACCTCGAAGGGGCGGCCCGCGCGGCGCTGATCGAGGCCCTCTCGCCCGGCTGGCGCGAGGCGTTCCGGCGGAGGGCGGAGGGAGGCGGCTGACGCCGCGTGCCGGAGCTCCCGGACGTCGAGCTCTACCTCGAGAGGCTGCGGCCGCTCGTGCTCGGCAGGCCCGTCGAGCGCGCGCGCGTGGCGAGCCCGTTCCTCGTCCGGACCGTGGAGCCCCCGCTCCGCGAGGTCGAAGCGAAGCGCGTGGTGGAGCTGCGGCGTCTCGGCAAGCGGCTGGTCTTCGGGCTCGAGGGCGACCTCTTCCTGGTCCTGCACCTGAGGGTCGCGGGACGCCTGCGCTGGCGCGAGCGAGGCGCGGCCGTACCGGGCCGCGTGGGGCTCGCCGCCTTCGACTTCCCGGCCGGGACTCTCCTCCTCACCGAGGCCGGCACGAAGAAGCGCGCCTCGCTCCACGTGGTGCGCGGGGAAGAAGGCGTGCGCGCGCTCGACCCCGGCGGCCTCGAGCCGCTGGAGGCGGACCTCGAGGACTTCCGCCGGGCGCTGACGCAGGAGAACCGGACGCTCAAGGGCGCGCTCACCGACCCGCGACTCCTGAGCGGGATCGGAAACGCCTACGCGGACGAGATCCTGCACCGCGCGAAGCTGTCTCCTCTCCGGCTCACCCGGCGGCTCTCGGCGGCGGAGACCGAGCGCCTGCACCGCGCGGTCCGCGGGACGCTCGAGGAGTGGGTCGGCCGGCTCCGGCGCGAGACGCCGGGCTTCCCGGAGAAGGTGACGGCCTTCCGCCCCGACATGGCGGTCCACGGGCGGTACGGGCAGCCGTGCCCCGACTGCGGCGCCCCCGTCCAGCGCATCGTCCACGCCGAGAACGAGACGAACTACTGCGCGCGCTGCCAGACCGGGGGTCGGCTCCTCGCCGATCGCGCGCTGTCGAGGCTGCTGCGGAAGGACTGGCCGCCGCGCGTGGAGGGGCTCGAGTAGCCCGGTCGCCGCTCCGGAGCCGCCGGCGGGTGAGCGCGTGGCGCTCGTCGTCCTCGGCGGAAGTCGCCGTGGCGGCGCCTCCGCGGCTCCTCCATCGTGGAACATGACCGTCGCCGAGCGCGCAACGCGCGGACCCGCCGCCCTGCGGCAGGCGCGCTCCCTCGAGGCGACCGCGCACCGGCCCTGGCCGCCGCCCTCCAGGCCGTGGGTGATGGGGCAGACCTGGGAGGACCTGCTCTTCGCGCACTGGCGGGTGGCCCCGGCGCTCCTGCGCGAGAAGGTCCCGGCGCCGCTGGAGCTGGACCTCTTCGAGGGGACGGGCTGGCTCGGCGTCACGCCGTTCCGGGTGACCGGTCTGCGTCCGCGCGGCGTTCCGCCGCTTCCCGGCGTGTCGAGCTTCCCCGAGATCAACGTGCGGACCTACGTGACGTTCGGCGGCCGCCCCGGCGTCTGGTTCTTCAGCCTGGACGCGGGGAACCGCCTCGCCGTGGCGGCGGCGCGCCGGCTCTACCGCCTGCCGTATCAGGCCGCCGGGATGACGGTCGCGCGCGCGCACGGGTCCATCCGCTTCGCGAGCCGCCGGCTCGGGGAGCCCTCCGACCGCTGGCAGCTCCGCGTCGTCTACGCCCCCGTGGGGGAGCCGGTCCCTCCCCGGCCCGGCTCGCGCGAGCACTTCCTCACGGAGCGCTACCGTCTCTACACGGTGGACGGGGAACGCGTGACGTTCGCCGACATCCATCACCGCCCCTGGCCGCTGCAGGAGGCGGAGGCGACGTTCGAGGTCAACACGATGGCGCCGACCGGAATCCAGCTGAACGGGCCGCCGGACACCCTGCATTTCTCCCGGCGGCAGGACGTCGTCGTCTGGGCGCCCGGCCACGCCGGCTGACGGGCGGGCCGCCGCGCCGCTCCGATTCCCACAACCCGGAGGCCACGGTGAACGAGGAGGTCTTCAACCTTTCCGTCCGCCGGTTCCTGAAGAAGGTCGGCGTCACCTCGCAGCGCGAGATCGAGGGCGCGGTGCGGGACGCGATCGAGGCGGGCCGGCTGCGCGGGAACGAAGTCCTGCCCGCCCGCGCCACCGTCACGGTCGAGGGGCTCGGCCACGTGGAGGTGACGGGGGAGATCGCGCTCTCCGAGCGTCCTTCGATTGACAGTTCCGACCGGTGAGGTAGGTTCACGCCGCCCGCCGCACGGCGCGCGGTTCTCCGGCCCCCGGCCGGACGTGCGCCCGCGCCGGGGGCCTCGGTCGGGTCCTCGGCGGCCGAGGCTCGTCCCTGACGTCGCGACTCGCACGGAGGATCCGTGATGGCCCAGCGCTTCCCGACCTGGTGCGGCCGCGTGGTGGGAGCCGCGGCCCTGCTCGTCGCCCTCGCCGCCGGATCGGCGGCCGCGCAGCAGCCACCCCTCGAAGCCGCGCTCTCGCCGGAGCCGGAGGAGCCGCAGGAGGAGCTCGCGCCCGCGAACCTCACGGGCGCCGAGGCCGTGCTCTTCGGCCTGCACCTCGGCGCCGCCTACGTCCTGTCGCCGCTCCTCGAGTGGGGTGCCGAGCAGGGCCTGCTGGACGGCGGACCCGGATCGGTGGGGGGGTTCGACATCGAGCCCGGCAGTCTCGGCTCGAATTCCGGCGTGGGCCTGGAGGTGGGCTACGTCCACTTCGACGAGCCCGTGTGGGCCGGCGCGTCCGTGGGCGCCACGACGAAGGGCTACCAGGAGCACTCCGCTTTTCTCGGGCTCCGGAACACCGCGGGGTCGCGGTACGCGCGCGCGCAGTTCACCTACGACCTCGACACCGAGGACGAGTTCTCGGGCCTGGGGATGGGCACGCCGGAGGACTCCGAGACCGACTACCGGCAGGAGGAGTTCCGCATCCTCGGCGACGGCCAGATCGATCCCGCCCGGAACGTGCGCGTCGGCCTCCGCGGCGGCTACCGCAAGAACAACATCCTGCCCGGCAAGAACGACGACTTCGACGACATCACCGAGGTGTTCGGCGACAGCCTGCTGGACGACCCGGACGGAGACTTCATCCTGCCGGGCGTGTCCGGCGAGGAGAGCGACTACGCCCAGGGCGGCGCGTTCGTGGCCTTCGACAGCCGCAACAACTCGGGGAACCCCTCGCGCGGCGCGCTGGTCGCCGGGTCCTTCGACGCGTTCCGCGGGGTGGGCGACACGCCCTTCGACTGGAACCGGTTCGGCGGCGAGTTCGCGGGCTACCTGCCGCTCCCCGACGAAACCCGCGTGATCGCCGTCCGGATCTTCGGGGTCCACCAGGATCCGCTGCACGGGCAGCCGCTCGTGCCCTTCTACTACCTGTCCAGCATCGGCGGCGGGAGCCTGCTGCGGAGCTTCTCGAGCTTCCGGTTCCAGGACAACGACCTGCTCTACGGCGCCGCCGAGTTCCGTCGCAGGGTCTGGACGGAGAACGCGGGGCTCGTCGCCGTGGACGCCTCCCTCTTCGCCGAGTCCGCGGGCGTGTACCGCGACATCACCGACGACGTCGAGTTCGGGGACATGGAGCAGTCCTACGGCACCGAGCTCCGGATCGTCGTGCCGAACGACGTCGTCGCCAGGATCGGGGCCGCCGTCGGCGGCGAAGGCGCGAAGTTCTACGTGGGAGGGGGCGGGCGCTTCTAGGTCGCGGCGGTCCGATTCGCGACCGCCGGCGCAGGCGTCGGAGGGATCCGGGGTCCCGCGAGGCGCGGATCCGTCGGGTCCGTGCTCGAACGGAGACTCCGGGTGTCGCTCCCGGCAGTCACAAGCGAAACGGCCGCACGGTGTCGTGCGGCCGTTCGCATTTTCGGGCGGCCCGCCGGAGCGTCGTCGCGCCTGGCTGAAGCGTGACGACCTCCGGCGGGACAGGACCGGCTCGGTCCGGGCCGGGAGCGCCGCCCGCTGTGCGGGCCCCGCGGTCCGGACGTGCGAAGCCGGTCGACGACTAGGCGGCGGCGCTCGGCTTGAAGGGCTGCGCGAGGGCCCGGCGCACGCGCGCGAGCAGCGCGCCGCTCGGCGGCATCACGTAGCCCACGCCGATCTTCCAGCGGATCGGGAGGGTGGCCGGCAGCTTCTCCACCTCGTCCCAGGTGAGGTGGAGGACGATCTCGTCCTTGTGCATCTCGTATGTCATCGGTTCCGCTCCCCGGTGGAGGGTCCGCCGCGCAAGTGCCGAAGGTTGAGTGTCCGGGGACGAGCAAGCTCCAGGCCGGGGGAAGTCCCCGGGCGAATCGCGCGTACGGGAGCCAAGCCGAAGAAGTTTTTACACGCCGGAACGGCAGCCGACCGTGAAAGTCCTGCGCGACCGGGAAATCCACGTCCCGATTCCGGGACGGACGGGCGCGTGCGTCGAAGCTTAGGCCGCCGCTCGGACCGGTGCGACGCGCCGTGGACGGCCCGTCCCCCGGCCGTTGGCGACCCCGCAGCCGGGCTGCCTATCTTGCCGCTCCGCCGCCGGCTCGTGTGCCGGATGAGCCCGGCGGCACACCCTGGAGGACCCGTGCGGCAGGTCGTGATCGTTGGATCGGGTTGCGCCGGGCTGACCGCGGCCGTCTACGCCGCGCGGGCCGGACTGCGGCCGCTCGTCGTCGAGGGCCCGGAGGTGGGCGGCCAGCTGGGGCTCACGACCGACGTCGAGAACTTCCCGGGCTTCCCGGAGGGCATCCAGGGGCCCGATCTGATCCGTCGGATGCGGGAGCAGGCGGAGCGGTTCGGCGCCGAGGTGATGCGCGGCGAGCTCCGGCGGGCCGATCTCTCCCGGCGGCCGTTCCGCCTGCGCGTGGACGAGGAGGAACACCTGACGCGGGCGCTCGTGATCGCGTCGGGCGCCAGCGCCCGCTGGCTGGGTCTCCCGCGCGAGCGGGAGCTCGTCGGCCGCGGCATCTCTTCGTGCGCGACGTGCGACGGCTTCTTCTACCGCGGACGCGTCGTGGGGGTCGTGGGGGGCGGGGACACCGCGATGGAGGAGGCGCTGTTCCTCACCCGGTTCGCCTCGCGCGTGCACGTGTTCCACCGGCGGGACGAGCTGCGCGCCTCGAAGATCATGCAGGAACGCGCGTTCGCGAACCCACGGATCGAGTTCCACTGGAACACGGTCGTGACGGCGGTGCACGGCGAGGCGGGGCTCGATGCCGTCACGCTCCGCGACCTGATGGCCGGGGCCGAGCGCCGCTTCGAGCTGCACGGCCTGTTCGTCGCGATCGGCCACGTGCCGAACACCGAGGTCTTCGCCGGCCAGCTGGAGATGGACGACCTGGGGTACATCGTCCTGCACGAGGGATCGCGCACGAGCGTCCCCGGCGTCTTCGCGGCGGGCGACGTCCACGACCGCCACTACCGCCAGGCCGTGACGGCCGCCGGTGCCGGGTGCCGCGCCGCGATGGACGCCGAGCGGTTCCTCGAGGCGGCCGACGAGACGCCGGCGTCCGTGCCCACCCCGGCGGTGGCCCGCGCCGGTGCCTGACCCGGCGACGTCCGCCACGCTGCCGCTGCCCGCGCCCGCCACGCACCCGGCGCAACGCGGATCCGTCGGGAGGCGCGCGGCCGGCTCCGAGCGGATGCGCGCGGTCGTGAAGACCGCGCCCGAGCCGGGTCCCGCCGGCACCGAAGTCCGCGACGTGGCGGTGCCGCGGATCGGTCCCGACGAGGTGCTGCTGCGGGTCCGCGCCACGTCCATCTGCGGCTCCGACCGGCACATCTTCCACTGGGACCCGCCGATCCGGAAGACCGTCCAGCCGCCGCGGATCTACGGACACGAGTTCAGCGGCGAGGTCGTGGAGATCGGGCGCGAGGCAGGGCGGCCCGACCTCTCGCGGGGCGACGCCGCGAGCGCGGAGATGCACGTCACGTGCGGCACCTGCCGGCTCTGCCGAACCGGGCGGGAGCACGTCTGCCCGAACACCCGCATCCTCGGCTTCCACGCCGACGGCTGCTTCGCGGAGTACGTGAAGGTGCCGGCCCGGAACGTGATCCGCCTCGACCGGACGATCCCGCTGCGCGTCTGCTCCTTCCTCGACGCGCTCGGCAACGCCGTGCACACCGTCGAGGACGAGCAGCTGGGCGGCGCGCGTGTCGCGATCCTGGGCTACGGTCCCATCGGAGCGATGGCGACGGCGATCGCGCGCCACCTCGCCGCCGGCGAGATCTACGTGCTCGACGTGAGCGACCGCGCGCTCGAGCAGGCGCGGGGCTGGGCGCGCGGCGCGGGGGCATCGAACGTGCGGGCGCTCTCGACGTCCGGCGAGGCGGCGGCGGACACGGTGACCGAGGTTCTCGACCGCAGCGGCGGCGGCGTGGACCTGGTCCTCGAGATGTCGGGGGCGGAGCCCGCGATCAACCTGGGGCTGCGCCTGCTGCGCCACGGCGGGCGGATGAACCTGCTCGGCATCCCCAGCCGCAGGACGGTCGCGTTCGACGACTACACGCACGACCTGATCTTCAAGGGCGTCACGCTCAACGCGATCATCGGGCGGAGGATGTTCTCCACCTGGAACCGGATGCTCGACCTCCTCACGTCGGGGCTGGACGTCGAGTTCGTGGTCTCCCACGAGTTTCCCTCGCTCGACCGGTTCATCGAGGGCATGGACCTCTTCGACCGGCACGAGGCGCTGAAGGTCGTGTTCTACCCCGACGGCAGGGGGGCGTGGTGACGCGCCCGAGGGCCGGCCTCCTCGACACGCTGCGCGCGGAGCTCGCTGGGCTGGCCGAGGCGAGGACGCTCAAGGTCGAGGTCCCGCTCGCCGGGCCGCAGGGTTCCGAGGTGGCGATCGACGGCCGGCGTGAGCCGGTCGTCATGCTCACCTCGAACAACTACCTGGGGCTCGCCAACGACCCCCGGGTCGTCGAGGCCGCCGCGGAGGGGCTCCGCGAGTTCGGCCACGGCATGGCCTCGGTGCGCTTCATCTGCGGCACGCAGACCCTGCACCGCGAGCTCGAGGGGACGATCGCCGCGTTCTTCGAGACCGACGACGCGATCCTCTACACGTCGTGCTGGAACGCGAACGAGGCCCTGTTCGCGACCGTGCTCACCGAGGAGGACGCGGTGTTCAGCGACGAGCTGAACCACGCGTCGATCATCGACGGCATCCGGCTCTGCAAGGCGAAGCGCTGGCGCTACCGCCACGCGGACGTGGGCGAGCTGGACCGCCAGCTCTCGGAGGACGCGAGCCGGCACCGGATGGTGATCACCGACGGGGTGTTCTCGATGGAGGGGGAGCTTGCGCCGCTGCCGGAGCTCCTCGAGGTCTGCGAACGCCACGGCGCGACCCTGGCCGTGGACGACAGCCACGCGACGGGCGTGCTGGGCGCCACGGGTCGCGGCACGGCCGAGGAGCAGGGGATCCACGGCCGCATCCCGGTCGTGACCGGCACGCTGGGGAAGGCGCTGGGAGGCGCCGTCGGGGGCTTCGTGGCCGGCCCCCAGCCGCTGGTCGACGTCCTCCGGCAGCGCTCGCGGCCGTACCTCTTCTCCAACTCCCTTCCCCCGCCGCTCGTCGCCTCGGCGATCCGCGCCTTCGAGCTCGTCGACGAGGACCCCTCGCTGCTCGAGCGGCTGCGGCGGAACACGCGCTGGTTCCGCGACCGGCTCACGGCGCTGGGCTTCGACGTGAAGCCCGGCATCCACCCCGTGATCCCGATCATCGTGGGGGAGACGGCGCTCGCGATCGCGATGTCGCGCGAGCTCCTCGAGGACGGCGTCTACGTCTCGGGCTTCGGCTATCCCGTCGTGCCCAAGGGCGAGGCCCGGCTGCGGGTCCAGGTCTCGGCCGCGCTCACCGAGCCGGAGATGGAGCGCGCGCTCGCGGCGTTCGAGCGCGTGGGGCGGCGGCACGCGCTGCTGGGGGGCGCTCCCGAAGGGGCGGTCCGCTCCCACTGAGGGCGGCGCGAAGGCGCGGCGGCTCCCGTCACCGACTCCCAGCGGCGCACGCGTCCCCGCCGCCGATGCTCGCTACAGCCAGGTCTTCCGCTCCCGGTAGTACGTCGCCGGCGCGTGCGGGTACTGCTCGCGGAACGCGACGTACCGGGCCAGCGTCCGCTCGTAGCGCGCGTCCGACGTGGCGAACCGGCGGTGCGGCATCCGGAGCAGCGCGCGCTCCACGCTGAACACGTTTCCCTCCGCCAGGCGCCAGTCCGCTCGCACGAGCTCGTCCAGGTCCGCCACGCCGTAGCCCACGATCCTCCCCGAGCCGTCCACGTAGGGATCGGCGTAGCTCCAAACCAGGTCGCGCAGGCTGCGGAACACGGGCTTCCGGCCGTGGAGCCCGGCGTCCCGGCTCTTCGCGACCGTCCCCCAGCGCCCCCCCACGCGATACAGGAACAGCACGTGGTCCAGCTGGTCCTGGGACTCGAGGTCGAGGACGAGCGGCGGCCAGCCGTGCTGGTCGAGGACCGCGGCGGCGGCGAGCGCGGCCTCGAGGCAGTGCGCCGAGCCGGTGCGGACGACGCCGCGCAGGGTGCGGGCGTTCTTCCCCTCGTCCTCGCGGTTGTACGCGAGGGAGCGGAGCCAGCGCTGGACGGCGGCGGGCGTGCGGTGGGCGGCGATCACGCGACGCTCAGCCGCCATCAGGCGGGCGAGAGGCGGGGTCCGGCGGGCCGGCCGGGTCGGGCGCTCCGCGAGCGCCACCGGGTCCGGGACGGAGGGCGGCGTGCTCTGCCCCGCGCTCACTCGTACCGCAGCGCCTCGATCGGATCGAGCCGCGCCGCCTTGTTGGCGGGGAAGATCCCGAAGACGATGCCGATCAGCGACGAGAACCCGACGCCCACCGCGTAGGACCACGGCGGGATGGCGAGCGGGAAGTTCACGAGCCCCGCCGCGCCGACCGCCAGCAGGGTCCCGAACACCACGCCCGCCACTCCGCCCACGAGCGTCAGGATCACGGCCTCCACCAGGAACTGGAGCAGCACGTCGCGGCGCCGCGCGCCGACCGCCTTGCGCACGCCGATCTCCCGCGTCCGCTCGGTCACCGAGACGAGCATGATGTTCATCACGCCGATCCCGCCCACCATCAGGCCGATCGACGAGATCACGATCATGGCCAGGAACACGGCCCCGGAGATCTGGTTCCAGAGGTCCAGGAAGTCCCGCGAATCGAGCACGTCGAAGTCGTTCTCCTCGTCGTGCGCGAGCCCGTGGCGCAGGCGCATGATCGCGATGACCGCGCTGCGCGTCTCCTCGAAGAGCTCCGGGCTGGCCGGCTGGATCATCGCCATCAGCGTGTCGTCCTCGTCGGCGAAGTCGCGGCGGTACGCCGTCCACGGGATGATCACGCGCCGGTCCTCGTTCATCAGGAACAGGGTCAGGTCCTTCTTCTGGAGGACGCCGAGGACGGTGTACGGCAGGCCGGCCATGCGGATCCGCTTGCCCACGGGGTCCACGTGCGGGAAGAGCACCTCGGCGACCGCGGGTCCCAGGAGCACGACCCGGCGCGCGGCGCGCACCTCTCCGGCCGTGAACATCCGCCCGTTCGCGATCTCGGAGTCGTTGAGCTCGAGGTAGGTCTCCGACACGCCCAGCACGGGAAGATCGGGCGCGCGGCTGTTCCGGTACCGCAGCGTCGCCTGCTTCTGCTCGGGACCGGTGCCCAGCAGGAGGTCCATCTTCTCGATGGTGGGGATCCGCCGCGCGAGGATCCGCACGTCGTCCTCGGTGATGTCGGGGCGCGCCTCGAGCGCCTGGAACTCGCGGTCGCTGTTCACGATCCGCCCGCCCCACTTGCGCAGGAACAGGTTCGTCGAGCCGAAGCTCTCGATCGATCCGGTGACGCTCCGGTCGAGGCCGCGCACGAGCGAGGTCATCCCGACGATCGTCGTGACGCCGATCAGGATCCCGAGCACGGTGAGGAACGAGCGCAGCTTGGCCGTGCGGAGGCTCGCCAGCGCCGAGGCGAAGGCCTCGCCCAGGTCCACGCGCGAGCGGCGCGGCGGCCAGATCGCGTCCACGCGCGAGCGCTCCGTCATTCGTAGCGCAGCGCCTCGATGGGACGCAGCCGGGCCGCCTTGAGCGCCGGCCAGATCCCGAAGAAGATCCCGACGCCCGAGGAGAGGACGATGCCGAGGGCCACCGACCACCACTGGAGGGACGAGGGCAGCGGCGTCGCCGCCGACACGAGGAGGGCGATCCCGTAGCCGCCCACGATCCCCACCAGCCCGCCCGCGGCCGAGAGGATCACGGCCTCGATCAGGAACTGGATCAGGATGTCGCGCCGCCGCGCGCCGAGCGCCTTGCGGATCCCCACCTCCCGGGTCCGCTCCGTCACCGACACGAGCATGATGTTCATCACCACGATGCCGCCCACGAGGAGCGAGATCGCCACGAGCCCGACGAGCGCCGAGTAGACGCCGGTCGTGATCCTGCGGTAGAGCGTGAGCAGCCCCTCGGTGGTGACGATTCCGAAGTCGTCCTCGTCGCCGGGCCGCAGCCCGTGGCGCGCCCGCAGCAGGAGCCGCGTCTCGTCGATCGCGTCCTGGAGACGGTCGGGCGAGACCGGCTTCACGGCGATCGTGACGCTGCGCCGGTGGCCGATCATCTTCTGGAACGCGCCGATCGGGATGGCGACGAAGCTGTCCTGGCTGACTCCGAAGGTGGAGCCGCGCTCCTTCGCGACGCCGACGATCGTGAACGCGCCCGAGCCGACGCGGATCCGCTTGCCGAGCGGGTCCTCGCCGCGGAAGAGCTCCTCGGCCACCTGGGGGCCGACGACGGCCACCGCGGCGCTGCGCGCCACCTCGCTGGGGCTCATGTGCCGGCCGCGGTCGATCTCGAACTCGGCGAGGAAGCTGTACTCGCGGCCCAGGCCCTGGACGTCGGCCGCCTCGATCACGCGCTCGCGGTAGGCCACGCGGGCCACGTCCTCCACGCTGGCGCTCACGTAGCGGATGGCCTCGCCCTGCCGCGCCAGGGCCTCCGCGTCCCGCACCGTGAGGTCGGGCCGCCGGCGGAGGCGCTCCCACTCGGCGCGGGTGATCACGATCTCGCCGACCTTGTCCACCTCGAAGACGTCGGCGCCGCGGCCGGTGAAGAGGTCCGTCACCTTGTCGTTCAGGCCCTGGATGACCGTGACCACCGCGGTGATCGAGACCACCGCGATGATGATCCCGAGCAGCGTGAGGAACGAACGGAGCTTGTTGGCCCGGAGCGAGTGGAGGGCCGAGAGGATCGCCTCGTAGAGACGCATCGCGGGAATCTACCGGGCCACGGCCTCGGGCCAAGACGGCCGGGTCGAGTGGTGAAGGGAACCTGCCGGTCGCGCCCGCGCCGGATGGCGGCGGGTTTGGACGCGGGTTAACGTACGCGGTTCATGACCGTCGCCGTGAGATCCCCCGCGGAAGGCCGCGGTCCGGCGCCGGCCCGCGGCGCCAGGGAGCGAAGCCCCGCCGCCGCCGAGCCGCACGTCGGCGTCCACGTCTCCACGGCCGGCGGTCTCCTGGAGGCCCTTCGGCGCGCTCGGGCGCTGCGGCTCTCCGCGATCCAGCTCTTCACCTCCAGCCCTCGGCGATGGGCCGCGCGGCCGCTCACCGCGGACGAGGCCGCGCGCTTCCGGTCCGAGCGCGCGGCGGCGGGGATCCGGGCCGCGTTCGCCCACGACTCGTATCTCGTCCGTCTCGGTCACCGCGAGCCGGACCTGCTGCGGAAGTCGCTGGCCTCGTTCCTCTCCGAGCTGGAGCGCGCGGCGGCGCTCGGCCTGGACGGCGTCGTGATCCATCCCTGCGCGTATCCCGGCTGCCCTCCGGACGAGGCGGCGCTCCGCGTGTCGGAGGCGCTCAATCGAATCGTGGCGCTCCACGCGCGGACCGGGCCGCGGATCCTGCTCGAGACCGCGGCGGCGGGTCCGTTCAGCCGGTTCGAGGCGCTCGCGGACCTCCTCGGGCGCCTCGAACCGGCGTCCCGCTTCGGGGCGTGCCTCGACACCTGTCACGCGTTCGCCGCCGGCTACGACCTGCGCACGCCCCGGACGTATGCCGCGACCTGGGCTGCGTTCGACGCGACGGTCGGACTCCGCCGGCTCCATCTCGTCCACGCCAACGACAGCCGCGACGAGCTCGGCTCACGGCGGGACCGCCACGCGCACGTGGGGGAGGGGCGGCTCGGACGCTCCGCCTTCTCTCTCCTGATGCGGGATCCGGCGCTCCGCGACGTGCCGAAGGTCTGCGAGCTGCCGAAGATCCGTGACGGTGTGGAGATGGATCCCGTGAACGTGGGCCGCCTCCGCAGGCTCGCGGATCCCGACGCGCGGCGGTCGGGGGGCCCCGCTCCGCGCCGGCACGCGGGTCCCGACGCGCGGCGCCCGGCCGGCCCCGCTCCGCGCCGGAGACGCCGGACGCTCGCGCCGAGCAGCCGGTGAGCCGTCCGGCCCTCGCCGTGGTCGCGGCGGCCGCCGCGGCGCTCGCGCTCGCGCTCCGCGCCCTGATCCCCGCCGGGGAGGACCCCTCCGGACTCCGGCCCGGCCCGGCGCTCGCGGGCGACCCGCAGGCCGCCGGGGTCGCGCGGGCCGACGCGGCCGCCGGGGTGGCCCCGCTCGCCCCGCGCGCCGCGCAGTGGGTGCGCGATCACAGGGACCTGATCCGGCGAACCGCGGCGGATCTCGGCGTGCCCGCGGTGGCGCTCGCCGGGGTCGTCGCGGCGGAACAGACGCTCCTCCACGACCGCCACGACGCCGTGGTGGATGCGGTGTTCCGGGTCTACCTGAGCAGCCTCTCCGAGGGCGACCTCCGGGCCTGGGCCGCGGAGCAGGAGACGGAATACCGTCAGAGGCTCGCCGAAGGCGAGGAGCCGGGTCTCGAGATGCTGAAGAGCCCTTACCTGTGGAGCGTCGGCCCCGCACAGGTGTCGTTCCGCAACGCGTTCTTTCAGGAGCGCCGTCTGGCTCGGCTGCAGGGAAGGGCGGAGCGGACGCTCGAGGAGCTGGTGACCGCCGTCCTCACGCCCGCCGGCTCCCTCGAGTACGCCGCCGTCCTCCTCCTCGACGCGCAGGAGGCGTACGCCCGGTACGCCGGCGTGGACCTCGCCCGCCGCCCGGGGGTGCTCGCCACGCTCTATCATCTGGGCTCGCCGGCGCGGCGGGCCCTGCGGCTCGAGGAGGAGAACCGGCTGCGCGACCTCCGCGGCGAGGTCCGGGCGGAGCCGCAGGTGAACGACTACGGCGCCTTCGTGGACGGGCACGCGGCCGACCTCGAGGAGCTGCTGAGATGAACGCCGGAGCCGGGGCCCCGCCCGCGGCGATCCGGCTGGCCCGGTCGCACTACGAGAACTTCCCCGTCGTGAGCTGGGTCCTTCCGCGCGAGCTCCGCCTCCCGCTCGCGCGGGTGTACGCCTTCGCGCGCACGACGGACGACCTGGGCGACGAGGGCGCCGCGACGCCGGCCGAGCGGCTCGAGGTGCTGGACGCGTGGGAAGCGGGGCTCCGTGACGCCCTCGGATCCGGCGGCAGCCGCGGACCGGCGGCCGCCGGGGTCCGCGGCGGCTCGGTGCCCTCCGCGGACGCCGTCGATCCGCGCCGCCGCATCCTCCGCGAGACGGCCGAGACCATCCGAGGCCACGATCTGCCGCTTCAACCATTCCTTGATATGATCGACGCCAACCGATTGGACCAGAAGCAGTCCCGCTACAGAACAATGGCGGATCTCCTCGGGTCGTGCCGCCTCTCGGCGAATCCGATCGGCCGCATCGTCCTCCGGCTGTTCGGCCGCGACGACGAGGCGCTCCACGAGAGCTCCGACGCGGTCTGCACGGGACTCCAGATCGCGAACCACATCCAGGGCGCCGGCGACGACATCCGGCTGCGCGGCCGGGTCTACCTGCCGCTCGAGGATCTGGAGCGCTTCGGGGTGGCGGAGCTCGATCTGATCACGGGACGGCCCGCCCCGCGGGTCCGCGAGCTCCTCCGCTTCGAGATCGACAGGGCCCGGACGATGCTCGAGCGGGGCCGCCGTCTGCCGGAGGCGTTCACCGGCCGTCGTCGCGCCGTCCTGCGGCTCTTCGTCAGGGGCGGAACGGGCATCCTGGACCGCCTGGAATCGAGGCTCGACGACGTCCTGCGGGAGCGCGTGCGGGTGCCGCGCGCGTCGCTCGCGATGTGGCTCGCGGCCGAGGGCGCGCGGGCGTGGACGGGCGGGGGACGGCGCGTCCGGGCGTGACCGCGACCGCCGGAGCCTCGGATCCTCGCGTCGATTCGCGCGCCGCCGGCGCCGGCGCGTCGGGCGCCGAGGATGCCGTCGTGCGGGAGGGCTACCGCCAGGCCGCACGACTCGTGGGGGCGCGCGCCCGCAACTTCGCCTTCGCGTTCGTCGCGATGCCGCCGCCCCAGCGCCGGGCGCTCCACGCCGTCTACGCGTTCTGCCGGAGCGCCGACGACGCCGCCGACGACGGCCGCGGCCCCGCCGAGGGCGCCGCGGCGCTCGGGCAGCTTCGGGTGCGGCTGGATCAGGTCTACCGCGGCTCGCCGGACCGGCCGATCGACCGCGCCCTCCAGCACGCGGTCCGGAGCTTCGGAATCGAGCGGGGCGACTTCGAGACGCTGCTGCGCGGCGTGGAGCGCGACCTCGTCCCGGCGGCGTACGAGTCGTTCGACGACCTGCTCGCCTATTGCTACGACGTCGGATCCTCGGTCGGGCTGCTCTGCCTGCCGGTGTTCGGCCGCTCGGATCCGCCCGCGCGCGCCCGCGCCGTGGACCTCGGCCTCGGAATGCAGCTCACGAACATCCTGCGCGACCTGGGCGAGGATGGACGCCGCGGCCGCGTCTACCTGCCCCGGCAGGATCTCCAGCGGTTCGGCGTGGGGGAGGGGATGCTGCGGGCGGCGCGGCCACGCCCGTCGCCCGAGCTCGACCGCCTCGTGCGGTTCGAGGCCGGCCGCGCCCGCCGGCTGCTGGAGGATGGAAGGGGCCTGGTCGCGCTCCTCGAGCGCCGGAGCCGGTTCTGCCCGGCCGCCCTGGCGCGGCTCTACGGAGACGTCCTCGACCGAATCGAAGAGCTCGGGTCGCGGGTGCTCGAGCGGCGTGCCGCGCTCGCTCTGCCGCGGAAGGTCTGGATCGCCGCCGCGACCTGGGTCCGGGGGCGCTGAGGGGGGCGACGGATCGGGAGGCCCGGGGGAGGCCGGCGCGGCGGCGACGGCAAGAACGGCGGGAAACGAAAAAGCCGGGCGCGGGCCCGGCCTCGGTCGACCACCCGAGGGCTCGAGGCCGCTAGGCGGCCTCGAGCCCCATCCTCCTCCCCAAACACGCGCCCATTATAGCAGGGGAATCCACAGAGTCAACACCTTCGAGCAAGTTGATAAGAAACATAGACATGTCAACTTCTACATAAAGTCGATTCGAATACTTTTTCAGCTCCTCGTCGCGGCTTGTCCACCGGCTTTTCACCGGCTCCTCACCTCCCTTCCCGGTCTGCCCGCGAGCTGGCCGTCGAGCGCGGCGACCCGGTGCCGGCCGATCGCATCGGTCGGCGGAGTGGTGCCCGCCGGTCTGCGCCCTCGAGTGACCAACCGGGGAGGCCGGGCCGCCGTCAGCTCCTCCCGCTCCACTGGCCCCGACCGGTGGCATCCGCGAAGACGGAGGCCGGCCGCGCGACGCCGCGCGTGAATCTCGACCGTTCGAAGGTCCGCCCGACGACCGCGCGACGGTGGCCGTGCGCGAATCTCCGGCGAGGAAGGGGCCGGGCGCCTGGCGCCACGTTGAGTCCCGCTCCCCCGGCGGTTACCTTACGGGCGCGGGGCTGTAGCTCAGCTGGGAGAGCGCCTGAATCGCACTCAGGAGGTCGTCGGTTCGAGCCCGATCAGCTCCACCACAGGTTCGCCCGGAAAGCCGCAGGCGCCCACCGGCCCTGCGGCCTTTCCGTTTCCGGACCTCGCACCGACGACGACCACGCCCCGGCGCCGCGGGTTGCTGCCCGTCCAGCGACGGGGGCCCCTCAGAGCGGCACGAAACCGAGCAGGAACTCCAGGGCGGCGGCCAGCAGCGCGGTGCACGGAAGGGTGAAGACCCAGGCGAGGACGATCTTGCCCGCGATCCCCCAGCGAACGGCGCTCAGGCGCCGCGTCGCGCCGACCCCCAGGATCGTGCTCGTGATCGTGTGGGTGGTGGAGACCGGCGCCCCGAGCGACGCCGCGCCCAGGAGGACGGCGCTGGCCGCGGTTTCGGCGGCGAACCCGTTCACCGGCTTCATGTGGTACATCCCCATCCCCAGGGTCCTGATGATCTTCCAGCCGCCCAGCGCCGTTCCCGCGGCCATGGCGGAGGCGGCCGCCACGACGACCCAGAACGGAACGTCGAAGGTCGAGAGGTAGCCCCCCGACACGAGGGCCATGGTGATGATGCCCATGGCCTTCTGCGCGTCGTTCGTGCCGTGCGAGAACGCCATCATCGCCGCCGACAGGATCTGCGCCTTTCCGAAGACCCGGTTCACGGTGGTCGGCGTCGCGCGTCCGAACAGGAGGTAGATGAGGAACATCACGAACGCGCCCGCGACGAACCCGGCGATCGGGGAGAGGAGGAGCGCGGAGAGCACCTTCACGATGCCCTCCGCCTTGAGCACGTCCGAGCCGCGGGAGGCGAGCACGGATCCGACGAGCCCGCCGATCAGCGCGTGCGACGAGCTGCTGGGCAGCCCCAGGATCTGCGTGAACAGGTTCCAGGACGTGGCCGCCAGCAGCGCTCCGAGGATGACGAGCTGACTCACGTGCGCCGGGTCGGCGATGTCCGTGCCGATCGTCTCCGCGACCGCCGTCCCCGAGAAGGCCCCCGCGAAGTTCAGGATCGCGGCCATCGCCACGCCCTGGAGGGGAGAGAGCACCCGCGTCGAGACCACGGTCGCGATCGCGTTCGCCGAGTCGTGCCACCCGTTCGAGAAGTCGAAGATCAG
>DATBJZ010000041.1:0-9289 GCA_036556125.1 Gemmatimonadota bacterium | reverse complement strand
TCGCCGCCGGGGCGCCGCTCCTGCTCGTGGACGCCCGCGGCCGGAACGACTACGCCGAGGAGCACCTGCCGGGCGCCGTGAACGTGCCGCTCCCCACGATCGCCGCCGCGGGAACGCTCCCCGGCGTGCCGCGCGACCACGAGATCGTCGTCTACTGCATCGCGGAGTCGTGCCCGATCAGCCGCAACGCGGCGCGGCTCCTCGGCACCCTGGGCTACACGAACGTGAAGGACATGCGGGCCGGCCTCCTGGGGTGGAAGGCGGCGGGGTTCCCGACCGCGCGCGGAGCGCCGTGAGCGGCGGCGCGGCGGTCCCGGCCGGCGCCCCGCCGTCGCCGGACGGATCGGAGGCCGCGGCGGTCGTGCGGGTCCGATCGGCCTCCCGCCAGCGGCTGGTGCAGGAGCTCGCCGCGCGCGAGCACCGCTGGCTCGCCGACCGCCCGCCCGGGGGCGGCGGCGACGGCCTGGGCCCCACGCCGCTCGAGGTGCTGCTCGGCGGGTTCGCCGCCGCGACCGCGGTGGGGATCCTGCGGCTGGCCCGCGAGAAGGAGTGGGCGGTGGACGGGGTCGAGGTCGAGGTGTCGCAGCGCGGCGACGAGGTCCCGTCGCCCGAGATGCAGCGCGCGATCGGCGTGCGGGGCGAGCTCGACGACGCGGAGCGCCGGGAGCTCGAGACCGAGGTCGCGGCACGGTGGCCGCGCGAGGCGTGGCTCCCGTCGGGCGCGCTGCGCGACAAGTTCTCCTACCGCTAGCGGGTCCCCGTCCCTAGCCTGTCCTGAGACGAATCCCGCGGCCGCCCGCCGGCCGCCACGCCGCCCCCACCCTCTCCCGAACCGCTCCGACCGTCCGCCCCGACGTCCGATGGAACCGCGACGCACGTTCTACGTCGAGACCTACGGCTGTCAGATGAACGCGGCCGACGGCGAGCTGGCGGCCGGCATCCTCGCCGACCACGGCCTCGCACCGGCGCCCTCGCCGGAGGCGGCCGACGTGATCCTGCTCAACACGTGCGCGATCCGCGAGCACGCCGAGATCCGCGTCCTCGGACGGATCGGGCAGCTGCAGGCGCTGCGCCGCGAGCGTCCGGCGCTGCGGCTGGGGGTCGCCGGCTGCATGGCGCAGGAGCTCAAGGGCGAGCTGCTGCGCCGGTCCGGGGGCGTGGACTTCGTCGTGGGCCCGGACGGCTACCGCGAGCTGCCGGCGATCCTCGACGACCTCGACGCCGGCCGCGGCCGGCGCGTGCACGCGCGGCTGCTCCGCGAGGAACCGTACGAACGGCTGCTGCCGCTGCGCCGCGAGCGGATCTCGGCCTGGGTGTCGGTGATCCGCGGCTGCGACCGGTTCTGCACGTACTGCATCGTCCCGTTCACCCGCGGGCGCGAGCGCAGCCGGAGCGTCGCCGACGTCCTGCGCGAGGTCACGGACGCGGCGCGCGGCGGTGCGCGGGAGGTCACCCTGCTCGGGCAGAACGTGAACTCCTACCGCGGCCTCGACGAGCGCGGGAGGACGCTCGGGCTGGCGGCGCTGATCGAGCGGGTGGCGGAGGTGGACGGGATCCTGCGCGTCCGCTACACGACGAGCCACCCCGGGGACTTCGGTGCGGACCTGATCCGCCTCCACGCGACCCATCCGCGCGTGCCGCCGTACCTGCACCTGCCGGTCCAGTCGGGCTCCGACGCCGTTCTGGAGCGGATGAACCGGACGTACACCCGGACGGACTACCTCGCGAAGGTGCGCGCCCTCCGGGACGCGGTGCCGGACGTCGCGCTGTCCACCGACGTGATCGTCGGGTTCCCGGGGGAGAGCGACGACGACTTCGCGCGCACCCTGGACCTGATGGACGAGGTGCGCTACGACACGGCGTTCCTCTTCCGCTACTCGCCGCGCCGCGGCACGAAGGCGGCGCGGTTCGGCGACGCCGTTCCCGCGGAGGTGGCGCAGGAGCGTCTCGAGCGCGTGCAGGCGGTCCAGCGCGCGCACACGGACGCCGCCCTGGCGCGGCGCGTCGGGCGCGTCGCCGAGGTCCTCGTCACGGGCCCCGCGGGGAAGGGCGGCGGGCGGGTGCAGGGACGCAGCGCACGATTCGAGAGCGTGGTGTTCGACGGCGAGCCCTCGCTGGAAGGCGCGCTGCTCCGCGTGCGCGTCACGGCCTCCACGGGGAAGACGCTGCTGGGCCGCCGGGAGGACGCGGGGCCGGTCCGGGAGCGGGACGCCGGCACACCCGCGGTGAGCGGCGCCGCCCGCGGCGCTCCGCACGACGGCGGCGGTCCGCGCGGCGGCGATCCGCGCGACGATGCCGGTCCGTGCTGCGGCGACGGTCCGCGCGGCGGCAGCGGTCCGCTCCTCGCGATCGGGCGGACGCGGTGACGCGCCGGCGGGTGGCCTTCCCCCACGTGTCGCCGGGGTCCGGGCTCTCCGGCGGACCGCCCCGGCCGGCGGCGCGGGCGGGCGTCCCGGCGGCGCTCCGCCCGCGCGCACCCGTAACCGCCCGGGCGGGGGGCTCCGCGCATGCGGCCGGGCTGCAGCCCTTCTGCGTCGGCGTGCTGTCCCGCCGCCCGAACCTCTACACGGTGCGCCGCTTCCGCGTGGCCGCCGCCGCGCGCGGCCACACGCTGCGCGTCCTCGACCCGCTCGCGTGTTACCTCAGCCTCGGGCGGAGCCGCCCGCGCGTGATCTACCGGGGCCGCGAGCTCCGCCACCTCGACGTGGTGCTGCCGAGGATCGGCCCCGCCACGAGCGGCTACGCGCTCGCGGTCGTGAGCCAGTTCGAGCTGATGGGCGTCCCCGTCGTGAACGGCGCGCGCGCGATCGCGAACGCCCGGGACAAGCTCGGGAGCCTGCAGCTGCTGTCGCGCCACGGCGTGCAGATCCCGCGCACGGTGGTCGCCCGCAGCCCGTCGCACGTGCGGGTCTCGCTCGCGGAAGTGGGCGGGCCGCCGGCCGTGCTGAAGCTCGTCCACGGCACGCACGGGATCGGCGTGATGCTGGCCGAGAGCGAGCAGGCGGTCCAGTCCGTGCTCGACACGCTGTGGAGCCTGGGCCAGAACATCCTGATCCAGGAGTTCGTGGCCGAGTCGCGGGGCCGCGACCTGCGGGTGCTCGTGGTCGGCGGCGAGGTCGTGGCCGCGATGCGCCGCGAGGCCCGCCTCGGCGAGTTCCGGTCGAACATCCATCGCGGCGGTCGCGGCACGGCCGTCGAGCTCGACGCCGCCTGCACGCGCGCCGCGCTGGACGCGGCGCGCGTGATGGGGCTCGACGTGGCCGGCGTGGACCTCCTGGAGTCCCCCGCGGGTCCCATGGTCGTCGAGGTGAACGCCTCGCCGGGGTTCGAGGGGCTCGAGGAGGCGACGCGCGTGGACATCGCGGGAATCCTCCTCGATCACGCCCGGCGGCATGCCGCCCGCGCCGCCGGCGCCTGAGCGGAGGCGCGACCTCCGCACGGATCCGCTGGTGGTGGGCGGGGTGGAGGTGCCGCCGGGAGAGGTGCGCCGCATCGCGCTCGAGCTCACCGAGGTCGCGATCCGCGTGCCGCTCCCCATGCCGGTCACGGTCGTGCACGGCGCGCGTCCCGGGCCGCGCCTGTTCCTCACGGCGGGGATCCACGGCGACGAGCTGAACGGCGTGGCGATCGTGCGCGAGGTCTGCCGCCTCGCGGAGCCCGAGCGCCTCGCCGGCGCGCTCCTCTGCGTGCCCGTGGTGAACGTGCCGGCCTTCCTCGCCCGCACGCGCGATCTCCCCGACGGCACCGACCTCAACCGCTTCTTTCCCGGCCGCGCGAGCGGAAAGCCGGCCGCGCGCGTGGCGCACCTGGTCATGCGCGAGATCGTCGCGGCCTGCGATGCGGGGATCGACTTCCACAGCGCCGCGGTCGGGCGCGCGAACCTCCCGCACGTGCGCGCCGACATGGACCGGGCCGGGGTGCGGCCGATCGCCAAGGCGTTCGGCACCCGGATCGTCGTCCACAAGCGCGGGCATCGGCGCTCCCTGCGCCGGGCGGCGACCGACGCGGGAGCGCCGACGATCGTGCTCGAGGCGGGGGAGACGGGTCGCCTGCAGAAGACCGTCGTCTCGGCGGGGCTGCGGGGCGTCCGCAACGTGCTGGTCGAGCTCGGGATGGTGGAGGACGCGCGCCGCGACCCGTCGTTCCAGGTGGTGGTGCGCAACAGCGTGTGGGTGCGGGCCCAGCAGGCGGGGCTCTTCGAGCTGAGCGCGGCGCCGGGCGACCTCGTCTACGCGGGCGACCGCATCGGGACCTACAGCGACCCCTTCGGCGGCGAGACCCGCCCCATCCACTCGCCCACGACCGGGCTGGTCGTCGGGGTCTCCCGGAATCCGGTGTGCGATCCCGGGTCGCCGCTCTGCCATCTGGCCCGGGTCGAGAAGACGCTGGCGACCGTGGAGAGGCACTTGCAGAGGCGCGCCCGCGCCTAGCCGTCCGCGGGGAGCGCGGCCCCGCGCCGCGCGTGGACGAGCGTGCGTGCGCAGCTTCGCGGGTCGGCATCCCTCGCTGGTCCTCTTCCTGGCGCTGACGCCCGCCCTGCTGCTCGCCGGCGCGGGTCAGACCGCCGGCGCGGCGGTCGCCGCACCTGCGGCGGCCTGCGTGGTGGCCGGCCTGGCGGGGGCACGGTCCGCTGCGACCCTCCTCGTCCTGGCCGCGGCGCTCGTGCCGCGCACGGCGTGTGCGCGCTCGGATCGGCTCGCCGAGGCCCGCGCCTGGCGCGCCCAGCAGGCAGGTCCTCTCGCCGTGCTCGGCCGGGTCGAGGCGCGCGGGCCGGCGGGCGACGGCCGCGAGAGGCTCCTGTTCGTGGTCCGCGCCGCCGGCTCGCCCGACGGTGCGCTCGAGCCCCGACGCGGCGCGATCCGCCTCTACGCGAAGGCGGGCGCGGCGCCGCCGACCGGAGGTCCCGCGCTGGTCCAGGGACGCTTCCGCCCCGCCCGCCGGCCGGAGAATCCCGGCACCCTCGACTGGGCCCTCCTGCCGGGGGGACCCCGCGTGCGCGGCGCCCTCCTCCTCTCGTCGTGGACGCCGTCGGCGGGAGGCGGCGCGCCGCCCCTCCAGCGGCTGCGCGAGGCGCTCTCCGCGCAGGCGGCGTCCCTCCTCCCGCCGCTCTCCGGTGGATTCCTCCAGGCGGCGCTCTTCGGCGACCGCGAGGCGCTCGACCCACGCCTGCGCGAGGTCTTCAGCCGCACCGGCACGGGCCACATCGTGGCGATCTCGGGAATGAACGTCGCGATCCTCGCCGCGATCGGGGGCGCGGTGCTGACGCCGCTGGTGCGGCGCGCGGCGCCCCGGCGGCTGGTGCTCGCCGGGCTCCTGCTGCTCTACGTGCCGCTCGCGGGGAGCGCGCCCTCCGTCGTGCGCGCGTCGCTGATGGCGTCGGCAGCGCTCGCCGCCGCGGGCGCCGGCCGGCGGGTCCTCCTGCCCAACGCGCTCGGCGCGGCGGGGCTCGGCCTCCTCGCCCTCCAGCCGGAGGCCCTTCGCGACCCGTCGTTCCAGCTCTCGTTCGTGGCCGTGGGCGGCCTGGCGCTGCTGCCGCCGCTGCCCGGCCGGCGCATCGCGGGCGGACGGGCCGCCGCGTCGGCGGCGCGCAGCCCCGCGGCCGCCGCTCTCGGGCTGGAGCGCGGCGGGCCCGGACCGGCGCCGCCGGCCGTCCAGGCCCCCGTGCGGGCGGTGGGGCGCCTCGCTGGCGCCGCGGTCGACCTTTCGCTCGTCACCGTCGCGAGCAGCGTGGCGACCCTTCCGCTCACGCTCCCGTACTTCCGGCGCGTGCCCCTTCTCGCCGTACCGGCCAACCTGATCGTGGTTCCGGTCCTCGGCGTCCTCACCGCCGGAGGCCTCGCCGCGATCGTCGCGTCGTGGGCGGCGCCGCCGCTCGCGGGCGCGTGGGCGGGCGCGTGCGACGCCCTGCTCCTCGCGGCCTTCCGCGCGCTCGAGGCGTGCGCCGCTCCGTCGTGGGCGTGGCCGGCGCTGGCCGGAGCGCGGGCGTCGCTCGCCGCCGCGGCCCTCGCGGTCACCGCCGCCGCCTTCGCCGCGCTGCGCCTTCGCGCCGTCTCCGCCGGGCTCCCCGGCGCGGTCCGGTCGGGGCCGGCGCCCCGGGAGCCCCCGGCGGCCGGCGGCGCGCGCGGGACGCTCGCGCGGGGACCGGTCGCGGCGGCGGCGGCGCTCGCCGCGGCGCTCGCGGTCGGCCACGCCGTTCGCGGCGTCGCGCCGGACGCCGCCGGGGCAGGGGAGCTGGAGATCGCGGTGCTGTCGGTGGGCCAGGGGGACGCGGTGGCGCTGCTCCCGCCGCGGGCGGGCGCGATGCTCGTGGACGGCGGACCTCCGGAGGCGGCGGAGGCCGTGGTCGCGTTTCTGCACGAGCGGGGAGTGCGGCGGCTCGCGCGCGCGTTCGCGACGCATCCGGACGCCGACCACGTCGGCGGACTCGCCGGCGTGCTCGAGGCCATCCCCGCCGACACGGTCCACGACCCCGGCCAGTGGGGCGCCGGCGCTCCGTACCGGCGCTGGCTCGAGAGCTCCGCCCGCGCGCGCGCCGGCTACCGGCCGCTCGCCGCGGGCGACCGGATCGTGCACGGCGACCTCGTCGTGGAGGTCCTGTGGCCGCCGCCGCGCGCCGCGGGCGTGGACCCGTACTGGTCGGGCACGCCGACCAACGAGCTCTCCCTCGTGCTGCGGGTGAGCTGGCGCGGGCTGCGCGCGATCCTGCCGGGGGACGTCGGCGCGGCGGTCGAGGAGCGGCTGGCCCGGGAGCACGGCGCGGCGCTCGCCAGCCACGTGCTGAAGGCGGCGCACCACGGCAGCCGCCATTCGAGCTCGGGACCGTTCCTGGCGGCCGTGTCGCCCGCCTTCGCGCTCGTCTCGGCCGGCGCCGGGAACCGCCACGGCCACCCGCACCCGGACGCGCTCGCCCGGCTCGGCGGCGCCCGCGTGCGCCGCACGGATCTCGAGGGAGCGCTCCTCGTGCGCAGCGACGGAGACACCGTGGAGGTGCGCGGCTGGGTCTCGGGACGGATCGAGCGCCTGGCGCTCAGCGCGAGATCACGTTCCCGACGAGACGGTTCGTCGCGTGGAGGACCGCCCGCACCGCGCCGACGGCGGAGTCCTCGCCGGCGACGGCGATCCCGAGCAGGAGGCGCTCGTGTCCCTGCGATCGCAGCGCGACCTGAACGGCGACGACCGCGGTGTCGAAGACCCGCAGCGAGCGCAGGCCGACCAGCCGCAGCTCGCCGGCGGCGCCGACGACGCGTTCCAGGGCCGCGAGCGTCGCGAGACTCGCCACGCGCAGGTAGTTTTGGTCGTTGAGGGGAAGCGAGGCCTCGCCCTCGTGGACCGCTCCGTCGGGCGCTTCGAGCGTGACCCGCGCGCTGCACTCGAACTCGCTCGCCCGCTGCCGCTCGACGGCGGCGAGCCTGAGGCGGCCCTCCCGCCGCTCGGTCGCGCAGCCGGGCCGGGGGTCGGAGGTCTTCTGGATCACCGAAGCCGAGGGGCGGTCGGGGACGAGGGCGGCCGTCGCTCCGCGGCGACGCGGGGGCGGCGGCGGTCGGACCCCCAACCTAACGTGACGGCGGCGCCCGGTCGCCCGGGAGTTCCCGACGAAGGCGCGGCGGCGGGCGCCGTCGGCATCGGCGCGCACGTGCGGGGCGACGATCCGCTGGCCGAGGCGCGCGCGCTCGGGGCGGCCTGCCTGCAGATGTTCCTGGGCGACCCGCAGTCCTGGCGGCGCCCGCCGCCCCGCGCCGACGCCGACGCGCTGCGGGGCTCGCCGCTGCCCGTGTACGTGCACGCGCCGTACCTCGTGAACGTGGCCTCGCCGAACAACCGGATCCGGCTGCCGTCGCGCAAGATCGTTGCGCAGACGCTCGAGGGCGCGGCGGCGATCGGCGCCGCCGGCGTGATCGTCCACGCGGGCCACGCCGAGGACGGCTTCGCCCGCGGTCTCGTGCGCTGGCGGAAGGCGCTGGAGGAGCTCGAGCAGCCGGTGCCGCTCCTCATCGAGAACACCGCCGGCGGCGCCCACGCGATGGCCAGCTCGACCGCGACGGTGTCGGAGCTGTGGGCCGCGCTCGACGGACTTCCCGCCGCGTTCTGCTTCGACACGTGCCACGCCCACGCGGCGGGCGAGGACCCGGTCGAGATGGCGGGGCGGCTGCGCGAGCGGACCGCGGGGATCGTCCTCGTTCACGCCAACGGCTCCCGGGACGCCGCCGGCAGCGGCCGCGACCGCCACGCGAACCTCGCCGGGAGCGTCCTCCCCGCCGACCTGGTGGTCGAGGCGATCCGGGCCGCGGGCGCGGCCGTCGTGATCTGCGAGACGCCGCCCGAGGGCCTCGCGGCCGACCTCGCCTTCCTGCGGGCGCGGCTTTGACTCGGGGCGCGGGCTCCGGCTAACGTTCCCGGCGCCCGCATCGTGCGGGCCTCCCGCGCCCCGCCCGTGCCCGCCGGCCCGGACCGTCCACCGCCCCTTCCACGCCGATGACCCAGCCCGCCCCCGACGACCGGACGGTCCCGGCGTCCCGCGACGTCCCCGCGCCGCCGCCGAGCCTCGACGCCGTCAACGCGCGGATCCGCGAGGAGAGCCGGTTCGTGGACGACCTCCTGGCGGAGATCGGGGGCGTCGTCGTGGGGCAGCGGACGATGGTCGAGCGGCTGCTGGTGGGACTCCTGGCCGACGGCCACGTGCTGCTCGAGGGCGTACCCGGTCTCGCGAAGACCCTCGCCGTGCGCACGCTCGCGGCCGCGGTGCGCTGCGACTTCCGCCGCATCCAGTTCACGCCGGACCTGCTGCCCGCGGACCTCGTGGGGACCACGATCTACGACGCCCGCACGGCGTCCTTCGACATCCGCCGCGGGCCGATCTTCACGAACATCCTGCTCGCCGACGAGGTGAACCGCGCGCCCGCCAAGGTGCAGAGCGCCCTTCTCGAGGCGATGCAGGAGAAGCAGGTCACGATCGGCGGCACGACGCTGCCGCTCGCGCAGCCCTTCCTGGTCCTCGCAACCCAGAATCCCATCGAGCAGGAGGGGACCTATCCTCTGCCGGAGGCGCAGGTTGACCGTTTCATGCTCAAGCTGATCGTCACGTATCCCGAGCGGTCCGACGAACGCGAGATGCTGGACCGGATGACCGCCGGGCCGGAGCCCGTCGCGAGCCCGGTGATCGACGCCGAGACGGTCCTGCGGGCGCGGCGGGTGGTGGGCGAGATCTACGTGGACGCGCGGGTCAAGGAGTACGCCCTCGACCTCGTTCGCGCGACGCGCGATCCGGCCTCGATGCGGCTGCCGGACCTCG
>DATBJZ010000040.1:0-11522 GCA_036556125.1 Gemmatimonadota bacterium | reverse complement strand
GACGCGTCCGGCTCGTCCAGGAGGGGCCGCAGACCGCCCGTTCGCTCGACGCCCTCCTTCTCGAGGCCGCCGCGGCCCTCCGCGGCCTGAACGGCCGTCGCGTCGGGTTCCGCGGCGAGCTGCAGGGCGACGTCCTGTGGCTCGCGGAGGTGGAGGACTCCGGCCCTCGCTGACGGGCCCGCGCGAACGGCTCGCGGGTCACCGGCGCCGCGCCGTCGGCCGTTCGGCTCAGCCCGGCCGCAGCCGGACGAGCTCCTGCTCGCCGGCGATCCCGCGGAGCACGCCGCGGAACCGCTCGACCGTGAAGGGCCCGGCGCCGATCGCGTCCGGCTCCAGCGCGTCGAACGAGGCGGCGGTGAGCGCCACGTCCCGGCCCCGGCTCTGGCGGCCCAGACGGGCCGCGGCGTTGGCCGTCCGGCCGAAGTAGTCGAGCCGGCCGTTGGCGTTCACCACGATCGCGGGACCCACGTGCGCGCCGGCGCGCAGCACGAGCGGAGGTTCGATGCGCCGCTCGACGCACCATCCGTGCAGACCCCGCTGGACGTCGAGCGCGGCGCCCACGGCGTCCTCGAGCGTCGTGAAGGCGGCCATCACCGCGTCCCCGATGGTCTTGACGACGGCTCCGCGCCGGCCGGCGATCGTCCCGCGCAGGAACTCGAAGTGGCGGTGGACGCGTCCGTACGCCGGCGCGTCGCCCACGCCCTCGTAGAGGTCCGTCGAGCCCAGCAGGTCGGTGAAGAGGAGCGCGACCCGGCTGACGCCGACCTCCTGCCCCGGCGCCAGCACCTCGGAGCTGAAGAGGTCGCGGAACTCCTG
Organism: Gemmatimonadota bacterium; assembly: GCA_036556125.1. Taxonomy (GTDB): domain Bacteria; phylum Gemmatimonadota; class Gemmatimonadetes; order JACCXV01; family JACCXV01; genus DATBJZ01. The sequence goes on along the minus strand of DATBJZ010000040.1, from coordinate 10,706 downwards.
GAGCGTGGTGACCTGCGCGGCGGTCGCGGCGCCGGCGTTCCAGGCGTCCCGCTCGAGCACCACCACGAGCGGCTCCCCCGACTCGTTCGTCACCGCGAGCGCGCCGGCCCCGGGGCTGAAGCGGATCGCACCCCCGTCGGCCGCGCCGGCCGTCCACCCGTTCCGCCACGCCACGGCCGGCGCTCCCTCGCCGCCCTCCTGCGCGGGCTCGAGGCGGAGCTGGCCCTCGCGGCCCACCGCGCGGAGCCCCAGCGGCTCCGCCCGCGGGATCTCGATCGCGCGCGTCTCGCCGGGCCCGAGCACCTGCTGGGCGACGACGAACGGCGCCCGGTGCGGAGAGCCCACGCAGTGCACCGAGTCCGCGGCGCGCCGGACCGCCGGATGCACCGAGAAGCGCAGCTCGACCTTCTCGTCGAAGTCCGTGTCGTACTCGATCGCGCACACCGCGCAGTGGAAGCGCGCCGGCAGCCGCGCCAGCGAGTCCACTTCGGTGTTGGGCGCGCGGCAGCCCGGGCACATGACCTCCCAGCGGAGCTCGAAGAGGCCCGCGCGCGTGGCGTGCAGGAAGAGTCCGAGCGTCTCCAGGCGGTCGGCGCCCCACGCGTCGGCGACCTCGTAGGGCCGGATGCGCAGCACCTGCTCGTCGGATCCCTCGAGCAGGCGCGAGCGCAGCCGGGGAAGCAGGCCCGGGGCCACCCCGCGCTCCGCGAGCCGCGCGAGCCCGGCGTCCACAGCCGCCCGGTCGGCCGCGGGCGCGTCGCCGGGGACGGGGACCGGCTCCGCCGCGGCGTCGGTCCGCCGCGCGAGCCAGAGGTCCACGTAGCGGAGCACCGCCGCGACGCTGCGCGGACCGACGCGCCGCGCCAGCAGCCGTCCGCTCCACCCGGACGGCACGATCGCGAGCGTCACGGCGACCCGTGTCCCGCCGTCGCGAGGCGCGAGCTCCAGGGCCGTCCCGACTTCGGCGAACGGTCCGCGGCCGAAGATCCGGCGCACCGACCAGCGCCGGCCGTGGACCCATTCGAACGGCGGCTCCGTCCAGTCGACCGGGATCGCGCGCAGGATGCGGGCACGGACCCGCCGCGAGAGCGCGCCGCCACGATCCGGGGGCGACGCCTCCATCGCGGGCAGCCCCAGCACCCGGTTCATGTGATCGGTGTCGGCGAGCAGCCGCCAGACCTCGGCCGGATCGAGCGGCACGTCGCGTCCGCCGCTGAAGCGCAGGGCCGCCCCGCGGCCTCGACCTCCGGCCCGGCCGGGGGCGCTCGGGCCGGTGACGCGGTTCCGGTCAGCGTGACGGAGCATGGGTTCGTTGATAATCCGGAATCCCCCGTCTACGTTTCAAGGCTATGACCCGCAAGCAGTTCCTCAAGTCGCTGGAGCCCTGGGGCGAACGCCTGGACCTGGAGACGATCGGGCGGGCGTACGACTTCAGCGAGCGCGCCCACCAGGGACAGAAGCGGCTCTCCGGCGAACCGTTCGTCACGCACTGCGCCGAGGTGGCCCGCATCCTGGCCGAGCTCCACCTGGACACGACGACCGTCACGGCGGGGCTGATCCACGACGTCCTCGAGGACACGGGCGCGAGCCCCGACGAGCTGCGCGAGGCGTTCGGGACCGAGGTCCTCGAGATCGTGGACGGGGTCACCAAGATCGGCCACATCCCCTTTCGCTCGGTCGAGGAGCGCCAGGCCGAGAACTACCGGAAGCTCCTGCTCTCGATCGCCAAGGACCTGCGGATCCTGCTGATCAAGTTCGCCGACCGGCTCCACAACATGCGCACGCTGGAGTTCCTGCCGGAGGAAAAGCGGCAGCGCATCGCGCTCGAGACGCGCGAGATCTACGCGCCGCTCGCGCACCGCTTCGGCATGGCCCGCATCCGGTGGGAACTCGAGGACCTCGCGTTCAAGTTCCTCGAGCCCGAGGGCTACGCGGACGTGGCGAAGCGAATCGCGCGCAAGCGCAAGGAGCGCGAGCGGCTGATCGCGCTGGTGGCCGAGCCGCTGGGCCGGGCGCTGGAAGACGCCGGCGTACGGGCGGAGATCGCCGGCCGGCCCAAGCACCTGTATTCGATCTACCGCAAGATGGTCGTCCGCGACAAGCCGCTGGAGGAGATCTACGACCTGCTCGCGACGCGCGTGCTCGTGGAGTCGGTGCGCGACTGCTACCACGCGCTCGGCATCATCCACACGCTCTGGACGCCGCTCCACGAGCGGTTCAAGGACTACATCGCGACGCCGAAGTCCAACATGTACCAGTCCCTCCACACGACCGTGTTCGGGCCGGAGGGACACCTCTTCGAGATCCAGATCCGCACCGGCGAGATGCACCGCACGGCGGAGATCGGGATCGCCGCGCACTGGAAGTACAAGGAGGGCACGAACGGGTCGGAGCTGGACGAGAAGCTCGCGTGGTTCCGCCAGATCCTGGACTGGCAGAAGGACATGACCGACCCGCGCGAGTTCCTGGAGTACCTGAAGATCGACCTCTTCAAGGACGAGATCTTCGTCTTCACGCCCAAGGGCGACCTGATCCAGCTGCCGTCGGGCGCCACGCCGATCGACTTCGCCTTCCTCGTGCACACGCAGGTGGGCCTCCGCTGCTCGGGCGCGCGCGTGAACGGGCGGCTCGTGCCGCTCCACAAGGCGCTGCGGAGCGGGGACACCGTCGAGATCCTGACCAACGCCAACCAGCGGCCCTCCCGCGACTGGATCCACTTCGTCCGCACCTCCAAGGCGCGGCAGGTGATCCGCAAGTGGGTGCGCGAGGAAGCGTTCCGGACGAGCCTCGAGCTGGGCCGCGAGATGCTCGAGAAGGAGCTGCGGCGTCAGCGGATCGGGCGCCCGGACGAGGAGGAGCTGCGGACCTCGGCGCACGCGCTCAAGCAGCCGTCGATCGAGGCCCTGTACGCGGCGATCGGGTCCGGCGACGTGTCGCTCTCGCAGGTCTGGAACGAGCTGTTCCCCACGGAGGAGGCCGTCCACCGGCCGCCCTCGGCGTTCGAGCGGCTCGTCGAGAAGGTGAAGGGGCCCCCCGGCGGGGTGCGGATCCAGGGCGCCGACAACCTGATGGTGCGCTACAGCCAGTGCTGCCAGCCGGTGCCCGGCGACGAGGTCGCGGGCTACGTGACGCGCGGGCGCGGCGTCTCGATCCACCGCTCCGACTGTCCGAACCTGCTGGCGCTCCCCGAGCTCGCCGAGCGGCGCGTGGAGATCGTCTGGGAGGCCGACGGCAACCGCTCGTTCCTCGTCCGTCTCGTCGTGTCGGGCCACGACCGGCGGGGCCTCTTCGCGGACGTCGCGGGGGCGGTGTCGCGGACCTCCACCAACATCAAGAGCGGCGAGCTGACCGCCCGCGACACCGGCTTCGAGGGCACCTTCGTGGTCGAGGTCGCGGACCTGGCGCACCTGAACCGCGTGATCGCGGCCATGCGGCGCGTCGAGGGCGTGACGAGCGTCGAACGGCGCGAGTACCTCTCCACCAACGAGCGGGGCGTCGAGACTCCGGCATGAGCCCCGGGGGCCGCATCCGCTCGCGGACCGGGGACGCGGGCCGCCGGATCCGCCGGGTCCGCCGGAAGGCGCCCGCCGGCTGACGGTGGAGCTCGACTTCACCCCCGCGGTCGAGCGCTCCCGCGAGATCCTCCAGGGTCTCCTGGCGTCGCTCCCCAACGTCGCGATGGCGATCCTGACCCTGACCGCCTCCTGGATCGTCGGGCACGTCGCGGCGCGGCTCGTGATGCGGCCCCTGGCCCGGACCGGCGCGCACTTCGGCGTGCAGAAGCTCGTCGGCACGATGACCCGCGTGGTCGTCGGGCTGATCGGGCTCTTCCTCGCGCTGGCGATCGTCGGCATCGACGTGGCGCCGCTCGCGGCCGGCGTCGGCGTGCTCGGTCTGGTGGCGGGCATCGCCCTCAAGGACCCGCTCGAGAACTTCATGGCCGGCATCGTCCTCTTCGTCCGGCAGCCGTACACCGCGGGCGACCGGATCGTCACGACCGGAATCGAGGGCACCGTCGTGGACGTGAACCTGCGGAGCACGATCATCAAGACGTACGACGGCGAGCTCGTGCACGTCCCTAACGGCGCGATCCTGCGCGCGCCGCTCGTGAACCGCACGGCCTTCCCGGTGGTCCGCAGCGCGGTCGACGTGATCGTCCCCTACGACCAGGACCTGGAGCGCGCGATGGCCGTCGTCTCGTCGGTGCTGCGGAGCGGGCCGGACGTGAAGCCCGATCCCGCCCCCGAGGTCGCGGTCGTCGAGTTCGGCGAGCGCGGCGTGCGCCTCCAGGCCCGCTTCTGGACGGATTCGCTCGGGGCGACGGTGAACCGGGTCGGGATCGACGTCCGGCGGCGTCTGAAGGACGCGTTCGAGCGCGAGGGGATCTCGTTCCCGCCGCCCCCCGGCGTGATCCTCCGCGGCGAGCCGTCGGCGGAGGTGGACCTCGGGCCGACGCGGTGAGAGTCGCGCGCCCGGGGTGAGGGCGCCGGCGGTCCGCCGGCGGCGCCTGAGCGTGGGGGTCGTCACGCCCCAGCTCAGGCGCTACGGCGGGTCCGAGATCTACCTGCTCGAGTGCCTGCGCCGCTGGCAGGCCGACCTCGACGTGACCGTGTACACGCCCGAGCTCGGCCGCAGGCTTCTCGAGGAGTTCGGCGTCGGACCGGACGTCGCCGCCGTGCGGCTCCCGTCGCTGCCGATCGCGGCCGGCCGCCAGCGCCTCCTGCACGACAGCGTCCTGCATCCCCAGCTGTGGGAGCGGACGCTCGGCGCGCACGACGTCTACTTCCTGTATCTCGTCCCCACCCAGATGATCCGCCGCCGGCCGGCGGTGTGGTTCGCCGCCGAGCCGATGCGGATGATCTACGACCTGCGCCACCACAGCCACGCGCTGAACGGCGACGTGGACGTGCACTTCTATCCGCGCCACGACTACGACCGGATCGCGCAGGCGGAGCTGGACGTCCTGCTGAGCCTGATCGAGACCGTGGACCTGCCCGCGTGCGACCGGCTGGCCACGAACAGCCGGGCGATGGCCGGCTACCTGATGAGCGTCTACGGGCGCGAGGTGGATCGCGTCATCCATCCCGGGGTGGACCTCTCCGTTGCGCCGACGCCGCCCCCGGGAACGCGGACGGTCCTGGTCGTGAGCCGGCTGTGGAAGCACAAGCGCGTGGATCTGGCGGTGCGCGCGCTGGCGCTGCTCCCCCGGGCCCGGCTCGTGATCGCCGGCCACGGGCCGGAGCGACGCGCGCTCGCCTCGCTCGCACGCCGCCTGGGGGTCGGCGGCCGCGTGCGGTTCGCCGGCGCCGTCCCGCAGGCCGAGCTGCGGCGCCTCTACGCCCGGTCGACCGTCTGCCTCTACCCGGCGATCCGGGAACCCTTCGGGATGGTTCCGCTGGAGGCCGCGGCGGCGGGGCGCCCGGTCGTGGCCACGGCGGGCGGCGGATGGTCGGAGGTGCTGGGCGACGCGGCGCGGGTCGTGGCGCCCCGCGCGGGGGACGTGGCGCGCGCGCTGGCCCCGATTCTCGACGACCCCGTGGTCGCGGCCCGGCTGGGCCGCCGCGCGCGGCGCGCGGTCGAGCCGTGCTCGTGGGACCGGACGGCGGAGGCGCTGCTCGAGCTGTTCCACGAAGCGGCCGGCGCGCAGTCCGGCGGCGGCCGGCCGCGCGCACCGGACCGGACGCCCCTGCTCGGCGCGCACTACTACGCCTGGTACCGCGCGGGCAAGACGCGGGAGCACTGGGACGAGGACCCGGACTACACGGCGGTCGCCGACCTGCCGCTCGGCGGCCCGTACTCGAGCACCCGCACCTCCGTCCTGCGCCGCCACCTCCGGATGGCGGCGGAGAACGGCCTCGACTTCCTGGTCGTGAACTGGCAGGTGGACCACGGCGGAGTGTCGCGGACGGAACGCGAAGCGACCCGCAAGCTGTTCCGGCTCGTCGAGGACGAGGGCTGGCCCGTCCGCCTCTCGGTGCTGCTGGCGCTCCAGAGTGAGGACTGGCCGACGGTGGGCGGGGCGGTCCACGACGTCGTCGAGACCCTGGCTCCGTCGCCGGCCTACCAGCGCCACGGCGGCCGTCCGCTGCTGTGGTGGTTCGTCAACGGCCCGTTCCTGGGGCACTTCTTCTACGATCACGCCCGGCTCGCGGAGGCCACGTCCGGATGCGCGCCCGTCGCCGCCGCCGGGATGGCGTACTCGCGGTTCCTGCCCCGCCTGCTGCGGGAGTACTTCCACGGGTGGTGCGTCTATTCGCCGCTGCAGGTGGCGTCGGCGCGCCGGCGCGAGGAGGTCTGGCGGGAGAGCTACCGGGCGGTGGAGGACGACGGCGGCCGCGTCCGGGTCGTCTCGATCTCGCCCGGCTACGACGACACCCCGCTCACCTCGGCCCAGCGAAAGGGCACCTCGCACCGGGTCGTCCCGCGCCGAGGGACGCGGACGTACGAGGCGATGCAGCGCTTCGCGCTGGACCTCCGGCCGGCGCCGCACCTGGTCGTGGTGACGAGCTTCAACGAGTTCCACGAGAACACGCACATCGAGCCCTCGCGTGCGCTGGGCGACGCCCACCTGACGTCCACGCGCGAGTTCGCCCGGCGGCTGAAGCGGCGCGCGGTCGCGGGACGCGGGGGAGCGGCCGGCGCCCGAGACGCGACCGCGAGGGCGCCCGGCGTCCGGGACCCGGAGGCGGCGGCCGCCGGCCGGGCCGGGGCCGGCGGCGGACCGGAGGACCACGGCCAGGGACCCCCGACCCGCGCGCACGCGCGAAGGCCGAAGGGCGCCCCGCGTTGAAGCCGGCCTGGAGGCGGCGCGCGCGGTGGGCGCTGCTCCGGAGCCAGCGGCGGCGGCCGCTCGCTGCGGCGTGCCGCTGCGCCTGCACGGCCGCGAGCCGGCGGCTCGGACGCCGCCTGGCCGCCCTCCCGGGGGTGGACGGCGTGCTGCTCCGCCACACCGCGCCCTGGTCGCCCGCGTTCGTGCCCGGGCACAGCGACCTGGACCTCACCATCCTGCTGGACGACGCGAGCATCGAGGATCCGCGCCGCGTCGCCGGTTGCACCGAGGCGGTCTCCACGCTCGCGGCCGGCGCGTACTTCTTCGTCCAGCCCCACGACCTGCGGTTCACGTCGCGCGCCGAACTGAGCCGCCTCCGGGGACGGTTCCCGGCGCCTCCGGAGCTCCTGTATCGCGTCGAGAGCTGGGCGCCGCTGGCGGGCCGCGAAGTGCACGCGCCCGCCGCGCCGACCGCGGGGGACGCCGACGCGAGGTCGGCCGGGGCCGGACCGGCGTGGAACCCGGGCGAGGTCGTCCGCCACCCGGAGTTCAACAAGTGGTGGGACACGATGCTCCAGCTCCAGGTCTTGGGGGATGCGCCGGACCTGGAGCGGGGCTACGCCCGCAGTCTCTTCCGGTGCGCGCTCAAGTGCCACCTGATCCTCGACGCGGCCGCGGGCCGCTCCCCCGACCCCGCCGTGCTCCTCCGCGAGGACCTCTCGCGAGCCGACTTCCGGACGAACCCGGAGCTGGGGGGGATCCTGCGCGGCCTCGCCGCGGACCGCTTCTGGACGCGCGAGCCGCAGGCCACCGCGGTGCGTGCGCTGCACCTCTGCCTCCGCGCCGCGGCGGAGTTCTTCCGCGCCCTGCCGGCCGGTGCCGCGGGCACCGCCGTTCGCGTCCAGGGTCAAGGCGCCGACGGGGAGGATGCCGCCGCGGACGCGGCGGATTGGAGCGCTCCGCCCCGGCACGGCCTCGGCGACTCCGGCGGCGCCGGGGGCGCCGGGAGCGACGACCTCCATCGAGCCGTGACCGTCGAGCTCGGAGCGCGCGTCGCCCGTGCGGCGCCGGAGCTTCGGGGGCTGCGCTCGGCGGCGGCGTTCCCGTTGCCGCACTGCGAGCCGCCGACCTACCGGCTGGAGCTCGTCGTCGACGACGACCTGGAGCCGAGGGATCTCGCCCGTCTCGCCGCCGGCGTGCGCCGTCTCGGCGGACGGACGTTCGACGCGGCCGGTGCGGGCGTGGAGGTCGCCCTGATCCCGGAGACGGTTCACGCCCACCCCCTCTACCGCGAGGCGTCGGCCGCTCCGTTCCTCCGCGAGCACCTGCGGGCCTGGAGCGTGCCCCTGCTCGCGGCCGGAGCGCCTTCACGCGTGACGGCGTCCGCCGGCTCCGCCACCCGCGCCGCGTCCGCTCCGCGCGGCGTCGGTCCGCCCGCCCCGCGTGACCGCGCCTCGGTCGTCGGGTGGTGCCGGAGCTGGCTGCCGTTCCACTCGTTCAACCTCCGGCACCGGCCCGGGTGGGCGTCGCGCGTGCTGAACTTCACCCAGCTCGCGAGCGTCCGGCTGCGCCTCGAGACGGGCGAGATCGCCACCGAGGCCGGACGGGTGCGCCGGCTCTACCTGGAGCGGTTCGGGGCTTCGGCGGCCGAGCTCACGGTGCTCCGGCGCCTGCTGGGCAACTTCGGGGGCGGCGCGGAGGGGCCCGGCGACTTCGCCCGGCTGTCGGAGGAGTACGACCGGCTCGAGGACCTGGTCCGCGGCTAGGGCGGCGCGGCTCGGCCTCCGGGATGGCACGACCCCCCCCGCCCCGTACATTCGGGGCATCCTCCTCCCCTTCGAAGACGGTCCGATGCCGCGTTTCCAGCTCGTCACCGACCTCACGCCCGCGGGCGACCAGCCCCGGGCCATCGACGAGCTCGTGCGCGGGCTGCGGCGCGGCGAGCGGTTCCAGACCCTGCTGGGGGTGACCGGCAGCGGGAAGACCCGCACGCTCGCCTCGGTCATCGAGCAGTGGGCGCGGCCGACGCTCGTGCTCTCCCACAACAAGACGCTCGCGGCGCAGCTCTACGGCGAGTTCCGGCAGTTCTTTCCGAACAACGCCGTCGAGTACTTCATCTCGTACTACGACTACTACCAGCCCGAGGCGTACGTCCCGGCGTCCGACACCTACATCGAGAAGGACGCCACGATCAACGACGACATCGACCGTCTCCGCCTGCGCGCGACCTCGGCGCTGATGGAGCGCGAGGACGTGATCGTGGTGGCCAGCGTGTCGGCCATCTACGGCCTCGGTGCGCCGCGGGAGTACCGCGAGCTGCTGGCGGTCGTCGAGCGGGGGGAGACGCTCGGTCGCGACCGGCTGCTGCGCCGGCTGGTGGACATCCAGTACAGCCGCAACGACCTCGTCTTCGAGCGCGGCACGTTCCGGGTGCGCGGCGACGTCGTCGAGGTGTACCCCGCCTACGAGGAGCAGGGGGTCCGCATCGAGTTCTTCGGCGACGAGGTCGAGCGCATCACCAAGATCGACGTCCTGAACGGCACGACGATCCAGGAGCTGGACCGCGCCGCGATCTACCCCGCCAAGCACTTCGTCACCACGTCCCCGCAGCTCCAGGAAGCGACCGACCGCATCCAGGCCGAGCTCGGCGAGCGGCTGAAGGTGCTGCGCGACGGGGGCAAGCTGCTGGAGGCGCACCGGCTCGAGACGCGGACGAACTTCGACCTCGAGATGCTGCTCGAGATGGGCACCTGCGCGGGAATCGAGAACTACTCCCGCCACCTGAGCGGCCGTGTCGAGGGCGAGCGGCCGGCGTGCCTGCTCGACTACTTCCCGGACGACTTCCTGCTGGTGCTCGACGAGTCGCACGCGACCGTCCCGCAGATCGGCGGGATGTACGAAGGCGACCGGTCCCGGAAGCAGACGCTCGTGGACTACGGCTTCCGGCTGCCGTCGGCGCTCGACAACCGGCCGCTACGCTTCGACGAGTTCGAGGCGATGATGCCGCGCACCCTGTTCGTCTCCGCCACGCCCGCGGAGTACGAGCTGCGGAAGTCCGGCGGCGTGGTGGTCGAGCAGATCATCCGGCCGACGGGCCTGCTGGACCCCGAGGTCTTCGTGCGTCCCGTCAAGGGTCAGATCGACGACCTGCTGGAGGAGGTCCGGCGCGCCGAGGAGGCGGGCGACAGGGTCCTGGTCACGACCCTGACGAAGCGGATGGCGGAGGACCTGACCGACTACCTGGCGCGGCTCGGCGTCCGCGTGCGCTACATGCACTCCGACATCGACGCGATCGAGCGCATCGAGATCCTGCGCGGGCTGCGCACCGACGCCTTCGACGTGCTGGTCGGGATCAACCTGCTCCGGGAGGGGCTGGACCTGCCGGAGGTGTCCGTCGTGGCGGTGCTCGACGCCGACAAGGAGGGTTTCCTGCGCTCGGCGCGCTCGCTGATCCAGACGGCGGGCCGCGCCGCGCGGAACGAGCGCGGACGCGTGGTGCTCTACGCGGACCGGATCACCGACTCGATGGCCCTGATGATCGCCGAGACGGAGCGCCGGCGCGCGCTCCAGCTCGCGTACAACGCCGAGCACGGCATCCGTCCCACGACGATCCGCAAGTCGCGCGAGCAGGTGCTGGCGTCCACGTCCGTCGCCGACAGCCGGTCGGCCGGCGAGCGGCGGGGCCGGGGCCGCCGCGCCGAGCTGGCGCCGGGAACCGATCTCGAGGCGCTCGCGCACAAGATCGAGGGCGAGATGAAGGCCGCCGCCAGCCGGCTCGACTTCGAGACCGCGGCGCTCCTCCGCGACGAGCTGCTGGAGGTGCGCGCCGCGATGGGCGGCCGGCGCCGCGCGCTCGCGGCGGCCGGCGCGGCCTCCGGCCCGCCGCGCGAGGCGGCCGGCGCCGGCCGCCGGCGAGGGTCCGGCGACGATCCGCCCG
>DATBJZ010000039.1:0-7282 GCA_036556125.1 Gemmatimonadota bacterium | reverse complement strand
CGGGCGTTCCTGCGCGTCGGCGGGAGCCAGCCCGTCCGCGTGGACGTCCGCCTGATCGCGGCGACGAACCGCGTGCTGCGCGAGGCCGTCGAGGACGGCGCGTTCCGGCGCGACCTCTACTACCGGCTGGACGTCCTGCACATCACGGTCCCGCCGCTCCGGGATCGTCCCGAGGACATCCCGCTCCTGGTGCGCCACTTCCTGGACGAGTTCGCACGGCAGGAGGGCCGCGAGCCGCTGGAGGTCGACGAGACGGCGATGGCGATCCTCCAGGAGTACGGCTGGCCGGGGAACGTGCGCGAGCTGCGCAACGAGGTGGAGCAGCTCGCGGTCCTGGCGAGAGGGTCGCGGATCGAGGCCGGCGACGTGACCGATGCGCTCCATCTGCAGACGCTCCGGGGTCGCGTGCTGGCGCTCGGCGGGGCCGGCGCCGCGGCGGACGGCCGGGCTTCGGCGGAGGGGGAGTTCCTGGTGCGGTCGCTGCTCGACCTGCGCCGCGGGGTCGCGGAGATCCGCCGCCTGCTGGAGGACGTCTCCGCGCGGACGTCGGTGATCGGCGACCTGACGGAGGTCGTCCACGGCGGCATCGAAGCGGTCGTGGAGGACGCCGGCGCCGCATCCGAAGCCGGGCCCGGCCCGGCGGCGCGGACCGGGACGGATTCCGTTCCGCAGCCGGCCGGCACGCTTCCCGCCGCGGCGCCGCGCGCGCTCCCATCGGGCGGGGACCGCGCGCCCGACAGCGGCGATCACGGAGCGGAGCGCGACGGGCTCCCCTTCAGGGTCGGCGCGAAGCTCGAAGAGCTGGAGCGGGAGGCGATCCGACGCACGCTCGACGGCGTCGGCGGGAACCGCCGCCGCGCGGCGACCCTGCTGGGGATCGGGGAGCGCACGCTCTACCGAAAGATCAAGGAGTACGGCCTCGAGGCGGAGCGCGGTCGCGGGGAGCCGCGCCGCGGGCGGGGGCGCGGCAGAGCGGAGTAGCCGCCGTTCTGGCCGAGTCGCCGGCCCGGGCTCCACGAATCCCGAGTGCGCGGTGAAACCGGGGGTTGCCCGCGCCGTCGGTGACGCTCAAGGTGGGTGGAGCCGCCGTGCCCGGCGACCGGCCGATGCACGGCGGCAGAGCCCCACCACGGAGGACGCATGGCCGAACGGAAGTGCGCGCACCAGGCGTGCACGTGCATGGTGTCGGGAGACGACCGCTACTGCAGCGCCCACTGCCGCGACCACGCCGCCAAGGGCGGCGGGAGCCCGGTCGGGGTCGGGGGCTGCGGCTGCGGGCATCCGGGCTGCCGCTAGGGGAGCGACCGGATCCGGCGCACCCCGGGACGCGGGCTTGCCGGCAGATACCATACGGGGGTATGGTAACCGGGTGACGAGCCGACGCCCCGGTCCCGGCGGCCGCGCCCACGCGGTCGATCCCGTGCGCAAGCAGGAGGCGCTCCGCAGGCTGCGGCGCATCGAGGGCCAGGTGCGCGGGCTCCAGCGGATGGTCGAGGACGAGCGCTACTGCGCCGACGTCCTGATGCAGATCTCGAGCGTGCAGCAGGCGCTCTCGGGCGCCGGCAAGGTCCTGCTCCGGAGCCACCTCGAGCACTGTGTGACCGACGCGCTCCGGTCGGGTGACGACCGCGCGGCGCGGGCGGCGTACGACGAGCTGGTGGCTCTCGTCCACCGCTACACCAGGAGCTGAGATCCGTGGCGGAAGCAACCGGACCCCGCTCGGATCCGCGGACGGAACGCGACGGGGCCGAATCGACCCCCGGCCCGGGCCGGCCGAGCGCCCCGGACCGCCACACGCGCTCGACCGCCGACGGCCGGGCCGAGCGCGTGGACCTCCCGATCACCGGCATGACCTGCGCCTCGTGTGCCGGGCGCATCGAGCGCGGCCTGGCGCGCGTCCCCGGCGTTCGCCGCGCCACCGTGAACCTCGCCACCTCGCGTGCCACCGTGGAGCACGATCCGTCGCTCGCCGGCCTCCGCGACCTCGTGGCTGCCGTGCGCGACGCGGGCTACGACACCGGCGGCGTGTCGCGGGCGGAGTTCGTCGTCGACGACTCGGCCCGGCCGTCGGGCTCGGCCGCGCCGCTCGAGCGCCGCCTGCGCAGGCTCCCGGGCGTGCTCGAGGCCGGGTTCAACCTGGGCACGATGGAGGTCCGCGTGGACTACCTCGCCGGCGCCACGGCGCCGGAGACGATCCGCCGGGCCGTCGAGGACCTCGGGTACCGCGTCCGGGAGACCTCGGCCACGGCGGGGGATCCGGGTGACGAGGAGGCGCGCGCGCGCGCCGCCGAGACCCGCGACCTGCGACGGCGGTTCCTGGTCGCCGCTCTCCTCTCGCTCCCGGTCCTCGTCCTCGCGATGTCGCACGGCCGCGTGACCCGGCTCCACGGCGGCTGGTCTCCCTGGGTGCAGCTCGTCCTCACGACCCCGGTGGTGTTCTGGTGCGGCGCGCAGTTCTATCGCGGCGCCTGGGCCGCCTTCCGGCACCGCACGGCCGACATGAACACCCTGATCGCCGTCGGCACCGGCGCCGCCTACGCCTATTCGGTCGTTGCGACTCTCGCCCCGGGGCTGTTCACGCCGGCGGCAGGCCCCGCCGGGATGGTCGGCATCGAGGGATCGGCCCGGCCGCACGTGTACTTCGAGGCCGCCGCAATCATCCTCGCGCTGATCCTGCTCGGGCGCTTCCTCGAGGCCCGCGCGAAAGGGCGTACGGGCGACGCGATCCGCCGGCTGCTGAAGCTCCAGCCGCGCGCTGCGCGGGTGATCCGCAACGGTGCGGAGCGCGAGATCCCCGTCGAGGAGGTGGTTCCGGGGGATCTGATCGTGGTCCGACCCGGCGAGAGGATCGCGGTGGACGGCGTCGTCCGCGATGGGCGCTCGGCCGTGGACGAGGCGATGCTGACCGGAGAGAGCCTGCCGGTCGAGAAGGGGGAGGGGGACCAGGTCTTCGGCGGCACGATCAACCGCACGGGTTCGTTCCGTTTCGAGGCCGTGCACGTGGGCCGCGACACCGCGCTCCAGCAGATCGTTCGCCTGGTGCACGAGGCGCAGGGCTCGAAGCCGCGGATCGCGCGGCTCGCCGACGTGATCAGCGGGATCTTCACGCCGGTCGTGCTCTGCGTCGCGGTGGCGACCTTCGCCGTCTGGTTCGTCGCGGCGCCGCCCGAGGTCCGGCTGGCGACCGCGCTCGTCAACTTCGTGGCCGTCCTCATCATCGCCTGCCCGTGCGCGCTGGGCCTCGCCACGCCGACGGCCATCCTGGTCGGGACGGGGAAGGGGGCCGAGCACGGCGTGCTCTTCCGAGGCGGCGAGGCGCTCGAGCGGACGCAGCGGCTCCGCACGCTCGTGCTGGACAAGACGGGCACGATCACGCGCGGGGAGCCGGCGGTGACCGACGTGGTGTCCGCCCCCGGAGTGGATGAGCGGGAGCTGGTGCGGGTCGTCGCGGCCGCCGAGGCGGGAAGCGAGCACCCTCTGGGCGAGGCGCTGGTGCGGCACGCCCGCGAGCGCGGCATCGAGCCTCCGGCCGTGGAGGCGTTCGCTGCACTGCCGGGTCGCGGCGTCGAGGCGCGTGTGGACGGCCGTGCGGTGCTCGTCGGCAACGCCCGGCTCCTGGGGGAGCGCGGCGTCGCCGCGGCCGAGTGGGCGGAGCGCGCGGCCGCGCTGGCGCAGGAGGGGAAGACCGCGATCCTGGCGGCGCTCGATGGCCGCGCCGCGGGACTCGTCGCCGTCGCCGATCCCGAGAAGCCCGGATCCCGCGAGGCCGTCGCGGCGCTGGGTCAGCGGGGGCTCGAGGTGGTGATCATGACCGGCGACGAGCGGCGCACCGCGGAGGCCGTGGCTCGCCGCGTCGGCATCGGGCGGGTGCTCGCGAACGTGCTGCCCGACGCGAAGGCGGCCGAGATCGGACGGCTGCAGGGCGAGGGCCGTCTCGTCGGCATGGTCGGCGACGGGATCAACGACGCCCCGGCCCTGGCGAGGGCGGACGTCGGGATCGCGATCGGCACGGGCACCGACGTGGCGATCGAGGCCTCCGACGTGACGCTGATCGGGGGTGACCTGCGCGGCGTCGTGACGGCGTTCGACCTCTCCCGCGCGACGATCCGCACGATCCGGCAGAACCTCTTCTGGGCGTTCGTCTACAACGTCGTCGGGATCCCCGTCGCCGCGGGCGCGCTCTATCCCCTCACCGGCTGGCTCCTCTCGCCGATCCTGGCCAGCGCCGCGATGTCGCTCTCGAGCGTGTCCGTGGTAGCCAACAGCCTGAGGCTGCGCCGATTCGAGCCGCGGATCGGCGGCGGCGAACCGGCCGCGTCGGTGGACGCGGGGTCTGTCGACGGAGGCGACGGGGCGGGCGGGAGGCGGGCCGGCAACGCGCATCGCCGTCGGGGCTCCGGCGCGCCGGCCGAACGAGAGGGCTCGGGCGGCGTCGAGCGGGCGGGGGGCGACGACCGCGACGGGGCGCGCGGGGAGCGCACGAGCTCGAGCGGGCCGCCCACACCCGGCGGGACGCGGAACGCTGCGGCGCGGGAGCCCGCACGTGGACGCGGCTGAGATCGCCGTCGTGGCCGGCGCCGCGGCAGGCATCGCGTTCGTGCTGTGGTACTTCTTCGGCGAGCGGGAGCGCGCGACGGCGACGGCCGGCGCGGGCGGCGTACAGGAGATCCGCGTGACCGTCCGGGGCGGCTATTCGCCCGACGTCATCGTCGTCCGTCAGGGACGGCCGGTGCGGCTGGACTTCTACCGCGACGAAACCGCCTCGTGCAGCGAACGCGTGGTGTTCGGCGACTTCGGCGTCGCGCGTGACCTGCCGGCCTTCCGGACGACCCCGGTGGAGTTCACGCCCGACCGCCCCGGGGAGTTCACCTTCACGTGCGGGATGGGAATGATGCGTGGGAAGCTCGTCGTGGAACCGGAGGGATGACTCCGTCAGCGCTCAGGGGACGAGGCTCGCCAGCAGGTCGCGCGCGCGTCCCGCCCAGGTCTCCGTCAGCGACCACGGGCTCGCCTGCCGCACCACGCGGCGGACCCGGACCGTCCCGACAACCTCTGGACGCCTGTCCCGCGGCGATCACGGGGGGGCCGCTGCGGCGGTTGCGCCGGTCGGCGCGGCGATCGCGTGGCGCACGACGGCGTCTCGGTAGGTACAAACTCTTGCAGGGTGGCGACGACCTCGGTTTCGTGGTGACGTCGTCGGCCCGTCCGACGCCGGAGGCGATCCAAGACCCAAGGGAGGGCCCCGATGGAAGGCGAACCGCGCTGTTCACCTCACGAGCTCAGGGAGCTCGGGGACCTGGATCTCGTCTGGCTGCGTGAGCTCGCGAGACGCGGCTTCGCGATCCTGGCGCTCGTCGCCGTCGCGTGGGCAGCCACCGGCTGCGGAGGCCGCAGCCCCGAGGAGAGCCGGCGCGCGCTCTACGCCTCGACCGCCGAGCTCAGGGAGGACAGCGCCGCAACGGCCGCGTTCTTCGAGACGGTGCTCGCCGACTCGGTTCAGCGGGAGCGGCTCGCGCGCGCCATCCTGCGGAACGAGGGCATGCGGCGCACGATGACCCGGGAGCTGCTCGCCGACTCCCTGGCCGAGCTGGAGGGCGCGGGCCTGCCCGAGTGGCGCGCGCCCGCCGCGGCCGGAGCGGCGGCCCCGGCGCCCGGGGGAGGACCCGCTCCCGGCGCCGCGACGGGCCCGGGAGCGGGGGACGAGACGGCGGGAGCCGCCCCGCCCGGAGCGGCGGCCGGCCCTGCTGCGGCCGGCGACGCCGCGGAGCCGCGCTAGAGGCTCAGCCCTCCACCGGGATCATCAGGTGAGCGTAGGGCGTCCCCGGCCACATCACGTACGGCCTGGTCGGGTCGCCGGCCTGGTCCGGATAGCCCTGCATCCGGTCCGTCGCGTTGAAGATCATCACGTGCGGCCCCGTCTCGATCCACTCGCCGCCCGGCCCGGGCTCCTGCGCGTAGGGATCGGTGTTGCTGGCGTCCGAGCCTCCCTGGAGCATGTAGCCGAAGCCGATCTGCCCCTGGGGCGGCGGCTGCCTGGCCATGTACGCCTGCGCCCACGCGAGGCCGTTCCGGTCCACGCACATCGGGTCGTTGCCGGGCGTGCCGGGGTTGTCCGAGATGCACGTGAACGTGCCGGATCCCTGCCGGAGCGTGACCATCTGACCGGCTGAATCCGGGGCGACGATGGTCGCCTCCCGGGCCACCGCCTCGGGCGCCGCGCTCATCGCGTTCTCGATCTTCTCCTCGTCGCCGGCAGGCGGCGTGTGATCCGGCCCGCCGCCCGTCCGCCGCGCCGCCGTCTCTCCCGCGTCCGTGCCTTCGCCGGGACCGACGGCCGTCGTGTCGCCGGGCAGCGTGTCGCCCCCGGCCGGCTCCAGGTCGCCGGCTCCCTCGTCCTGACGCTGCTGGCAGGCCGCCAGCGCCAGCACCGCGGCGAGCGCAAGCGCCTGCAGGATCGTGCTGCGCATCCACACCTCCTGGCTGGGTGAAGAGGATCCCGGAAATGCGAGAGCGCCCCCCGCGGAACCCACGCAGCGGCGCTCTCGTCGCCGGATCCTCGCTCCGACCCGCGGATCCCCCGTCCCCCGAGACTAGAGGCCGGGCGCGGCCGGGGTCAACCGCGAATGCGCCTAGTAGCGCGGGACCGTCGGGTCCACCTCCTCGGACCACGCCAGGATGCCGCCCTTCAGGTTCAGGAGCTTGCCGAATCCGGCGCGCCGGAGGGCCTGCAGCGCACGCGCGCTGCGGCCCCCGGTCCGGCAGTGGAGCACGATCTCGCGGGCGGAGTCCAGCTCGTGCATCCGCTCCGGCAGCTCGCCGAGCGGCATGAGCCGCGCGCCCAGCGGCTCCAGGTTGCCGATCGCCCACTCGTGCGGGTCGCGCACGTCGACGATGTCCAGGTCGTCCCCGCGGTCGAGCCGCGCCTTGAGCTCGCGCGCCGTGATCGTCGGCACCTCGGACTCGGCGCGCTCCGCCTCGCGCGCCTGCGGCAGTCCGCAGAACTCCTCGTAGTCGATGAGGCCGCGGATCGTCGGCCGCTCGCCGCAGACCGGGCAGTCCGGGTCCTTGCGCAGACGGAGCTCCCGGAAGCGCAGCCCGAGCGCGTCGAAGAGCAGGAGCCGGCCCACGAGCGAGTCGCCGATCCCGAGCAGCAGCTTGATCGTCTCCAGGGCCTGGATCGCGCCGACGATCCCCGGCAGGACGCCGAGCACGCCGCCCTCGGCGCAGCTCGGCACCAGGCCCGGCGGAGGCGGCTCGGCGTAGAGGCACCGGTAGCAGGGGC
>DATBJZ010000038.1:0-41235 GCA_036556125.1 Gemmatimonadota bacterium | reverse complement strand
CGGGCGGCGCGTCGGCGAGCGGGTCGCCGTGCGGGCGCTCCGCGGCGCCGGGCGCGGGCGGCGCGCCCCCCGCCGGCCCCGCCTCCGCACCGACGGCGGGAGACGCCTGGTGGCGCACCCATTCCTCGAACTCCGCCTGCGGCACCGCGCGCACCCGGAAGCCCATCAGCGCGTGCGACGAGCCGCAGAACTCCGCGCACTGCCCGAGGTAGACGCCGGCGGAATCGGGCGTGAACCAGAGCTGGTTCTCGTGGAGCGGGACGAGGTCGCGCTTCCCGCCGAGCTGCGGCACCCAGAAGCTGTGGATCACGTCCGCCGACTCGAGGCGGAAGCTCGTGGTCCGTCCGACCGGGACCACGAACTCGTTCGCCGTGACGACGTCGTGTTCGGGATACTGGAACTCCCACCACCACTGGTGGGCGAGGACACGCACGTTCAGCGCGCCGGGGATGGGCTTCTCGTCCTGCGTCACGAAGATCGTGCGCACCGTGGGAACGGCGATGAACACGAGAATCAGCGCGGGGGCGATCGTCCAGGCGATCTCGAGCCGCGTGTGGCCGTGGACCTGTTCGGGCCGCCCCTCCTCGCGGCCGCGCCGGCTCCGGTAGCGGAGCACGATCCAGACGAGCAGGCCCTCGACGACGACGAACACGCCGAGTCCCCACCAGGTGATGAACTCGAACAGGTCGTCGATCACCCGCGCGAAGTCGGACTCGGGCGCGAGGGTCGAGCGTGGGTAGTTCCCGGTACAGGCTGCGAACGCGAGGAGCAGAGCGGCGGCGAGCGCGACGACCGGGCGCAATCGGGCGGAGCGGCGGACCGTCATGTCGTCCCTGGGTCGAGCGTGGGCTGAACGGGGGTGCGGGAGAGCGGACAATCTGTCCGCACCGGGAGACCCGGTCAAGGGACCGGGGACGTCGCGGCGCGCAGCACCCACGCGAGAAGGAGGGCGGTGAGGAGTGCCGGAACCAGGGCGAGCCCGAGCTCCGCGCCGCGACCCAGCCGTCCCCGCACCGGGGCGTCGTCGAGGTCGGGGGCCGCCGCGATGCGCCGCAGCAGCGCCAGCTGCGCGGCCGCGAAGGCAGCCGCGCAGAGGCCGGCGATCGCCGCGCGCACCGCGTCCGGGAGCATGCCGGACCTTACGGAGCGGGTTCCGCGCCGTCAACCGGGGGATGCCGCCGCGGGGCCCGCGGGCGGATCCCGCTGCGCGGGTCCCGTCAGGCCGTCAGTTGAGGCAGGGCGAACAGGGCGACGTCAGGGCGTGCCGCATGCGGGCGCGGCCGCGGTGGATCCGCGACATCACGGTCCCGAGGGGAACCCGCAGGCGGTCGGCCGCCTCGCGGTACGACAACCCCTCGACGTCCGCGAGCAGGACCGCCGAGCGGAAGACGTCGGGCAGGCCCTCGAGCGCGCAGAGCACCTCGTCGCTCAGGTGCCAGCGGAACCGCTCGCGCTGGTCCTCCCACGGGAGCGCCGCGACGCCGTCCTCGGCGGGGGGCGACGCGTCCCGGTCCACCGCGGCCAGAGGGAGCGCGACGGCTTCGTCGTACGGAAGCTCGGTCGGCCGCACGGCGCGCCGCCGGTACCGGTCGATGTACGTGTTGGTGAGGCTCGTGAGCAGCCACCGCCGGCTGCGGTCCCGGATCTCCCTCCCGTTCCGGTCGTGCCGGAGCGCCTTCAGGAAGGTGTCCTGAACCAGGTCTTCGGCCTCGCTCGCATCGCCGCGCGTGAGCCGGAGCGCCTCCTGCAGGAGCGCCGGGCGGTGCTGCCGGTCGATGCTCGTGAGGGTGTCTTCCATTGCGTGCGCCACGTTCTCCCTCGGTTGAGTCTTGATCTAATGAATACTTCATTATTCCATTCACCGCAACCCCGGGAACGCCGCCCGTCGGGGGCGGCCAACGCAGGAACACGCCCGGGGGGGCGGGCGTTCGGCCGTTTCTAAACTGTTTGGAGTCCCGTACTTACAGGCGAGGCAGTCGACGTGAGCCCGGCGAGGAGGAGATCCAGGACCCTGTCGGCCCGAGAGAGGAGCTCGTCGCGGGGCACGTCGAGCGAGTGCGGCGGCAGAAAGAGCGCGATCCCGTCGCGCAGCGCCCGGGCCGCCGCCGGCGGATCGGAGGCGGCGACGTCCCCGGCCGCGACGCCCTCCCGGATCAGGCCCTCGACGAGCGCGAGGAACCGCTCCTCCTTCTCCTCGGTCGCCTTGCGGCACCGGGGCGCGCCGGACACCAGGACCTCCCCGCCGTGGGCGCCCTCGCGGCAGCAGCGGTCGGACAGCGCGACCCGCGCCGCGAGCACCTCGCGCAGCCGATCGAGCGCGCCGCGCCCGGAGCTCGCGATGTCGGTGAACGTGCGCTCGAACTCGCGCGCGGTTTCCTCGGTCAGAGCGGCGAGAATATCTTCCTTGCCGTCGAACTCGAGGTACAGCGTGCCCACGCTGATCCCGACGTCCGACGCGATCTCCGCCATCGTCGTCTTGTCGTAGCCGTAGTGGCGGAGGCGGCGGCGAAACGCCTCGAGGATCCGGCTGCGGCGGCTGGTCAGGCTCGTTCCCTCCTGTGGACGCCGGGCGACCGGCTGGCGCGATGGACCTTCTACGACCCGTCCATACGGCTGTCAACCGGCGGCCATTCCGCGCCGCCGTCGTCGTGCTCTCCGTCGGCGTTGCGTCTCCCGCAGCGGCGCAGGAGCGGCCGTTCACGATCCCGCGGCCCTGGACGCAGGAGCCGGGGACCGTGCGGCTCGAGGCGGGCGCCTCCCTCACGCCGGACCGGCGCATCCCTCTCTCGGGGATCCGCGGAGACCTGCTCGAGATCCCCGCCGCGCTCATCGTGGGGCTCGCGAGCGGGGTCGAGGCGCGCGTCGAGGGGGTGGCCTGGCAGCGGATGTCCGTCGAGAGCGTGGACACGACGGCGGCCCTGGCGGAGGCGCTCGCCCTCGACGGCGGGTCCACGCAGGACGCCGGCGACTTCTCGGTCGCGGCGCGGGTGCGGCTGCTCCGGACCGGATCGTCGCAGGCGGCCCTGCAGGCCGGCGTGCGCCTGCCGCTCGCCGGGAACGAGAGCGGCCTCGGCCGCGACGTGACCGATTTCGCCGCGAGCCTCCTGGCGGGCCATCGCCGCGGAGCCCTCCGGCTCGCCGGCGAGGCGGGCTTCGCGATCCTCGGCAGTCCCACGCGCACCGCCGCGCAGAACGACCAGGTTCGGCTCGGCGCCCTCGTCGAGATCGCCCCGCCCGAGGCGGCCTATGCCGTCGGGCTCGAGGGACGGACGGCCTTCGGCGACGAGGGGATCGGCAACGAGATCGTGCCCGAGGCCGCCGCCGGCGGCCGCCTGCGCGTCGGCACCGTGTGGCTGGACGGCGCCCTGCGCTGGCTCTTCCCGGACGAGGGCGCGCTCACGGCGTTCCAGATCGGAGCGACGCGGACGTTCTAGAGGGAGGTCACGGCGCCCCCGCGCGGCCGGACCGCGCCGCGGCGCGGCGAGCCGCCCGGCGCTAGGGGTGCGGCTGGACCGGGCGGTACGGCCGGACGAGGTGGGCCTGCCGCGTGTCGAGCGCGGGGAACGCGCGCAGGAAGAGGAACGCGAGGAGCGCGAAGAGGGCCGCGAACCCCAGCGTGATGAGGACCTCGTCCGCGCCCAGCGGGCTGCGCGTCTCCGGCGCGAGCGACGGGACGATCAGCAGCCACAGCTGCGTCCAGACCCCCAGCAGGATCACGATCGAGAACAGGCCCAGGGTCGCGGGGTTCCGCTTGGGCGCCACGCCCAGCAGGCCGATGAACGGCACGAACCACACCAGCGCGACCATCGCGATCGACACGGCCGGGTAGTGCTGCCCGCGATGCAGCAGGTACGGCCAGTCCTCGGCGATCTTCCCGTACCAGATCACCAGGAACTGGGCCCACGTCAGATAGGCCCAGAACGTGGCGAACGCGAACGTCATCTTCCCCTGGTCGTGCCGGTGCGTGGGGACGAAGTAGCGCTCCAGCCCGAGCCAGCCCGGCAGCCACGCCACGAGGATGCCGGTGGCGGCGATCCCCGAGAGGAACGCGGTCATGAAGATCCACGCCCCGAAGAGCGTGCTGTACCAGTGCGGGTCGAGCGACATCAGGAAGTCGAACGCCACGAAGCTCCACACGACCGCGTACGCCACGGCCAGGATGGGCGCGAGCAGCGTGCGCCGCGCCGCGGCGCGCGCGGTCTCCTCCTCCTCGCCGCGCCATCCCGCGGCGAGCCGGTCGTAGAGCCGGCGCCGCCACCCCGAGGCGCGATCGCGCAGGAGGCCGGCCTCGGGCCGCAGCGAGAAGTACACGAACGTCAGCGACAGCGTGAAGAGGATCAGCATCCCCACGACGCCCCGGACCGTGAAGAACGCGGGATTCAGGTAGGCCGCCTTCTCCTCGACCGGATGCTCCACCCAGGGCCAGATCCGGTCCATCACCGCGTAGAGCGGGAGCGAGAGCAGGAACGCCGCGGGCAGGAACAGCGCGAAGGCCTCGGCGAGACGGCGCACGGGCCGTCCCCATCTCGCCTTGGCGATGTTCATCGCCACCGTGTACATGACGCCGCCCTGCGCGATCCCGGCGAAGAGCAGGAGGTTGAGGAGGTAGATGCGCCACGGATGGGGGTCCCCGCCGGCCGCGCGCACCACGAACCACCCGAATCCGATCACGGCCAGCGCGGCGGCGAGCGGCACGAACCAGGCGGGGGCGCGGAACGCGGTTCGCTCGAGGAGGTGCGCCCGCGCGGCGGTCTCGGTCAGGGGCCCCTGCGTCGGCGCCGCGGTCGTCACGGAGCGGCCTCCGCCGGAGCGGGCGCGCCCGGTGCGGGTCCACGGGCTGCCCCCGGAGCGGCGCCACCCGCGGCGCCGGGGCGTGCCGCGCCGGCGCCGGACGGCGTCCCGCCCGCGGGTGCACCCGTGGGAGCCGCCGCGCCGGCCGCCCCTGCCGCGGCCGCCGCCGGCGCCGCTCCCTGCAGCGCGCGAAGGTAGTGGATGACGTCCCAGCGTTCGGCCGGGGCGAGCCGGTTGTAGCTCGGCATGTTGCCGCGGCCGTTCGTGATCAGCGCGTACAGGTAGCCGTCGGTGAACCCGCGCGACGCGCCCCGCAGGTTCGGCGGCCGGACGAACTTCGCCGTCACGGGACCGTCCCCCGCGCCCTCGGGGCCGTGGCAGACGAGGCAGTACGTGTCGAACAGCGCGCGGCCCCGCTCGCGGGACGCGTCGTCGGGGGGCACGGGGCTCGTGAGGTTCTGCGCCGCCTCGAACGTGATCGCGGGCGGGAGCGCCGCGCCGGCCGGCACCGTGCCGTCGATCGTCGCGAGCGGCCTCTCCTCGAGGGGCCGGACGCTCGGCTGATCGCCCATGTTGACGAACCACAGGCACCCGCCGCCGGCGCAGGAGACGCTCCAAGCCACGGCGGCGGCGGCGGCCGACGCCCGCATCCAGCCGCGCCGCCGACCGGAGCGGGCCGGCGCGGCGCGCGTCACGCTCCTCGCGGCTCCGGTCACGACGGCCGCGCCTCGCGGACCTCGACCGGGTGCGTCCGCTCCAGGATCGGCCGCAGCCTGGACGGATCGCCGGCCACGAACACGCCGAAGCGGTCGTTCGTGAACTCGGGGGCGTACTCCAGGCGAGTCGTCGCCTTGGGCAGGCGTCCGTTGACGAGCACGCCGATGAAGGTGGACAGGCCGCCGATCAGCACCATCAGCTCGAACATGATGATGACGTACGGCGGCCAGGCGACGAGCGGCCGCCCCGCCACGACGAGCGGCGCGACGTCGGGGTTCGTGTACGCGACGCCGGTGTAGGCCCCGATCGCGAACCCGCAGGCGACGCCGATCAGCCCGCCGACGAGCGTGAAGCGACGGACCACGCTCGGGCGCTGCTCCTCGACCTCCTCCAGGATCTCGTGGGGCGGGACCGGCGAGTAGGCCGTGACGGGCCCCGCCCCCTCGCGGCGGAGGGCGGCGACCGCGTGCGCCGCGGCTTCCTCGTCCTCGTAGAAGGCGAGCATTCCCGACTGGGGCGCGGGC
Source organism: Gemmatimonadota bacterium (assembly GCA_036556125.1). GTDB lineage: Bacteria > Gemmatimonadota > Gemmatimonadetes > JACCXV01 > JACCXV01 > DATBJZ01. Next base: position 35,203 of record DATBJZ010000038.1, on the reverse strand, counting down.
GGCGCCGGGCCGCGGCCGCGGCGCGTCTCGGCGACGGGCGGAGCGCTCACGCGAGCCTCCGCACGAGCGGCTCCGGCGGCATCTCCTTGACCTCGTTCACGGACACCGAGGGGAGGAGCTTGATCCCGATCAGGAAGTACATGAGGAACCACGCGAACGAGCCGGCGGTGATCCCGTACTCGACCCACGTGGGGCCGAAGTAGCGGCCCCACGCGGAGGGCATGAAGTCGTGCTGGAGCGACTGCACGATGATCACGAAGCGCTCGAACCACATCCCGATGTTGATGAAGATCGAGATCACGAACATCGCGGCGATCGAGCGCCGGACCTTGCGCGACCAGCACGCCAGCGGCACGACCGAGTTGCAGATCAGCATGATCCACCCCGCCCACCAGTAGTCGCCGGAGACGCGGTCCCAGAACGTCCCGCGCTCGAACGGGCTCCCGCTGTACCACGCGAGGAAGAACTCGACCAGGTAGGCGTAGGTGACGATGGAGGACGTGAGGACGATCAGCTTGGCCATGTTGTCGAACGTGTTGCGGTTCAGGTAGTCCTCGAGCCCGAACCACTTGCGCATCGGCACGACCAGCGTGATGACCATCGCCACGCCGCTGAAGATCGCGCCCGCGACGAAGTACGGCGCGAAGATCGTGGAGTGCCATCCGGGCACGATGCCCGCGGCGAAGTCCCAGGACACCACGGAGTGCACGGAGAGGACGAGCGGCGTGGCGAAGGCGGCGAGGAAGAGATAGCCGCGGTTGAAGTGCCGCCACTCGCGGTCCGTACCCTGCCATCCGAGCGACAGCGCGGCGTAGATCCTGCGCCGGATGCTCCCCGGCTCCGCGGCGTCGCGCGCGGCGGCGAGGTCCGGGATGAGTCCCATGAACAGGAAGGTCGAGCTGATCGTGAAGTACGTGCTGACCGCGAAGGTGTCCCAGATCAGCGGCGACTGGAAGTCGGGATAGATCTGCCGGCTGTTGGGGTACGGCAGCAGGTAGTAGAACTTCCAGATCCGGCCGAGGTGGATGAGCGGGAAGAGCCCCGCGGTCATCACCGCGAACACCGTCATCATCTCCGACACGCGGTAGACGGAGGTGCGCCAGCGCGACCGGAACAGGAACAGGATCGCCGAGATCAGCGTCCCGGAGTGCGCGATGCCGACCCAGAACACGAAGTTCGTGATGTAGACGGCCCAGTAGACCGAGTTCGCGTAGCCGGTGACGCCGAGCCCGGTGCGGATCTGGTAGATCAGGCAGAAGATGCCGAAGCCGAGCACGGCCAGGACGACGGCCATCATCGCGTACCACGCCGGTCCCGGCGGCGCGAGCGTCCGCAGGATGTCGGCGTTGATCCGGCGGAAGATCCGCGCGCGCGGGACGTCGCCGGCGATCGTGGCCATCAGTGCGCCCCGGGGGCGGCGGGAGCGTCCTCCGCGCCGGTCTCCGCGCCCCGCTTGCCGCCGCGGCGCTCGCGCTCCTCCGTCATCGGCCCGTGCGACGGACCGCGCTCGCCGTGGCCGGCCGCGCCGCGCAGGGGCCGGTCCGTGGCCACGACGTCCGCGAGGTACGTGATGGCCGAGCGGGTGTTCAGCGAGGCGAGCACGCTGTAGCCGCGGCCGGCCTGCGCCTCGCGGGTGACGCGGGCCTGCGGCTCGCGGAGGTTCCCGAACACGATCGCCTCGGTCGGACAGGCCGCCTGGCAGGCCGTGACGACCTCCCCGTCGCGGACCGCGCGCCCCTGCCCCTTCGCGGCGATCTTCGCCTCCCGGATCCGCTGCACGCAGAACGTGCACTTCTCCATCACGCCCTTGCTGCGGACCGTGACCGACGGGTTGTAGAGCAGCTGGAGCGTCTCCGGCATCGGGTGCGCGTGAAGGACCGGGTCGCGGTTCGAGTGATCGAAGAAGTTGAACTTGCGGACCTTGTACGGGCAGTTGTTCGCGCAGTACCGCGTGCCGACGCAGCGGTTGTAGATCTGCGCGTTCAGGCCCTCGGGGTTGTGGTACGCGGCGTAGACGGGGCAGACCGGCTCGCACGGCGCCTGCCCGCAGTGCTGGCAGAGCATCGGCAGCCAGCGCACCGAGAACTCCCCGGTCTCCTCGACCTCGTCGGGCTCCGCCCAGTAGCGCTCGATGCGCAGCCACGAGAGCTCGCGCCCCTTCACGCAGTCGTCCGGGCCCACCGCGGGGATGTTGTTCTCGGCGTAGCAGGCGGTGACGCAGGCCGAACAGCCCACGCACTTCGCCAGGTCGATCGTCATTCCCCACCGGTAGGGGCTGTCCTCGTCGGCGTCGGCGGTGATCCGCTCGAGGAGCCGGACGCTCTCGGATTCGGCCGGCGCGGCCTCCGCCTCCGCGGCCTCCGCCGCCGAGTAGGCGAGCGCGATCCCGCGCGAGTGCTGGTGCGGGCTCCCCTGCATCTCGATCAGCCGGTGGTCCCAGCCGTCGTCGGCCGACGCGCGGCTCAGCGTCACGCGCGTGGCGAACCAGACGCGCCCCCCGGACGCCGCGTCGAGCTCCGCCGGGAGCAGCGCGACGGGGTTCGCACCGCGGCGCTTGGCGTAGCGGCCGTACTCCGTGTGCCCCTGCCCGATGGGCATCGCGACCGTGTCGGGACGGATCCCCGGGTACAGGAACGCGGACGCCTTCACGCGTCCGTGCGGCGAGGCGACCTCGAGCAGGTCGCCCCCACGGACGCCCAGGCGCCGGGCCGTGTCGGGATGGATCTCGATCCAGGAGCCCCACACCGCCTTCGTGACGGGATCGGGCAGCTCCTGCATCCAGGGCGCGTTGGCGCCCCGTCCGTCGTGAAGCCCGATCGAGGGCACCGCCATCAGGTGGAGACCGTCCTCGTCTCCGTCGAAGGCGGCGGGCTCGAAGCGCACCGGACCCGGGCTCGCCGTCACGGCTGCGCCGGCCGCCCCGCCCGCGTCCGTCGCGCCACCGCCGGCCGCCGGCGCGGTTTCAGGGTCGCCCGCGCCGTTCCCGTTCGCGGTGCTGGCGGCTGCGCGGTCCCGGTTTCCGGGCCCGGCCGGCCGGCCCGCGTTCGCGCCGTTCGTCGGGTCCGCGCCGCCCGCGGCGGCCGCGCTCCCGGCGCCCGCATCCGACCAGCTTCTCCCCGGTCCCACGACGAGCGCGCCGGGATCCCCGAACGAGCCGCCGCGGGCCAGGGCCTCGAACCAGCCGGCGTCGGCCTGCCCGGCGAGCGGTCCGCGCGCGGGCGACCCGCTCCAGCGCCCGCGCAGGAACGCGCCGAAGTCCTCCTCGGCGAGATCCGCGGCCCCCGCCGCGCGCGCCGTGGCGAGCAGCACGTCGCCGACCGGGCGCGTGTCGTGGAGCGGCGGGAGGACCGGCTGGCGCAGGCCGCGCACGCCGTCCAGCGGCTCCGCGTCGCCCCAGCTCTCGAGCCAGTGGCTGGCGGGAAGGAGGAGGTCGGCGTGCGCGGCGGTCTCGTCGTAGAAGGTCGAGAGCCCGACCTTGAACGGCACGTTCCCGAGCGCCTCGGCGAAGCCCGCCGCGGGCGGCAGCGCGAACACGGGGTTCGCGTCGTGGACGACGAGCACCCGGACCTCGCCCGCCCGCATGCGATCGACGAGCTCCGCGACGCGACGCGCGCCGTCCGCCGCGGGCGTCCGGAAGGTCGGCCCGAACCGCAGGGTGCGGCCCTCGGCGCCGCCCAGCCGGTTCAGCACGTTCGCCGCGACCCAGGTGGCCGTAGCGTTGCGGTGCGCGTTCGCGACCCCTCCGCCGAGGGCGAGCCCGGGGCCGCGGTCGGCGAACTCGCGCGCCAGGCGCCGGACCGTCTCCGCCGGCACGCCCGTGCGCTCCGCCGTGGCCTCCGGCGCGTACGCGCCGAGCGAAACGCCCGCCGTTCCGCCGCCCGCGCCCGCCAGCGCGTGCGCCATCCCCAGGGCGACCAGCATCTCCGTTCCGGGCCGCGGCGCGATCCACTCGTCGGCGTTCGCGGCGCCCATCGACATCCGCGGCTCGACGTGCACGTACTTCCCCATCCGGCCGTTCCGGAAGGCGTGCATCGCCGTGAAGCCGCGCGCGAAGAACGTCGGCGCGAGCCACGTCTCGAGGAAGTCCGCGCCGAACGAGATCACGAAGCCGGCGCGGCCGATGTCGTAGAGCGGCATCTCCTCGCGCCCGAACACGAGCCGGTTCGCGGCGAGCGCCGCCTCGTACCCGAACGGCTCGTAGCGCACGCGGTTCCCCGAGCCGAGCGCCGCCAGCCAGCGGTCCACGAGCTCGTCGAGGCTGCCGGTGAGGTGGCCGCCCAGGAACCACACGCCGCCGCCGCGAGCCGAGTCGAGCCGCTCGGCGAAGAGCCGCAGCCCCTCGTCCCAGGTGGTCCGGCGGAACCGCTCCGGGCCGGAGCGCACGAGCGGCCCCTTGATGCGGTCCGGATCGTAGAGCTGCTGGAGCGAGGCCTGGGCCAGCGCCGAGACCGCGCCGCCGGAGAGCGGGTGCAGCGGGTTTCCCTCGAGGAATACCGGCCGGCCCTCGCGGACCTTCACGCGGACCCCGAGCGCCTCGGGGCCGTCCGTCGTCGTCGCGAACCAGGTCGCGACGCCGGGCACGATCTCCTCCTCCGGCACGAGGTACGGGATCAGGCGCTCGGTGGCCTTGGGCGAGCAGCCGAACGCCGCGCCGCCCGCGCCGGCAACCCCGGCGATCTTCAGGAAGTCCCGACGCTCCATCGCGCTCCCGCGCGGCGGCCGCGGCTCCGGCGTTCCCGGAGCACGGCCGGCCGGCTCAGAAGTGGCAGGTCAGGCAGTCCGTCGGCGCCTCGCGCGCCATGTGACACGTGATGCACCAGCCCATCGTGAGCGGCTGCTGCTTCGCGACCGCCTTCATCTCGCGGACCTGGCCGTGGCATTCCGCGCAGTCGATGCCGGCGCGGATGTGCGGCTGATGCGTGAACTGCACGAAGTCCGGCAGGTCGTGCACGCGCACCCAGGGAACGCTCTCCCCGCGCTCCCAGTACGCCGTGAGCTGCTTCACGCCCGGCAGGTTGCGCCCGGCGATGCGGTGGCAGCCCATGCAGGTGCCCGTCGCGGGGATGCCGGCGAACGACGACTTCGAGACGCCGCTGTGGCAGTACTGGCACGGGATCTTGTAGGTCCCCGCGTGGACGTCGTGCGGGAACGCGATCGGCTGCTCGGGGGCCGCGGAGGCGCGGCCACAGCCGGCGAGCGCGAGGGCGATCGCGAGGAGCCGCGCCGGCGTGGAGCCGTGGAGCGGCGGACGGACGGTCGTGCGAACGGGGCGGAATGGAGGCGCGGAAGGGCGCGACGCCCTCGCCGACGCGCGGAACGGCGTGCCTGGGGTGGACCGTGCGTTCACGCTCGTCGCGGAGAGAAGGTCGAAGGGCGCGGCGCCCCGGCGGAAGCCGGCGGGAGTCTAAGAACGCCTCCGCAGAGCGTCAAGGCCGCGCGGCCGCGAGCACGGCGCTTGACCGCGCGCGACGCGGCGCGTACTTCGCGCGCGGACGCCGGTCGTCGGCGTTCGACGGTCCGAACGGAGGGGACGCGGCGCGCCCGGCGCGCCGCGACGCAGCCCGCTCGACGCGGAGGAGCCGTGCCCGCGCGCATCGACGTCGACCTCTTCAGCGACACCGTCACGCGTCCGACGGCCGCGATGCGGCGCGCGATGGCCGAGGCGGAGGTGGGCGACGAGCAGCTCGGCGAGGACCCCACCGTGAACCGGCTGCAGGAAACGGTCGCGGAGCTGCTCGCCAAGGAGAGCGCGCTGTTCCTCCCCTCCGGAACGATGTGCAACGAGATCGCCTTCGCGGTCCACGCGCGTCCCGGCGACGAGGTGCTGCTCGACCGCGGCGCGCACCCGCTCCACTACGAGGCCGGCGGGCCGGCGGTGATCGCGGGAGTTCAGCTTCGCCCGCTCGACGGCGTCCGCGGGATCTTCACACCGGAGCAGGTCGAGGAGGCGATCCATCCCCGCATCCGCTACGCGCCGCGGAGCCGCGTGCTGTCGGTGGAGCAGACGGCGAACATGGGCGGCGGCGCGTGCTGGCCGCCAGCGCGACTTGCTGCGGTGTGCGACGTCGCGCGCCGCCGCGGGCTCGCGTGCCACCTGGACGGCGCGCGCCTCCTGAACGCGGTCGTGGCCACGAGCCGGCCCGCCCGCGAGCACGCCGGACCCTTCGACAGCGCCTGGATCGACCTCTCGAAGGGCCTCGGCGCGCCGTTCGGCGCCGTGCTCGCCGGCTCGCGCGAGTTCGTCGGGGAGGCGTGGCGCTGGAAGCAGCGCCTCGGGGGCGGCATGCGGCAGGCGGGGATCATGGCCGCCGCGGGGCTGCACGCGCTCGAGCACCACGTGGAGCGCCTCGCCGAGGACCACGCGAACGCCCGCCGGCTGGCGGAGGGGCTGGCCCAGCTGCCCGGTCTGGAGCTCGACCCCGCGGCGGTCGAGACCAACATCGTGATCGTCGAGATCACCGGCGGCGCCGAGGCGGCGGCGCGGGTGCGCGAGAGGCTGCTTCGCGAGGAGGGGGTGCGCCTCAGCTTCGCGGGGCGGTCCAGCCTCCGGGCGGTGACGCACCTGGACGTGGACGCCGCGGGGATTCGAAGGGCGATCGAGGCGTTCGCGCGGGTGCTCGGGGACTGAGCGACGGCGTTCCCGGGCGCGGTCATCGGATCGCACGACCGGCGCACGGAGTGCGCTCGGAGCCTCGACGCGCCAGGACGTCCCGCGCGACGTGGCCGCCGAGCGGCTCGACGAACGCGGCCGCCTGCACCTCCGCCGTCCGCCACGTCGGCACCGTCGCGACGGTCGCGGACGCGCGGGCCGGTCGAGGACGTCCGGCTCCCGGCACCCGGCCGGTCCGCCGTGCATCTCGTTCGCCCCGACCCGCTCGCGCCGGCCGAGGACGCTGCTCCGGCGCCGGCCTGCCCGCCGCCTCGGAAGGAATCCTGAAGAGCGGCTCTCCGTCGCGCCGGAGCCCCAGCACGATCCGGCGGGCCTCGTCGGACAGGAGCCAGTCCGCGAACACGCCTGCGCGCTCGGCGTCCGCACCCGGGTGCCGCGCGGGGTTCACCACCAGGACCGAGTAGACGTTCTCCAGCAGCGGGTCGTCGGTCACCAGCGGCTGAAGCCGGAGCCGGCGGCGATTCGCCAGGAACGTCGCCCGATCCGTCAGCGTGTAGGCGTCGCGCTGGTCGGCGAACTGGAGCGTCGTGGCCATCCCCGCGCGCACCGCCACGTAGGCCTCGTCCCGCGGCCGCGGGACTCCCGCGGCTTCCCACAGCAGCAGCTCGCGCGCGTGGGTGCCCGAGCTGTCGCCCCGCGAGGCGAAGGCGCTCCGGGACTCGGCGATCCGCCGGAAGGCTTCCACGGCCCCCGCCCCGCGGATGTCCGCAGGGTCGTCGGCGGGACCCGCGACGAGGAAGTCGCTGGCCGCGAAGGGCTGCCGACCCAGGGCCTGGCCCGCGGCCACGAAGTCCCGCTCCCGGGCCTCGTCGTGCGTGATGAGCGCGTCCACCTCGCCGCGCTCCCCCAGCCGCAGCGCGAGTCCCGTGCCCACCGCCTGGTATCCGACGACGATGCCGGTCCGCTCGCGGAACGCGGGGAGCAGGGCGTCCATCAACCCGGAGTCGCGCACGCTCGTCGTGGTGGCGAGCCGGAGCGGGGGCGCCTCCCGCCCGCAGGCGAGCAGCAGGGGCAGGATCGCGAGGAGGCGACGGTCGGCCATGCCATACACTACCACGCCGGGCGGCGACGCCAACCCCGGGACCGCCGGCACGGCCGTGCGGCGGCGATCGAGCGGCTAGCGCGGCGTCAGCTTGACGGAGAGGGCCTTGAACGCGAGGACGACGTGCCGGCCGGCGGCGAGGTCGAGCTCCTTCACGGACCGGGGCGTCACGGCCGCGCGCATCGGAAAGGGGCCGGCGAGGCAGTCCACGTACGCGATCTCCTCGAGCGCGAGCACGCGCCGGATCCGCGCCTCGAGCGCGTTCCGGACGCTCGTTCGCCCGGAACCCGGCCCGGTCTGGATCGCGATCGAGTGCGCGCGGATGGAGACGAAGACGTTCGTGCGCGCGGGGAGGAGGGACGCCGACTGGACGCGGAGCCCGGTGAGGTCGACGGTCGCCAGCCCGTCCCGCTGGCCGACGATCCGGCCGGCGTAGACGTTCTCCATCCCCGGCAGCACCGCGGCGGTGCCGGCCTCGGAGGCGAGGCCGTAGTACTCCAGGAGCGCGTCGTAGACCGCCCGGGACAGGGAGCGCTTCCCGCGCGCCTCGCGGCGCAGGACGGAGAGGAGCTTGCGGTCCGCCGGGTTGGCGTCCGGATCGAGATAGGTGGAGAGCTGGCGCCGCACGTCGTTGGGGGCCGCTGTCGGCCCGGTCAGCCTACGCGGCCGTGGAGCGCACGGCAAGGCGGCCGCGCGTCAGCAGGCCGGGGCGGTCGAGAAACGGAGACGCGCGGTGGCGTGGAGGAGCGGAGAGATGGTGGTCCCAGAGGGAATCGAACCCTCGTTTCCGGCGTGAGAGGCCAGCGTCCTGGGCCGCTAGACGATGGGACCGGGGGGTCGTGCTGCCGTCGGCTGGAAGCGCTTCCGAGCGGAGGGCTCAAGATACGCACACGGCGGGTTTTGGCAACCCGCGGAGATGCACGATGCCGCGGTGCTGCCGCGGAGGTGCGCGGTGCGCCCGCGCCGCCGCGTTGACCGCACGCGGATCGTCGGCTACGCTCGAACGGAACCCCCCTGCCCGGAGGCGCGACATGGCGAAGAAGGTGATCGACTGCAGCAAGATGCCGAGTGACGGCGGGTGCACGATCCGGATCTCGGGAGAGGAGGAGGAGGTGGTTCGGCTCGCCGCCCTGCACGCCGTGGACGTGCACGGCCACCGGGACACTCCGGAGCTGCGCGGGAAGCTCCGCTCGCTGCTCGAAGACGAGCGCGGCGGCGCGATGCGGGTCTAGTCGCGCTCGCGCGGGGGGCGGATCGCCGAGCGATGCGGTCCGCGCGACGATGAGGGAGGAGCGTCTCTAGAGAGCGGCGGACCGCCACTCGATCGCGACCACCTCCACCGGCTCCGCCAGACCCTTCAGGCGGACCTCCTGCGGCGCTCCGACGACGTGCGGCAGCGTCCGGCCCTCCACGGTCGCGCGGCTCGCGAGGATCTGCCCGCCTTCGGCGAGGGCGCCGATCCGCGCGGCCTCGTGAACCCCCCGGCCGCGGTAGTCCCCGTTCACGCGCTCCGCTTCCGCCGCGTGGAGCCCGATCCTGACCTGCGGGGCGAAGCCGTGGGTGCGCCGGTGCTCGGCGAGCGCGCGCTGGATCTCCACCGCGCACTCCACCGCCTCGGCGACGTCGCCGAAGGCGACGAAGAAGCCGTCGCCCGCGTGCTTCACGACCTCGCCGCGGTGCGCGGCGAAGCGTCCCCGCAGCGTGGCGTCGTGCCAGCGCGCGACGTCCCGCCACGCTTCGTCGCCGATGGCCTCGACGAGCTGGGTCGAGCGGCAGATGTCGGTGAAGACGAACGTGCGGCGCGTGCGCGCCTCCGCTCCCGCGACCGACGCGGGCTGCCCCGCGAGCAGGGCCGCCACCCGCGCGGCGTCGCGCGCGGCCCCGAGCCGCTCGAACGCGGCGGCGGCCGTCCTGAGCTCGAGCGTGCCCGCGTCGGCGTCGCCGCCGGCGCGGCAGGCGAGCCCGAGGAGCGCTCGGCACGTCGCGGCCTCGTACGGCATGTCCAGCTCGCGCCAGAGCTGGGCGGCCCGGCGCAGCTCGCGCGTCGCCGACGGATCGTGCTGGGCGAGCTGGACCGCGCCGCGGGCCGCGGCGGCCGCGGCCTCGATCGCGCGGCTGTGGTACGTGCCCGCCGTCTCCCCCAGCTCGTCGGCGGCGGCGCGCGCCGTGCCCAGGTCTCCGGTCGCGAGGGCGATCTCGACCTGCGCCGGCAGGAGCCGCGCCCGCGCGAGGCGGTCCCACGGCTCCTCGGCGAGAGCCCGCCGGATCCCCGCCGCCGCCGCCTCCCCCCGCCCCTGCGCCAGATGCAGCAGCGCGAGGCCGGGATGGGGGTCGCATCCCAGCTCCGCCGCCCGGGCGAAGGCCTCCTCCGCGCCCGGCAGGTCGCCCACGCGGAGCCGGATCTCGCCCACCTCGTAGAGGCTCACCCCGGCGACGGGCGGAACGAAGTCCCGGAGCTCCTCGTGCGCCCGGAGCGCCTCGCGCTCGGCCTCGTCCAGCGCCCCGCGAAGGCGAAGGACCTCGGCGCGATGGACGCGGCAGACGCCCGGGAAGCTCGAGATCGACTGGCGATCGGACCAGCGCGCCGCCGCCTCCGTCCACTCCCCCGCGCGCCCGTAGTCGGCCAGCTCGCGGCAGATGCCGATGGTGCGGCAGTACACGTTGGCCGTGGCGACCGTCCCCAGCTCGCCGGCGACGCCCCGGAGCGTCGCTTCGTCCACGAGGGGCAGACCCGCCGCCACCTCGCCGGCGGCGATCAGCGCCCGACCCTCGGCCTGCACGGCGTACGCCTCGAGATCGCGATCCCCGAAGCGCCGCGCGAGCGCCGCCGCCTCCCGGGCCAGCTCGCGCGCGCGCGCCAGCTCACCGGCCGCGTGCGCCTGCATCGCACGCGCCAGGACGAGATAGCCATACTCGCGCGTGTCGGGCACCTGCTCGAGCAGCGCCCGCGCCCTCTGGAACCAGCCGGTCGCCACCGAGTGCGCCAGGAGCGCCTGGTGCTCCTTCGCGAGGAGCAGCGCGGTCATCCCCGCGCGCGCCGTGTCGCCGCGCTCCGCGTAGGCGGCGTAGGCGCGCTGCAGGGCGTCGAAGAACGGGGCCTGCTGGCCCGACCACCAGGCGCACTCCGCCAGGCGCTCGAGGTCCTCCCCTTCGAGCGAGCTCGACGAGTCCGCCTCCTGCAGGGCGTCGAACGCCTCGCGCCAGGCGTGCCGCTCGAACGCCTCGCGGGCGAGCTGGAGGGTGTCGGCGAAGGTCTGGGCCATCCCGGGAAATTACGGACGACGGGGGACTCGAACCAGACGGGCCGGCTACTTCTCCTCGCCGATCGCTCCGCCGCGCCCCCGCAGGTGGCGGCCGAACGTGTACGCGGGATCGGCCGCCCGGCGCGCCAGGTACTCCGCGAGCCCGAGCTGCTCCGCCAGCGTCCGCCCGGCGCGGGCGAGCTCGACCTGACGCGACTCGCGCTCGGCCAGCTCGCGGGCGACCTGCAGGACGTCCCCCGCCCTCGCCGCGTCCAGGAACAGCACGCCGTCCTCGTCCGCGAACACGACCGTGTCGGCGGTGACGACGGCCGGACCGAACCGGGCCGTGGTCAGCGCATCGAAGGACCGTTCGTCCAGCCGGAGCGGCCCGAACGGAAAGGTCCCGTAGCTCCAGATCGGGAAATCCAGCGCCCGGATCCCTTCCGCGTCGCGATGGAGGCCCCACACGACCATCCCCGCGAGTCCCGCCTGGCGCGCCGCCAGCGTCACCAGGTCTCCCACGCAGCCTTCGTCGGCGCGGCCGGCGTTGTCCACCACCAGAACCTCACCCGCCGCTCCGACCTCGATCGCTTCGAGGAAGACGTCCACGCTCCCCGCGTGACGCGCCGGTCGCGCGCGGCCCGCGACGCGGCGGCCGGGCAGGGTCGGCCGGATGCCGGCCGGCGCGGCCGCCACGCCGGCCCCGACGGCGATGCCGAGTCGGACGCACGCATCGGCGACGAGGGGTGTCGCGAGGGTTGCGAAGCCCGACGCGAGCGCGGCGGTCGAGAGCGGGGACGGATCCGCGGACGGCGGCGTCCGGGGCGCACCGGCGGAGCTCACGCCGACCTCCAGGCCGCGGCCGCTGCCCGAGCGGCCTCGCGGGCGCGTGACGCGAACGCCGCTCCCTCGCGCGCGAGCTGCTCGACGAGTCCGCCGCGCAGGTCGCGCAGCACCTCCCGTGCGGCGTTGTATCCCGGCGCCCCCATCACGCCGCCGCCGGGGTGCGTCCCCGAGCCGCACAGGTAGAGTCCCGGCACGGGCGTCCGGTACCGCGCCCAGCCGGGCACGGGCCGCATCGAGAACAGCTGGTCGGGGCTCATCTCGCCGTGGAACAGGTTGCCGCCCGTGAGGCCGTAGATCTCCTCGAGATCGACCGGCGTGAGCACCTGCCGGTGCAGCACGCGGTCGCGGAAGCCCGGCGCGTACTCCTCGATCAGCTCCATCACGCGGTCGGCGTACGCTTCCTTCGTGGTGCGCCAGTCGCCCTCCTTCAGGTCGTAGGGGGCGTACTGGAGGAAGATCCCCATCAGGTGGCGTCCGGGCGGCGCGATCGAGTCGTCGTAGATCGTGGGGATCGTCATCTCCACGAGCGGGCGGGCCGAGGGCCGGCCGTGCTTGGCGTCGTCCCACGCGCGCTCGAGGTAGTCCAGATCCGGACACAGGTGGATCGTGGCGCCGTGCTGGGGGCGGCGGCCGTCGCCGCCCAGCGCGCGGAAGGACGGGAGTCCGTCCAGCGCCAGGTTGATCTTGAGCGAGCTCCCCTTCATCCGGATGCGCCGCACCGCCTCCACGAACGCCGGCTCCATCTCGCGCTCGTCGAGGAGATCCAGGAAGGTGCGCTTGGGGTCCGCGTTGGAGAGGACGAGCCGCGCGCGCACCTCCTCACCCGTGCGCAGGACCACCCCCGCCGCCCGTCCGCCCGCCACCCGGATGTGCTCGACCTCGGCGCCGGTCCGGATCTGCGCGCCCTCCGCGCGCGCCGCCGAGGCGATCGCCTCGGAGACCGCGCCCATCCCCCCGCGCACGAACCCCCACAGGCCCCGCGCGCCGTCCACCTTGCCCATCACGTGGTGCAGGAGGACGTACGCCGTGCCGGGTGAGCGCGGTCCCCCGTTGGTGCCGATCACGCCGTCCGTGGCGAGCGTGACCTTGAGCTCCTCGGACTCGAACCAGCGGTCCAGAAAGTCCGCGACGCTCTGCGTGAAGATCGCGACCTGCCCCACCCGCTCCTCCGGACCCATCCGCACCGCCTCCCAGCCCAGCCGGGCGAGGGAGAGCAGGTCGCGGGGCCGCACCCCGACGATGTTGGGCGGCGTCTCGAGCAGGAGCCGCTCGGCCAGCCGCGCGAGACGCTCGACGGCCTCCTCGTACGCGGGGTAGGCGGCCGCGTCCCTGCGCGAGAACACCGCGATCTCCTCGCACGTTCGCCGCAGGTCGCGCCACATCGTGAGGCCGCGGCCGTCCGGGAACGGCGTGTAGAACGCGGGATCCTTGGCGTACACCCGGTAGCCGTGGCGCCGCAGGTCGAGGTCGTCCACGATCCGCTCCTGGAGCAGGCTGCACAGGTACGCGGCCGTGGATACGCGGTATCCCGGAAAGACCTCCTCGGTGACGCACGCGCCGCCGACCAGCGGCCGGCGCTCGAGCACCAGCGTCGCGAGCCCGGCGCGCGCGAGGTACGCCGCCGCCACGAGTCCGTTGTGCCCGCCGCCCACGATCAGCGCGTCCCACGTCCGGCTCATCTCTTCCCCTCCTCGCGGATGAAGCCTGCCGAGCGTTGACTCGAACGGCCGCGGGGCGTACCCTGAGTCATCGGCCGCCAGGGGTATCCCCGGATGCGGGGATTGAGAAAGTCCCTTGGAACCTGATCCGGTTCACACCGGCGGAGGGAGCGCGGCGCGAGTCCCCCGGACGCCAGGCGGCGTCCGCGCCACGCCCGCTCACCGCGGGCGTTCTTCGTTTCGGCCCCGCTCCGCACGTCGAGCCGTCCCGTTCCACGGGTCCTTCGGGCGATTCGCGCCCGCCCCGGTCGCCGGCCCAGCCAGGAGCCCGGCAAGGAGTCCGTGATGACGAGCACCCCCCTTCTCGACGCCGACGCGCCGGACTCCGGCGTGCTCCACCAGGTCTCGCAGGGGCCGGCCGGCGGCGGCCCCGTTCGGGAGCGGAGCGCCGCGCCCGCGGACCTCGAGAGCGCCTTCCCGAACTCCCGCAAAGTCTACGTCGAGGGCCGCCGCGGCGTGCGGGTTCCGATGCGCGAGATCGCCCTCGGCGGCGGCGAGGCTCCCCTGAGGGTCTACGACACGAGCGGGCCGCAGGGGATCGACCCGCGCGAGGGTCTGCCGCCGCTCCGGCGCGAGTGGGTCCTCGGGCGCGGCGACGTGGTCGAGGCCGGCGAGGCGCCGCGGGCGACCGCCGCCGGCGAGGACGCCCGCCGATTCCCGGCCCCGGCTCGAGCGGACCACCCGGACCTGCCCGCGGCGCTCCGGAACCGCGTGCTGCGCGCCGCCGGCCCCACGCCCGTCACCCAGCTCGCCTACGCCCGCCGCGGCGAGATCACGCCGGAGATGGAGTTCGTGGCGGTCCGCGAAGAGGTCGAGCCCGACCTCGTGCGGTCCGAGATCGCCCGCGGCCGCGCCATCCTGCCCGCGAACGTGAACCACCCCGAGCTGGAGCCGATGGTCGTCGGCCGCGCCTTCCGTGTGAAGGTGAACGCGAACATCGGGAACTCGGCCGTGAAATCCTCGATCGACGACGAGGTCGAGAAGCTGCGCTGGGCCGTCCTGTGGGGCGCCGACACCGTGATGGATCTCTCGACCGGCCGGCGCATCCCCGAGACCCGGCAGTGGATCCTGCGGAACGCGCCCGTGCCGATCGGAACCGTTCCGATCTACGAGGCCCTCGAGCGCGTCGGCGGGGTCGCGGAGGACCTGAGCTGGGACGCCTACCGCGACGTCGTGATCGAGCAGGCCGAGCAGGGCGTGGACTACGTCACGGTGCACGCCGGCGTGCTCCGGGACTACGTGCCGCTCACCGCGGGCCGCGTCACGGGCATCGTCTCGCGCGGCGGCGCCATCCTCGCGGCATGGTGCACGGCGCACGGCCGGGAGAACTTCCTCTACACGCGGTTCCGCGAGCTGTGCGAGATCCTCGCCGCCTACGACGTCTCGTTCTCGCTGGGCGACGGGCTGCGGCCGGGCTCGATCGCGGACGCCAACGACCGCGCGCAGTTCGCCGAGCTGCGGACGCAGGGCGAGCTCACCCGGATCGCGTGGGAGCACGGCGTGCAGGTGATGAACGAGGGGCCGGGACACGTGCCGCTCCACCTCCTGAAGGAGAACATGGAGCGGCAGCTCGCCTGGTGCGACGAAGCGCCCTTCTACACGCTCGGCCCGCTCACGACCGACGTCGCGCCGGGCTACGACCACATCACGAGCGCGATCGGCGCGGCCACGATCGGCTGGCTCGGCACCGCGATGCTCTGCTACGTCACGCCCAAGGAGCACCTGGGGCTCCCCGACCGGGACGACGTGAAGGCCGGCGTGATCGCCTACCGCATCGCGGCGCACGCGGCCGACCTCGCGAAGGGCCACCCGGCCGCCCGGCGCCGGGACGACGCGCTGAGCCGCGCGCGGTTCGACTTCCGCTGGGAGGATCAGTTCAACCTGTCGCTCGACCCGGTGACCGCCCGCGCCTACCACGACGCGACCCTGCCCGCCGAGGGAGCGAAGAAGGCGCACTTCTGCTCGATGTGCGGTCCGAAGTTCTGCTCGATGAAGCTCACGCAGGACGTGCGGCGGATGGCAGCGGGCATCTAGCCGTCCGCGGGCGGGACCGGCGTGCCGGCGGTCGCGTCCTCCCGTTCCCACACCTCCGCGCCCGCGCCGGGGCCGCCCCCCCGCCGCCGCCACCACGCGTAGGCCGGAAGGCCGATGGCGATGAGGCCCAGCCCCCACAGCGACTGCACCGGCCGCTCCACGAGCGTGTTCCAGACGAGGAACAGCGTGGCCAGCACGAAGAGCGCGGGCACGAGCGGGTAGCCCCACACCCGGTACGGGCGCGGCGCGTGGGGGAGCTTGCGCCGCAGCACGAACACCGCCGCGCCCGTCGCCCCCTGGAAGAGGACGACCGCGAACGTGACGTACGTGTAGAGCTGCTCGTACGTCCCGGACAGCGCGAGCAGCGAGGCCAGCGCGCACTGCGCCCACAGGCTTCGCGCCGGCACGCGCGTGCGCGGGTTCACGGAGGAGAGGGCGCGGAAGAACAGCCCGTCCCTCGCCATCGCCAGGTAGATCCGGCCGCCGGCCAGGATCGTCACCGACAGGCAACCGAACGTCGAAACGAGCACGGCGAGCGCCACCAGGCGCGCGGACCCCGGACCGAGCAGGATCTCGGCGGCCGTTTCGGCGATGCGCGGCGTCGCCGCCATCTCCTCGGGGCTGAGCGCGTACGCGTACACGGCGTTCATCAGGACGTACAGCAGGACGACGCCCGCGACGCCCAGGATCAGCCCCAGCGGCAGGTTGCGGGCGGGCCGACGCATCTCGCCGGCGAGGAACGGCAGGGCGTACCAGCCGTCGTACCCCCAGAGCGCGGCGATCATCGCGACGCCGAACGCGGAGACGACGTCGCCGGACGGGAGCGGCGCGGCGAGCGGCTCACCCGTTCCCCCCGCCGCGCCGAAGCCGAAGGCCACCAGCGCCAGGATCGCCCCGATCTTTAGCGCCGTCAGGAGGTTCTGGAATGCCGCTCCCTCGCGAACGCCGAGCACGTTCACGACCGTGAGCCCCAGCACCGCCAGCACGGCGGCCAGCTGGAGGCCGCTGACCTGCCAGGTCACCGAGCCGAGGGCGCCCGCGACCACGGGGTTCGCCGCCGAGAAGAACGGCAGGAACGCACCGAGATACACGGCGAATCCCGTCGCCAGCGCGGCGACGCCTCCGGAATAGATCACCAGGAAGCACGCCCAGCCGAAGAGGAAGCCGGAGAGCGGCCCGTAAGCCTCCTTCAGGAAGTGGTACATCCCCCCGGCGCGCGGGAAGAGCGCCCCCATCTCGGCGTACGTCAGGGCGCCCGCGAGCGTGAGGAGACCGCCCGCGAGCCAGACCAGCAGCAGAAGCCCCGAATGCGGGAGCACCCGGGCCATGTCGCCGGTGGTGATGAAGATGCCCGTCCCCACGATCGAGCCGATCGTGATGAGGGCGCCGTCGAGCGCGCCGAGCTCGCGCTTGAGAGGGGGACCGGCCGCGACCCGCGTCGCGACGTCGGGCGTGGAGAGCGTCACGGCGAACCTCGATGCCCGGGGGGACGCAGCCGTTTCGGGATCCGCCGCGGGAAGCCGCACCCGGCGCCGGATCCGCGCGCTCCCCGAGCGACGGCGGTGGGGGTCCGGGGAGTGCCGCCGGCGTTGATCCCGCCGCGGAGGCGTGGAAACTTGGAGCCCCCCGGACCGGAGGGCGAGAGGGCCGTGGCGGCGCGCCGTCGGGGCCCGACCGCGTGACCGTCCTCCCTCCGACGTCCCCCTCGCGTTCAGGAGAGCCGATGACGCAGACCGCGTTCGCCTCGCCGCCCCGCTCCGGAACAGCCACGCCGTTCGACATGAGCCTGATCCAGCGCGGGGCGCGGCTGCGCCGCTCGCCGTTCTTCGAGGCCACGCAGAGGGCGGGCTGCCGCGGCTACACGGTGTACAACCACATGTTCCTGCCGATCGCGTACGACGACCTCGAGGCGGAGTACCGCGCGCTCCTCGAGCGCGTGACGCTGTGGGACGTGTCGGTGGAACGGCAGGTGGAGATCGCCGGCCCCGACGCGTTCGCGCTGACGAGCCTGCTCACGCCGCGCGACCTCACGGCGTGCGACGTGGGCCAGTGCCGTTACGTGCTGATCACGGACGAGAACGGCGGGATCGTGAACGACCCCGTGCTCCTGCGCCTCGAGGAGGACCGCTTCTGGCTGGCGCTCGCCGACAGCGACGTGCTGCTCTGGGCCAAGGCGCTCGCCTGTCAGCGGGGGCTGGACGTGACGGTGCACGAGCCCGACGTCTCGCCGCTCCAGGTCCAGGGTCCGCGCTCGAAGGCCGTCGTGCAGGCGCTCCTGGGCGACCGCGTGCTGGAGCTCACGTACTACACGTTCCTCGAGACGGAGCTCGACGGCATTCCCCTCGTGGTGACGCGCACGGGGTGGACGGGAGAGATCGGCTACGAGCTCTATCTGCGGGACGGAACGCGGGGCGTGGAGCTGTGGGACCGCGTGATGGAGGCCGGCCGCCCACACGGCATCGCGCCCACCGGCCCCTCCGACATCCGCCGCATCGAGGCGGGGATCCTGAACTACGGCGCCGACATGACGCTGGCCGACAATCCGTACGAGGTGGGCCTCGGCCGGCTGGTGGACCTGGACGCCGACGAGGACTTCCTGGGCAAGGAGGCGCTCCGCCGCATCAAGGCCGAGGGGCCGACACGGAAGCTCGCCGGGATCGAGATCGACGGGCCGCGGGTCGAGTTCAACGAGACGCGCTGGCCCGTGTCCGCGCGCGGCGGGCCCGTGGGGCACGTGACCTCGGCGATCCACTCGCCGCGGCTGGGGAAGAACATCGGTTACGCGATGCTGCCGATCGGGCTGGCGAACCTGGGAACGCGGCTCGAGGTCGACACGCCGTGGGGCCGCAGGGACGCGACGGTCGTGAAGAAGCCCTTCCTGGATCCGAAGAAGGAGATCCCGAAGGGTTAACCGCCGCCGCCGAGACCCGTGCCGTCCCGCTCCTTCGGATGAATCCTCAGTGCGAGGAGTCGAGCCTGCGGGTTCGCGCCGGAAAAGGTGTGGATGCCGACGTAGATCCAGCCATCCCGGTCCCGGGTGTCGGCGTTCGTCCAGTAGATCCGCAGCTCTCCGGCGGACCTTCCGAACGAGTCGGTGAGGGCATCGGCGAGGTTCGCCGCGAAGTATCGTCGTCCCGACCCGATTTCGTAGACCCACACACCGTGTGTGTTTTCCCGGCGTCCGCTTTCTTCCGCCTCGATCGTTCCCGCAAGGACCAGGAGCGTACCGTCACGTGCCACGCTCAGGTTGTTCGAGTCGATCGCGCGTCCCTCGGGATCGATGCGTCCGTGGTGCACGGCCCGAAAGTCCGGCCAGTCGGCGAACTGCCAGCTGACTAGATCCGCCGTGCGGTAGCCGGTCGTAAAAGCCGTGACATGATCGGGAGTGACCGCGCCCACCCAGAGCGTCGGCGGCGCGTTCTTCGACGTCTCGAGGACTCCGGACCGCGGATCGAATCGCGTGATCGTCGACGGTCCCGGCACGAAGTCGCCCTCCCCGTCGTAGCCGTACACGTACAATCGACCGAGGAGATCGGTCAGGCCGATGAACGGCGGCTTGCTCGAGAAGCGGCCTTTGTCTTCCCAGCTGCCGCTGCCGATGTCGTAGACGACGAAGTGAGAGTTGCGGGTCGCCAGGTAGAGCCTGCTGTGCACGTCGTCGCCGTGCATGAAGTACGCGCCCTGATCGTTCGGGGTCGGGCCGAGGTCCACGATGCCTTCGGACTCCCTGTACCGGAACAAGCGTCCAGCCTGCTCTCCCTCCCAGTGCTCACGCGGGAAGGACGCGACGTACACGGAACCGTCGTTCGTCTGATGCGGACCGACGTGAACCTTGCCGTGATTGCCCCGATCGCGGATCCCGGGGGGCATCGCCGACCTGAAATCCCCCAGGTCGGCGATGCGCTCGGTGGCGGGATCGTAGCGCAGCAGGTGTCCGTTGTCCCTGTTGTCACCCACCCCGAAGTAGAGGGATCCGTCCTTCCCCATCTCGAGGCTGTACGTGAAGTGGTTGAGGTCTCTCGGTCCTCCCGGGAGTCGAAACAGCTTGACCTCGACCTCGTAGGGGGTGTCCGCCAGGGACGTCGTGACGGCGACCCTGTCCAGCCCGTGGTCGACGTCGTTCGAACACGACGGAACCCCGGGCAGAACGGCGCCGACTGCGATCGCGAGAAGCCGTCGCGTGAGGATCTCCAACGACCGAACGATCCGGCGGCCACACCCGGCCCGGACGATCCGGTCCTCGTCGTCCCGCATCCTGGAACGGTCCGTCTGGGTGGACTCGAGCTCGCAGCCGATCGGTCGGGCGAACGGCCGCAGCCGGCGGGGTCCCGTCGGGCGGGATTCCAGCGCAGCTCGGCGGGACGTCACGCGTGGAACCGCGTCCGTGCGCTGCCGTCAGGGGCCGGAGCGCCTCAGGGCAGGGCGACGGGGCCGCCGTCGAACAGCGCCGCGACGGAGCGCCCGGCCAGCTCGATCACCGGGCCCGGAAAGACCCCGAGCTGGATCACCCCCAGAAGCGCGATCGCGAGCGCCGCCACGAGGAGCGGATCGGCGCGGAGCTTCCCGGGGACCGGCGCCTCGCGCATGTACATCACGACCGTGACCTTGAGGTAGTAGTAGAGCGACACGACGCTCGCGAGGACCATCACGACCGCGAGCCAGCCGAGCCCCGCGTCGAGCGCCGCGCCGAAGATGTAGAACTTCCCGATGAAGCCGGCCGTCGGGGGGATTCCGGCCAGGGAGAACATGAAGACGGCCATCGCGGCGGCGAGGAACGGCTGCCGCGAGCCGAGCCCCGCCAGATCCTCCAGCCGCTCGTTGGGCTCCCCGCGCCGGCCCAGCGCCGCGACGACGCCGAAGGCCCCCATCGTCATCAGGGTGTAGGCAAGCAGGTAGAAGAGGAAGCTGGCCGCGCCGAGTTCGTTCCGCGCGGCAAGCGCCACCAGCAGGTACCCCGCGTGCGCCACGGACGAGTACGCGAGGAGCCGCTTCACGCTCGTCTGCCCGAGGGCGGCCAGGTTCCCCACGAGCATCGTGACGACCGCGAGCGCGGCCAGGAGCGGGACCCAGCTCTCGAACCCGCCGAACGCCGCCAGGAAGACGCGCACGAACGCGGCGAACGCCGCGGCCTTCACGACCGCCGCCATGAAGGCGGTGACCGGCGTGGGAGCGCCCTCGTACACGTCGGGCGACCACTGGTGGAAGGGCGCCGCGGCGACCTTGAAGCCGAAGCCCACGAGCAGGAGCACGATCCCCGCCGGAACGAGGAGCCCCTCGCCGGCCGCGGGCGCCGCCGCGGCGATGGCGTCGAGGTGGAAGCTCCCGGTCGCGCCGTAGAGGAGCGCGATGCCGTAGAGGAAGAAGCCGGTGGAGAACGCCCCGAGCAGGAAGTACTTGAGCGCGGCCTCGACGGAGCGGCTGCGGTCGCGCTCGAAGCCCGTCAGGACGTAGACCGAGACCGAGAGCAGCTCCAGCCCCAGGAAGATCGTCACCAGGTTCGCGGACTGGGCCATCAGGATCCCGCCCGCGGCCGCCATCAGGAGCAGGAAATAGTACTCGCCGGTGTGGAAGCCCTCGCGGCGCGCGTAGCCCACCGTGAGCAGCACCGCGAGGAAGCTCCCGAGGAGCAGGATCGCCGTGAAGAAGAGCCCGAAGGCGTCCACGCGGAACATCCCGCTCAGGCTGTCGCCCGCGTAGCGCTCGAGCGCCCCCGCCTGGAAGAGCACGACGAACAGCGCGGCGGCGAGGCCCAGCAGCGTGATCCAGAAGGCGAGGAGGGGCTCGTCCCGCGACTCGTCCTCGTGCGTGGTGCCGCGCGCGAAGAGGTCCGCGACCAGCGCGAGCAGCGCGGCGATCGTGAGCAGCACGAGCGGCGCCACGCCCGCCAGGTCCACGGGCGGGAGGCGGATGGGCGAGAGGGGATCCACCTAGGGGTCCACCATCTTCGGGTCGCTTCCGCCGCCGGCGTGCGTCGCGGCCGGCCGGCGGACGCCGTTCGCGGCCGTCCGGCTCCCCGCAGCCGGCGCGTCGGAGCGCGGCGCAACTTCCAGCGCCGCCTCCAGATCCGCGGCCAGGTCGTCGGGGCTCTCGATCCCCACCGAGAGGCGCAGGAGGTCCCCCGGCGTCCTCGTGTCGGGTCCCTCCACGCTGGCCCGATGCTCGAGCAGGCTCTCGACCCCGCCCAGCGACGTGGCACGCTTCCAGACCCGCACGCGAGCCGCCACCGCCACGGCCGCCGCCTCGCCGCCGGCGACGCGGATCGAGAGCATCCCGCCGAAGCCTCCTTCCATCTGCCGAACCGCGGCCTCGTGGCCGGGGTGGCCGGGCAGTCCCGGATAGAGGACCTGGCCGACGCGCGGATGCCGCGACAGACGCTCGGCGAGCATCGCAGCCGCGGCGCAGCTCGCCCGAACGCGCAGGAACAGCGTGCGCATGCCCCGTTGCAGGAGCCAGGCCTCGAAGGGGCCGGGCATCGCGCCGGCGTCGTGGCGGAGGGTGCGGATCCGCTCCCAGAAGTCGTCGGTGCGCGCCGTGACCAGCGCTCCCGCGAGCACGTCGGTGTGGCCGTTCAGGTACTTGGTGGCCGAGTGCATCACGAGATCGGCGCCGTGATCGAGCGGACGGGTCAGCACCGGCGTGGCCGTCGTGCTGTCCACCGCGAGCCGCGCACCCACGGCGTGCGCGGCCTCCGCCGCCTCGGCGATGTCCGTGATCATCCAGGTGGGGTTTGCCGGCGTCTCGATCCAGACGAGCTTCGTCCGCCCGCGCCGCACCGCGCCGGCGATCGCTCCGCGCTCCCAGGCCGGGATGAAGGTCACGTCCAGTCCCCAGCGGCGGCCCTGCTCCACGAGCCACCGGCGCATCCCCCAGTACATCACTTCGGGCGCCACGACGTGGTCACCGGGCTCGAGCGCCAGGAACACGGCCGTCGCCGCCGCCATCCCGGACGAGAAGACGAGGCAGGCCGCCCCGCCCTCGAGCTCCCGCAGCACCGCCTCCGGAACTTCCACGGTGGGGTTCTCTGCGCGGGTGTAGATCCGGCCGTCGGGGTAGCTGCCGTCCGGATCCCGCTCGTACGTCGTCGCGGGGTGGATCGGGGGAACGACGGCGCGCGTGGTCTCGTCCACGCGGCCCAGCGCCTGCGCCGCCAGCGTCTCGGGCGCGAGCGCACGCGCGTCGCGGCGCGTCGTGCGTCCGCGGGGAGCCGTCACCGCCCCCCCTCCGCGAGGCGCGAACCGGCGGCGGAGCGCGGCTCCGCCGCCAGCGCGTCCGCCCGCTCGACCTGCGCCAGCAGCGCCTCGACCGAGGGCTCGATCTTCTCCAGGAACGGCTTCGGGTAGACGCCGAGCCACACGATGAGCAGGGCGATCGGGACGAGCAGGGCGAGCTCCCTCCGGCCCAGGTCGGGCAGGCTCCGGTTCGCCGGATCGTCGAGGCCGTTGAACCACACGCGCTGCACCATCCACAGCATGTAGACGGCCGCGAGGATCACGCCCGGCACGGCCAGCGCGGCCCAGAGCGCGTTCTCGCGGAAGGCCCCGAGCAGCACGAGGAACTCGCCGACGAAGCCGTTCAGGCCCGGCAGGCCGATCGAGGACAGCGTCACGATCATGAACAGGACGGCGAAGACCGGCATCGGCTTCGCCAGCCCGCCGAAGTCGGCGATCGCGTAGGTGTGCCGGCGCTCGTAGAGCATCCCGACGAGCAGGAACAGCGCCCCCGTCGAGAGCCCGTGGTTCACCATCTGGATCACGGCGCCCGCGACCCCCTGCGTGTTGAGCGCGAACAGGCCCAGCGTGACGAACCCCAGGTGGGAGACGCTCGAATACGCCACGAGCTTCTTCACGTTGGGCTGCACCGTCGCCACCATCGCGCCGTAGAGGATCGCCACGATCGACAGGCCGATGAGCCACGGCAGGAAGCGCTCGACCGCCGCCGGGAAGAGCGGGATCGCGAACCGGACGAACCCGTAGGTCCCCATCTTGAGGAGCACCGCTGCCAGGAGGACGCTCCCCGCGGTCGGCGCCTGCACGTGCGCGTCGGGCAGCCACGTGTGGAACGGGAACATCGGCACCTTGATCGCGAACGCGAGGAAGAACGCGAGGAAGAGGAGCACCTGGAGTCCCGCCGGGATCGCGACCCCGTACCAGTCGAGTAGGTCGTAGGTGGCCACGCCGGTCTGCGCGCGGACGTGGAAGAAGAGCGCCACGATCGCGACGAGCATGAGCAGGCTGCCCACGAACGTGTACAGGAAGAACTTGACCGCGGCGTAGACGCGCTCCTTCCCGCCCCAGATCCCGATCACGAAGTACATCGGGATCAGCATCATCTCCCAGAACACGTAGAAGACGAAGAGGTCGAGGGCGACGAACACGCCCAGCATGCCCGTGGCGAGGAGGAGCAGCAGCGCGTGGTAGGCCTTCACGCGCGTCTGGATGTAGGTCCAGGACGCTCCCACCGCGATCGGCATCAGGAACGTCGTGAGCAGCACGAGGAGCAGGCTGATGCCGTCCACGCCGACGTGATAGCTGATCCCGAACGCCTCGATCCACGTCCGCCGCTCCTCGAACTGCATCCCGGCCTGGGGCCCGAAGCCGGTGAAGAGCGGGACCGAGACGGCGAAGTCCGCGAGCGTCGTGAGGAGCGCCGTCCAGCGGATCGCCCCGTGCGCGCGCGACGGCAGGAGCAGGACGAGGGCCGCCCCGGCGAGCGGGAGGAAGAGGACGAGGCTCAGGAGCGGGAGGTTCACCGGAAGAGATACCAGCCGAGCAGCACGACCACGCCCACCAGGAGCGCGGCCGCGTAGTTCTGGACGAGGCCCGTCTGGAGGCGGGTCGCGACGCGGCCGTACCAGGCCACGGCGCCGCCGACGGCCCGCACCACGAACCCGTCGATCAGGATCTCGTCCACGAACCTCCAGAGGAACGCGGAGAGCGCGTAGTAGGGCCGCACGAACAGCGCGCCGTAGAGCTCGTCCACGTAGTACTTCCGCTCGACGAGCCGGGCGAGCGGCGCCACCGCTCCCACGAAGCGCTCGCGGCGTGCGGGAGCCCGCAGATAGAGGAGCACGGCGAGCGCGATCCCCAGGACCGCCACCGCGACGGACGCGGCCATCAGCGCGAGCTCCGTCGCGGCCTCGGCGGCTTCGCCGGCCGCCTCCCCTGCGGCCGCCGCGGCCTCCGCGACGCCCGCCGCCGCGGCCGGCCGGAGCGCCGCGGCGTCCTCGAACACCGGCTCCAGCCAGCCGTCGAGCAGGTGCGGGACGTGGCCGAGGCGGTCCCCCAGCACGTGCGGGATTCCGATCCAGCCGCCGACGACGGAGAGCACCGCGAGGACCACGAGCGGCAGCGTCATCACGCCCGGCGACTCGTGCGCGTGGTCGTGCAGGCGGCGGTCCCGGGGCTCGCCGTAGAAGGCGAGTGCGATCAGCCGGAACATGTAGAAGGCGGTGAGCCCCGCCGCGACGAAGCCGATCGCCCAGAGCGCCTGCCGCCCGGCGGCCCACGACGACCAGAGGATCTCGTCCTTGCTGAAGAACCCGGCGAGCGGCGGGATGCCCGCGATCGCCAGGGCGCCGACGAGCATCGTCGCCGCCGTGACCGGCAGCCTCGCGCGGAGCCCGCCCATCCGGCGCAGGTCCTGCTCGTGGTGGAGCGCGTGGATCACGCTGCCGGCGCCCAGGAAGAGGAGCGCCTTGAAGAACGCGTGCGTGACGAGATGGAAGATGCCGGCGGTGAACGCCGCGACCCCCACCGCCAGGAACATGTATCCGAGCTGGCTGATCGTGGAGTACGCGAGGACGCGCTTGATGTCGGTCTGCGCCAGGCCGATCGTCGCGGCGAAGATCGCCGTGACCGCGCCGACCACGGCGACCAGAAGGAGCGCCTCGGGCGCGAGCAGGTAGAGCACGTGCGAGCGCGCGATCACGTACACGCCGGCCGTCACCATCGTCGCCGCGTGGATGAGGGCCGAGACCGGCGTCGGACCCTGCATCGCGTCGGGAAGCCAGACGTGGAGCGGGAGCTGAGCCGACTTCCCCGTCGCGCCGATGAAGAGCAGGAGCGCGATCCAGAAGGCGGCGGCGCCGCCCGCCTCGAGGAGCCGCGGGGCGGCCTCGAACGCCGGGAGGAACTCGAGGGTGCCCAGCTCGCGGAAGATCAGGAACATGCCCAGCAGGAAGGCCGCGTCGCCCACGCGGTTCACCACGAACGCCTTCTTCCCCGCGTCCGTGTTCACCTTCTCCTCGTACCAGAACCCGATCAGCAGGTACGAGCAGAGCCCCACGCCCTCCCAGCCCACGAACAGCAGCGGCCAGCTGTCCGCGAGCACGAGCACGAGCATCGCGAACGTGAAGAGGTTCAGGTAGGCGAAGAACCGCGCGAAGCCCGGGTCCTCGCGCATGTAGCCGATCGAGTACACGTGGATCAGGAACCCCACCCCGGTCACGACCAGGGTCATCGTGACGGACAGCGGGTCGAGGAGGAGCCCAGCGACCAGGCGGAAGTCGCCGGCGACCAGCCACGTGAAGAGGTCCACCTCGACGCGCCGGTCGTGCGGCTCGAGACCGAGCAGGCCGGCGAGGATCGCGAGGGCGAGCGCGAACGCGACGCCCACCGAGCCGGCGCCGACGAGCGCGACGCCCCCCCGGCCCAGTCGACGGCCGAAGAGGCCGTTCACGAGGAAGCCCGCGAGCGGCAGGAGCGGGACGAGCGGGGCGAGCGTCGGCACGTCAGCCCCGCAGGAGGTCGAAGCGGGCCACGTCCACGGTCTCGCGGCGGCGGAACATCGCGACGATGATCGCGAGCCCCACGGCGGCCTCGGCGGCGGCCACGGTGATCACGAAGAACACGACCACCTGCCCGTCGAGGTTCCCCACCGCGCGCGAGAGCGCCACGAGCGTGAGGTTCACCGCGTTCAGCATGATCTCGATCGAGAGGAAGACGAGGATCGCGTTCCGCCGCACGAGGACGCCGGCGACGCCGATCGTGAAGAGCAGCGCCCCGAGCGCGAGGTAGTGGGAGACCGGGACCATCAGCGCTGCCGCTTGGCGAGCATCACGGCTCCGACCATCGCCGCCAGGAGGAGCAGCGAGGTGACCTCGAAGGGGAGCAGGTACTCGCGGAAGAGCGCCGAGCCGAGGGCGGCCGTCGTGCCCACCGCCGGGCCCGTCCCGGCCGCCGCCCCTCCCGCGGCCCCCGGATCCCGCCCCGCCGCGGCCGGATCCGCGGCGATGCCCGACTCCGCGACGCCCGGACCCGCGGCGCGGCCTGCTGCGTCCGCCGCGGCCGTACCGGCTGCGCCGCCGGCCGCGGGTGCGCCGGTCACCCCGTCCGGGCCAGCCGCCGCCGGCGTGTCGAGCGGCCCCACCACGAGGAACAGGATGAGTGCGAAGCCGACCGCGCCGAGGACCGCCAGCGCCGCCGCGGGACCGCGCCGGAGCCGCACCGCGGCCTCTTCGGGGGAGCCGAGGTTGAGCAGCATGATCACGAACAGGAAGAGGACCAGGATGGCGCCGGCGTAGACGAGGATCTGGATCGCGGCGAGGAAGTGCGCCTCGAGCGTGACGAAGAGTCCCGCCAGCGCGAAGAACGAGACGACCAGGAAGAGGAGGCTCGCGACGGGATTCCGGCCGGTCACGACGAGGACCGAGCTCCCCACCGCCACCGCCCCCAGGACCCAGAACGCGAGCTCGACGCCGCTCATCGGCTAGAGCCGGCCCCGCGACATCCGCTCCTTGTCGATCTCGCCCTCGTAGGGCTGGTAGCCGTCCTGCCGCTCGACCCGGTCGCGCCAGGTGAGCAGGTACTCCTTGTCCCAGATGAAGTCCTCGCGGTGGTACCCGGCCATCTCGTAGTCGCGGGTCATCGCGATCGCGTCCTCGGGGCAGGCGTCCACGCAGTAACCGCAGTAGATGCAGCGCAGACCGTCGATCACGAACTCGACCGGGTACTTCTCGATGGCGGGGTCGGGGTGCTCGCCGGCGACGATGAAGATGCAGTCCGCCGGGCACGCGGTGGCGCACATGTAGCAGGCGACGCACCGCGGGTCGCCGTTCGGGCGCCGCTTCAGGTAGTGCCGGCCGCGGAAGCGCGGGCTGTAGTCGCGCTTCACCTCGGGGTACTCGATGGTGGGCATCCGCCGGCGCTCGCGGAGGTTCCGCAGCAGGTGGCGGATCGTGACGCCCATGCCCGCGACGATCGCCGGCAGGTAGGCCCGGACGCCGACCATGCGGCGGTCCTCGAGGTCCGGACGGCTCACGTCCTTGACGTCGCCGGGGCCCACGCCGTGGACGCGGACGGGAGGCGCTCCGGCTCCAGCCGCGGCGTCGCCGCGGTCGCCTTCTCGGCCGGCGCCGCGGCCGCGCGGCACGTCGCTCGACGCCGCGTCCACTCCGTGCGCGCCGCTCACGATCCGACCCCGTCCACCACCAGCAGCACGACCGCCGTCACGATCACGTTCGCGAGCGCGAGCGGGAGCATCACCTTCCAGCCGAGGCCCATCAGCTGGTCGTAGCGGAAGCGCGGCAGCGTCCAGCGCACCCACACGAAGAGCCACAGGAAGAAGCCCATCTTGGCCGAGAACGTGCCGAACTGGACCAGCGCCGCGAGCCAGGAGCCCCAGGTCGGCCCGACCAGGCCCGCCGTCCACGCGTTCAGCGCCTGGCTCGAGACGAACGGGATCTGCCAGCCGCCCAGGAAGAGCGTCGCGATCAGCGCGGCCCCGGTCGTCATCGCGATGTACTCCGCCATGAAGAAGGTCGCGAACTTCATCGAGCCGTACTCGGTGTGGTAGCCCACCACCAGCTCCGCCTCGGCCTCGGCGAGGTCGAAGGGGAGCCGGTTGGTCTCGGCGAAGACCGACACCACGAAGAGCAGGAAGCCGATCGGCTGCAGCACGATCCCCCAGGCAGGCAGCACGCCCAGGATCCGCGTGCCCTGCGCGTGGACGATGTCGTCCAGCTGCAGGGTCCCGAAGGCCATCACGATCCCGAGCACGGAGAGCCCGAGCGCGAGCTCGTACGAGATCATCTGCGCGCTCGACCGGACCGCCCCCAGGAACGAGTACTTGTTGTTCGAGGCCCACCCGGCGAGGACGATGCCGTACACGCCCAGCGACGCGATCGCGAACACGTAGAGGATGCCGACGTCGAGGTCCGCGACCTGGAGCGGCACGACGCGCTCGCCGATCCGCACCACGTCGGCGAACGGCACGACGGCGAACGTCATCAGCGCGGGGATCAGCGTGATCACCGGGGCCAGGACGTAGAACGCGCGGTTCGCGGCCGGCGGGACGTAGTCCTCCTTGAAGAGGAACTTCACGACGTCGGCGAGCGGCTGGACCAGGCCCGCCAGCGCGAAGCCCGCGATGTTCACCCGGTTGGGCCCCGGCCGGTCCTGGATGAACGCCGCGCCGCGCCGCTCGAGCCAGACCATCACGGGCACGGTCTGGACCAGCAGGAAGGCGACGAACGACGCCTTGGCGAGGGAGATCGCGAGGCCGGTCGCGTCCATCAGCGCGCGCCCTGCCCGCCGGTGGACGAGGACGTCGGCGAGCCCGGGCCGCCCGGCGCCGGCTGGGTCGGCGCGGCACGCGCCACCGGACCGGAGTCGGCCGGGCCGCCCCCCGCCGGTTCGGGCGCCCGGCCCTTGCGGCCGTTGCCGCCGGCGCCGGCGACCCAGAGGCCGGTGGCGCCGAGTCCCCCGAAGCGCAGCCCGCGCAGGCCCTCGCTGCGATCGGCGAGGCGGTCGAACGTGGCCGCCGCGGAAGCGCCTCCGATCTCGTGGCCGAGCGCGCGCCCCACCTCGTCGATCCACGCCCAGGGGTCGCGCGCGATCCCGTACGGCCGCAGGGCCGGCCGGATCGCCTGCACCCGGCCCGCGTGGTTGGTGAAGCTCCCCTCGCGCTCGCCCGTGCGGGCCGCCGGCAGCAGCAGGTCGCAGCGCCCGCTCCAGGCCGGCTCCCACGGACCGCAGAAGGCGACGAACGACGCCTTCTCGATCGCGGCCATCCCGGCCGGCCCCAGCTCCTCCTCGTCCCAGCGGAACACGATCAGCACGCCGCCGGCGGGCAGCGCCTCGAGCCAGCGGCGGCCGGGCTCCTCCTCGCGCGCCGACGGGTTGCCCAGCGCGCGGCGCCGCGCGTCGCCGGCGAGCAGGATCTCGATCGCGCCGCGCGTGTTGGGGTTCTTGTCCCGCTTCCGGAGGAGCCGGTCCTCGGCCTCGTCGAAGAGCCGGTCACACCCCGCCAGCCGGAACTCGACGGAGCCGCCGAGCGCGTCGCAGAGGGCCCGCAGCGCGAGCAGGTCCTCGTTGGTCATGCGCGGGTGGGCGAGCGCCGCGAAGGCGCCGCCTGCCCCGCGCAGGCGCTCGACCAGCATCCCGACCGCGCGCGCCCACGTCACGACGACGGTGCGGCCGTCCTCGCGCGCCATCGGACGCTCGATGCGGCCGCGCGGCTCGTTCCACGTGCGGTAGCTCAGCCGGCCCTCGTCGCACATCCAGGAACGGTTCACCTCGGGGTTCACCCGCGGCCTGAACCGGAAGAGCTGCCGGAGGCTGCGATCCGCGAAGATGCTGCAGCCGTTCGAGCACTCGGGGCAGACGGTCGCGACCGGGTCCAGGTAGTAGACGCGCCGGCGGAACCTGAAGTCGCTGGAGGTGAGCGCGCCGACCGGACACAGATCGGCGTAGTTCAGCGCATAGGGGTTGGTGATCGGCCGGTCGTCGAAGGTCGCGATCTCCGCGTGGTCGCCGCGGTTCACGATCGCGAAGTCGTCGGTGCCCGTGACCTCGTGCCCGAAGCGGACGCAGCGCGAGCACAGCACGCAGCGCTCGGCGTCGAGCGTGATCTTGCCGAGCTGCTTGACCTTGTCCTTCCGGATCTTGGGCGTCTCGAGCTCCGACTCGTAGAGGCCCACCTCCATGTAGTACTGCTGGAGCTTGCACTCCCCCACCTGGTCGCAGACCGGGCAGTCCAGCGGGTGGTTCTTGAACTCGAACTCGAGCACGCCCGCCACGGCCTCCTGCACGCGCGCGCTCTCGAAGGAGACCTCCATGCCATCCGCCGCGGTCATCGAGCACGAGGTCTGGAGCTTGGGGTTCCCCGTGATCTCGCAGAGGCACATCCGGCAGTTCGCCGGAACCGAGAGGTCGCGGTGGTAGCAGAAGTGGGGCGGCGTCTTCCCGATCGCCTCGGCGGCCTGGAACACGGTGCGGCCGCGCTCGACCGTCACCGAGACGCCGTCGATGCGCAGCGTGACCGTCGCCGCCGGCGCGGTGGGCGGCGCCCCGGAGGCGGCCGAGCCGGCGGGCGGAGCTCCCGCGGGCGGCGTCTGCGCCGGCGCCGTCACGCCGAGTCTCCCGACGGACGTGCGCCGTCATCCGGGAAACGCCGCATCACGCCACGGCTCCCGCGGGCCGGGCGGCCGTCGCGCCCGAGCGGCCTCCGATCCCGACCAGCCCGTGGCGCGCGGGCGCCCGGCGCACGCGCCGCTCGGCGAGCAGGGGCTCGAACTCCGCCCGGTACTTGGTGACGAGCGCCAGCGCCGGCATCGCCGCGCCGTCGGCGAGCGCGCAGATCGTCTTCCCCATCATGTTTTCGGAGAGTCGGCGCACGAGGTGCAGGTCGTCGGGATCGCCCGCGGCGTCGAGCAGCCGGTCCGCCACGTCCTCGAGCCAGCCGCACCCCTCACGGCACGGCGTGCACTGGCCGCACGACTCGTGGGCGTAGAACCGCATCAGGTTCAGGAGCGCCTCGGCGGCCGGCACGTTGTCGCCGCAGACGATGAACCCGCCGGAGCCCAGGAGCGATCCGTTGTCGCGGATCGACTCGTAGTCGAGGTTCGCCTTCGCGACCTCGTCCGGCGTCATGATCGGCACCGACGATCCGCCCGGGATCACGCCCTTGAGCGTCACGCCGTCGAGCAGTCCCCCGCACTCCTCCTCGAGGAAGCGGCTCATCGGGTAGCCCAGGTCCACCTCATACACGCCGGGCCGCCGGACCGGGCCGCTCACGCTGAAGAGCTTCGTGCCCGGGCTGCGCTCGGTGCCGATCGCGCGGTAGGCGTCGCCCCCGTTCACGAGGATCCAGGGCACGGCGGCGAGCGTCTCGGTGTTGTTCACGACCGTCGGCGAGCCGAAGAGGCCGACCACCGCCGGGAACGGCGGCTTGATCCGCGGGAATCCCTTCTTCCCCTCCAGCGACTCCAGGAGCCCCGTCTCCTCGCCGCAGATGTAGGCGCCGGCGCCCACGTGCACGACGTGCTCGAGGTCGTAGGACGAGCCGAAGATGCCCGTCCCGAGATAGCCCTTCGCGTAGGCCTCGTCGGTGGCGGCCGCGAAGCGCGCCGCGGCGTACGCGTACTCACCGCGGATGTAGGTGAACATCCGCCGGCACCCGATCGCGACGGCCGAGCAGATCATCCCGTCGATCACGGCGTGCGGGTCGCGCTCGAGCAGCAGCCGGTCCTTGAACGTGCCGGGCTCCGACTCGTCGGCGTTGTGCACGAGGTACGTGGGCCTGGGTCCGTCGCGCTGGATGAAGCCCCACTTCGTGCCGGTGGGGAACCCCGCGCCGCCGCGGCCGCGCAGCCCGGAGCGCTTGACCTCGTCGATGATGGCGTCCGGAGCCATCCCGAGCGCCTTGCGGGACGCCTGGTATCCGCCCGTGCGCTCGTACGCGTCGAGCGTGTGCGACCCCTCGGCGGCCAGCCGCTCCAGGAGGATGCGGTGATGGTCCGCCATCAGCGGCCTCCGCGTCCGGCGGGGTCGTCACCACGCCGCACGGACGAATGTCCCGGGCTGCGGCCGTCGCGGCGACCGTGCGCGCGCCCGTCACCGCGTGAGGACACGACCCTTTTCGGGATCGCCGCCTGCGCCGCGGCCAGCTCGTGGATCACGGGCTCGAGCCCGAGCTCGGGCTGCTCTCTGCGCAGCCGCTCGAGGAGCTCGTCCACGCGCTCGCGGGTGAGGTTCTCCACGAACGTGTCGTTCACCTGCATCATCGGAGCGGTGCCGCAGGAGCCGAGGCACTCGACCTCCTGCAGGGTGAAGAGGCCGTCGGCGGTCGTCTCGCCGTCGTGGATCCCGAGGCGCTCCTCGAGCTGCCGGATCACGTCGTACGCCCCCATCAGCGCGCACGAGAGCGTGCGGCAGACCTGGAGCTTGTACCGGCCCGGCGGCTTGCGGTCGTACATCGTGTAGAACGAGACGACCTCCTGCACCTCGACGGGCGAGACGCCGAGGAGGCCCGCCACGTACTCCATCGCCTCGGCCGAGATCCAGCCCTCCTGCCGCTGCACGAGCCAGAGCGTCGGCAGCATCGCGGCGCGGCGGCTCGGGTAGCGGACCACGAGCTCGTCGAAGCGGGCGCGGTTCCCGGCGGTGAACTCCACCGTCAGCGCTCCAGCTCGCCCGCCACGATGTTCAGCGACCCGATGATCGCGACGATGTCCGAGATCAGGCGCCCCTCGAGGAGCTTGCCGATGTTCTGGTAGATGGCGAAGCACGGCCCTCGGCAGTGCAGCCGGTAGGGCCGGCCCGTCCCGTCCGAGACGACGTAGAACCCGAGCTCCCCGTTGGCGCCCTCCGTGTAGCCGTAGACCTCGCCGGCCGGCGGCTTCAGGCCCTCGAACGTGAGCTTGAAGTGGTTCACCATCCCCTCGATGGTGTTGTAGACATCCGTCTTGGCCGGATACGCGACGCGGGGGTCGTCGACGAGGACGGGGCCCGGCTCGAGCCGCTCGGTCGCCTGCGCCACGATGCGCAGGCTCTGCCGCATCTCCTCCATCCGCACCAGGTAGCGGTCGTAGACGTCGCCGTCACGGCCGACCGGCACCTCGAAGTCGAACGTCTCGTAGCCGTGATAGGGCGCCGCCTTGCGGATGTCGTACGGGACGCCCGCGGCGCGGAGGCACGGGCCCGTCCAGCCCCAGTCGATCGCATCGGCGGCGGTGATCGCACTCACGCCGCGCGTGCGGTCGATGAAGATCCGGTTCCCGGTGATCAGCCGGTCCACGTCGTCCACGTACCGCGGGAGCGAGCGGACCAGGGCGCGGACGTCGTCCTCGAAACCCGGATACGTGTCGCGCATCAGCCCGCCCGGGCGCGCGTAGCTCACCATCATCCGGGCCCCCGAGACCCGCTCGGTGACGGTGTAGATCTCCTCGCGGCCCTGGAACATGTACCAGAAGTTCGTCAGCGCCCCGAGGTCCACGAGGTTCGTGCCGATGCAGACCAGGTGGTCCATGATCCGCGAGAGCTCGCCGAGGATCACGCGCACGAGCTGCGCCCGGACCGGGATCTCGATCCCGAGCAGCTTCTCGATCGTGAGGCAGTAGCCGACGTTGTTGAGGAACGGCGAGAGGTAGTTGAGCCGGTCGGTGTAGGGGATCACCTGAACGTACGGGTGGGTCTCGCCCATCTTCTCGAAGCAGCGGTGCAGGTAGCCGATCTCCGGCACCGCGTGCACGATCGTCTCCCCATCGAGCCACGCCTTGATCCGGAACGTCCCGTGCATCGCCGGATGGGACGGCCCGATGTTGACCTCGAGCAGGTCCTCGTGGAGCGGATCGGCGCGATCGACCACGGCTCCCGCGCGAGACTCGCGCGGCAGGTCCGGATCGGCCGCCGCGCGGGGCGCGGGCGTCTCGAGGGCGTCTCGCGTCACGTGAGATCCGGCGTCGAGGGGGACGTCAGCGGGCGAACGGGCCTTCGTGCCGCCCGGCGGTGCGCTCCAGCACCCAGGCCGGCGCCTGCTCGTTCAGCGCCGCGGGCCGGGGCAGGAAGAAGCGCTTGTCGGCGGGGAAATCCTTGCGGAGCGGGTGCCCCTCGAAGTCCTCGTGACAGAGGATGCGCCGCAGGTTGGGATGGCCGTCGAAGACGACGCCGAACATGTCCCAGGCCTCGCGCTCGAGCCAGTCTGCGCCCTTCCAGAGGTCGGTCGCAGTCGGCACCCACCGGTCGTCCTCCGGAACCGGCGTCTTGATGCGGATCCGGCGGTGGTGCGGGAACGAGTAGAGGTGATGGACGACCTCGAACCGCGGCAGCCGGCCGACGAGCAGCCAGTCCACCACGGTCACGTCCACGAGGAATGCGAAGTCGAGCGCCGGATCCCGGCGCAGCGTCTCGAGGACGTCGTGGACCCGCTTCCGCGCGACGGTCACCGTCAGGTCGCCGCGGAACTCATCGTCTCCGAGCACCGCGTCGCCGAAGCGCTCGC
Organism: Gemmatimonadota bacterium; assembly: GCA_036556125.1. GTDB lineage: Bacteria > Gemmatimonadota > Gemmatimonadetes > JACCXV01 > JACCXV01 > DATBJZ01. The sequence continues at coordinate 433 of DATBJZ010000038.1, read as the reverse complement.
GCAGCACGCCGGCCAGGTCCCGCCGCCCCGCACCCCGGGCGTCCGTGCCCCCCGGCCCCGCGCGGGACGCGACGCCGACGCCCGCGGTCACGCGCGCGGTCCCGGCCCGCCGCGGCGGTCCGACGGACGGACGAGGGGCTCGCGGGGCTCGCCGCCGCGGGCGGTGGGATCGCCGATCCGGGGCGCGCCTGCCGCATCGCCGTCGCCGGGGGGGTCGCCGGCCGTCCCCGGAGTCCCGGCGGCGGCGGACGCCAGCGCCGCGGGGTCGTTGAGCAGCCGAGCGCCGGGACGCGGCCCGGGGGCGTCGGCCGGAGGCGTGCCGTCGCCCGCTGCGCCGCGCCGCCTGCGGCCGCCGATCCCCTCCTCGGTGATCCGGCGCTCGCCGCGGATCTTCCGCTGCAGCTCGAGGATCGCGTAGATGAGCCCCTCCGGC
>DATBJZ010000037.1:0-5503 GCA_036556125.1 Gemmatimonadota bacterium | reverse complement strand
GCGGCGTCGCTGTGGGGCCAGGACTCGACAGCAGCGCAGACGGCCCCCCCAGCGGCGACGGAGTCAGACGACCTTCGGCTGCCGTACCAGCTGCAGGTGCTCGAACTGGACAGTGCCGGCGGGTACGTGACGTCGGGTGTCCTGAAAGGCGAGATACAGGGACAGGCGAACGTCCGGTTCTGGTTCGACAACGAGCCTTCCGACCAGCCGCAGCCTTCCGACCAGCCGCAGCCGTCCGACCGGCCGAGCACGCTGCGGGTTCGGACGCACTGGGAGGTTCGAGCAGAGCCCCAATCCGATTCGTTCGACGCAGATTTACGCGGAACGTTCGAGCCGGTGTCGGGCCAGACGCACCTGGTCGGCACCATCACGTCGGGGCGATTGCAGGGCCAGCGAGTCGAGACGGAGAGCCGGCTCCTGAACTTCGGCCCGCGTGGGACGACGAGTGACGTCGACGGCGTCATGACCATTGCCCAGCCGACCCCTGTGCAGGAGTGAACTCGCACCGTCGGCTGCGCATCGTGCTCCTTCCTCCCGCGGAAGGCGGTGTGTCGGCCTAACCACGAGCCCCGCCTCACACGGCGCTCGCGTTGACCCCGACTCGTCGGCGCCGGGCGCCACCGAGTACGTCCCGGTGAACGGATCGTACGCACCCGCCACGGCGAGCGGCAGCGTTCGCCGCTAGATCCATCCCCTCCTAGAGCCCGACCCCGCGCCCGGCGAGGCAGCCCACCCGCACGAGCGGCGCGGCATCCGCGGTCGACGATCAGCCCCTTCCCCGCGAACGGCGCGTCGATCCAGAGGCTGGAGCGCGCGCAGCCGATCGACGCGGGCGCGCCGCGCGCGCCGGGCGTCATCGCGCCGGATCGGTAGGCGTTGCGCGCGGGGGGCGTCCACGTCGTTGCCGGCCCGGCGACTCAGGGGTTGCTCGCCACGCGGCGCCGGCCGCGCCGGCGAATCGCTTCTCCGGCCCTACCCAACTGTTCCCGCGGGCGGCCGCAGCACCCTCTCCGGGTCCCTGCTCGTCCACCGGAACGGAAGCCGGCTTCCCTCGGGGCCGTCCCGGCGTGCCGACCATCGGCAGGGCGGCGCCGCGCGGTTCCCGCCGCGTTCCACACCGCGGCATCGTGGCCGGCCGCTCCGCGTCCGTGGGAAGGCGGAGCCCCGGCGCAATCCCTCCGCTGGCCGCCGTCTTGCCGCCTCCGGGCCGCGAACGCGGGTCCCCGCGTTCCCGGGCGTGCGCGTCCGTTCCCTCCACGGCATTCCGCGAGGCTTCGATGCAGACGACCACAGCTGCGTGGCCGGTGAAGGCGTTTGGGTCGGTGTTCCGTCGCGGGGCGCGGGGCGTTGCCCTGGCCGCCCTGCCCTTCCTGTTCGCGTGCTCCGGGGAGTCCGGCTCTCCGGTGGGGCTCGAGAGCCCGGGGGCTTCGGCCTTCGATCCCCCCGGCGCTCCAGACGGCCCCGGCGGGGCCGGCCCCGGGGACGGGTCCGACGGCGCCGGATCCTCGGACGGGTTCGGCGATGGCGGCACCGAGGACTTCTCGGACGACGGATCCACCGAGGGCTCCACCGACCCGGCCGCCGCAGAGCCGCAGGACGAGACCTCCAGCGAGGGTTCGTCGGCCGGCAGCGCGACGCCGCCGCCCGACGGCATCTGGCACGTCGCGACGAGCGGCTCGGATGCCGGCGCCGGGACGGCGGGCTCGCCCTTCCGCACCGTCCAGAAGGCCGTGAACGCCGCGCGCGCCGGCGAGACCATCCTCGTGCACGGCGGCACCTACAACGGCGTGGTCCTGATCCAGCGCCGGTCGAACCCCGCGGACCGGCCCGTCACGATCCGGGCGGCCGGCGACGGGACGGCGGTGCTGACGGCGAGCTTCCCGGCGCGGTCCTGCTCGGAGACGGATCCGACGCGCGACCGCACCGTGCAGATCGTCGAGGGCAGCGACAACTGGATCCTGCAGGACCTCGAGATCGTGAACGGCGTCTTCATCGCCGGCGCGAACAACGGGAAGATCAGCGGCGATCAGGTCCGCAACCGCAACCTGCCCGGCCGGGATTCCTTCGATCCGGATGACGCCATGGACGCGCTCAGCGCCCTCGGCGTCGACGGAGCCGACGGCATCCGGATCCTCGGCAACCGCATCACGCGCCGCGGCGTCCACGTGGCCTCGGGCCGGATGGGCCGCATCGAGGACAACGAGATCGCGAACATCGACTGCGGCATCGGGGCCGCGATCTGGATCAACAACTTCAGCGATCTGTGGACGATCGCCCGGAACCACGTCCACCACGTGGCGGCCTCGGACAAGCACTTCATGAGCGAAGGCATCCGGATGGGGCGGGCGTCGTCGTACAACACGGTCGAGGACAACCTGGTCGAAGACCTGGCCGGCCTCGGCCGCGGCATCACGACCGACGTGAACGCGAGCTGGAACACGATCCGCCGCAACCGCGCGGTGCGCACGTCGATCGGGTTCTCGCAGCAGGCCGGCGGCTGGGGCAACGTGTGGGAGCGCAACGTGTCGGAGAGCAGCCGCAAGTTCGGCTTCGGCGTCTACACGAAGAGCAACCAGTCCTCGCTCCCGGACGCGAGCACGCCGCGCTACATGCGGATGAGCTGCAACCAGAGCGTGAACGAGCCGGTGGGTCTCCGGGTCGGCGGCGTGAAGGAGTCCTCGTTCGTGAACGGCGGCTACCGCGTCGTCCGTCTCAGCGACGCCGTGCGCAAGTACTGGTCGTCGCAGGGCAACACCTGGGACGGAACCACGAAGCCGCCGGCGACGAATCCCCCGAGCAGCCTGGGCGCCTGCTGAGGAGAGGCGGCCGCGAGCGCGCCCTGTCCCGTTGCGGTCAGGGCGCGCCACCGGCCGGGGGGAGGAGACCGGTCGTCCGCGCGCAGGACCCTTGACATCGGCCGACGGCCGGAGCAATCCTCGGCGCGCCTCGGGGGAGGGGTCCCGCCCCGAAGAGGCGAATCGGCGTCACCCCTAGGGTTCGCCAGCCTGGCCCGGGGGTTGTGACGCGGGGGAGCAGACGAACCCCGACGCCGCTCCGCTTCGGCAGGATCCCACCACCCGCTTCAACCGTTTCGGGACCGCCGCGGGCACGAGCCCCGGGATCCCGCCTCCGCTCCCCGCTCGGAGAAGAACCTGATGCGAGCGCACCGCGGCGCCGCCGCCACGGCGGGCGTGTTCCTGCTTTCCGCATTCGCTCTCTCCTGCAACGACGATTCCTCCCCGGCCCTGCTCGAACCCGCCGACGACGCCGGAGCCCCCGCGCTCCAGGTCGTGACGACCTGGCACGTCGCCACCTGGGGCTCCGACGGCAATCCCGGCACCAGCGCGAATCCGTTCCGTTCGGTGCAGAAGGCCGTGAACGCCGCGAGGCCCGGCGACACCATCCTCGTCCACGGCGGCACCTACAGCGGCGTGGTCACCATCGACGGGCGGTCCAATCCGGCCGCCGCCCCGATCGTGATCCGCGCGGCGGGCGACGGCCTGCCGGTGCTGACGGCGAACTTCCCGAGGCTCTCCTGCGGCGGATCGAGTCCGACGAGCGACCGCACCGTGCAGATCGTCCGCGGCAGCGACTACTGGACCTTCGACGGGCTGCACGTCGTGAACGGCATCTGGATCGCCGGGGAGAACGCGGGGTCCATCTCGGACGCCGACGTGCGGAACCGCAACCTGCCGGGGCGGAACTCCTACGACCCCGCGGCGGCGCGGAACGCGCTGCCGGGGCTCGGCGTCGACGCGGCGGACGGCATCCGCATCCTCAACACGCGGGTCACGCGGCGCGGGATCCACGCGACCGCTGCGCGGTTCGGCGAGATCCGGAACTCCTGGATCTGGGACATCGACTGCGGCGTCGGCGCGGCGATCTGGCTGAACACCTTCAGCGACCTCTGGACGATCGCGGGCAACCACGTCCACCACGTGGACGCGTCGGACAAGCACTTCATGAGCGAGGGGATCCGCCTCGGCCGCGCCTCGAGCTACGCCGCGATCACCGGAAACACGGTGGAGGACCTCGGCGGCCTCGGGCGCGGAATCGCCACCGACGTGAACGCCAGCTGGAACACGATCCGCGGGAACCGAGCCCGCAGGACGGAAATCGGCTTCTCCCAGCAGGCCGGCGGCTGGGGGAACAAGTGGCAGGCGAACGTCTCGGAGTCCAACCGCAACTTCGGCTTCGCGGTCTACACGAAAAGCGCTCAGCCCTCGCGGCCCGACGACAGCACGCCCGCCCACCTCGACGTGAGCTGCAACCAGAGCTTCAACGAGCGGCTCGACCTCCGGATCGGCGGCGTCCGGGACTCCAGGTTCCAGAGCAACAGGTTCGCCACGGTGAAGCTCAGTGACGCCCTCGGGAGCTACTGGGGCGCCGAGGGGAACACCTGGAACGGGAGCTCGAAACCTCCCTCCACGAACCCGTCCATCGTGACCACGGGCTGCTGACCGGGGCCGGCGTCACCGGCTCCGGGGACGCGCGTCGCGCGCGGCGCCGTGGGAAAGCGCCGCGCCGACCGCGTCCGCGTCCGGACCGTACCGGGCGCCGCTCCGCGTGGGCCGCCCCGACCGCTCCGCGGACAGCGCCCCGCAGGCCGGACTCGCGCCTCGGTCGTCGGATGCAGATGCAGCGGCCGCCGGGAGGAAACTTGACATCCGCCCGATGGCCGGCGAACCTCGGCCCGCCTCGAGGGAGGGGGGAGGGCCGGCGCACGGATCGACGTCGCCCGGAACTCACGGACGGCGACCGTGGCACGCCGCGCACGCGGACCGCGACGCCGCTCCACTCCGGCGTGCCCCACTCCCAGCCGGACCACATCCGATCGGACGGCGCGCCCCGCCGGGTCCACGCGCCTCCGCCTTCGTCCGCCTCCAGACCGGAGCTCGTGATGCGGCTCGCCACCGGCATCGCCGTCGCCGTTCTGCAGGTCCTGCTCCTCGCGTGCAGCGAGGGCTCGACACCCTTCTCCCCCCTCGAGCCCGCCGGCACCCCGGCTTCGCTTCCGGAGCTGGCCGCCGGCTGGCGGATCCTCGCCGTCTCGCCGAGGGGATCCGACTCCAACCCCGGAACGCCGGCCGCGCCCTTCCGCAGCGTGCAGAAGGCGGTGAACGCCGCGCGGCCCGGCGACTACATCCTGCTGCACGCCGGCACGTACAACGGCCCCGTCGTGATCGAGGGCAAGTCGGGCAGCCTCGGCGCACCGATCACGATTCGACCGTGGGGCGACGGGCCCGTGACGCTGACGGCCAGCTTCCCCTCACGCTCGTGCGGCGAGACGGACCCGACTCGCGATCGCACGGTGCAGGTCCTCGACGGGGCCGATTACTGGGTGATCCAGGGCCTCACGATCGTCAACGGCGTGGTCGTGCAGGGGTCGAACGTCGGGAGCATCAGCGACAACCTCGTGCGCAACCGCAACCTGCCCGGCCGCGGAGGCTACGATCCCGCGGCGGCGCTCCGCACCCTCGAGTCCGTCGGCGTGAACGCGTCG
>DATBJZ010000036.1:0-11856 GCA_036556125.1 Gemmatimonadota bacterium | reverse complement strand
CGAAGGCCCGCGGCGCCGCGGGCCGCAAGCGCTCCGCGCCCGGCGAGGAGCGCCGGCGCAAGGCGAGCTGATGTGCGCGGGGCGGGGTGACGCCGCCGCACGCGGCGAACGGCGGGTCGGCCGCGCGGGCCTGCGCGCGCTCGGGCTCGCGACGCTCCTCGCGCTCGGGGGAGCGGCGCCCTCCGCCGGATGCCGCCGGGAGGCGGAGGACCCGACCGTCCGGCAGAGCCTCCGCGAGGCGACGATCACCGCGGAGGTGCGCTCGCGGCTGCTGGCGGTCGAGACCTTCCGGGAGCTTCCTCTCGCCGTCGTGACGAGCGGAGACCGGGTGGCGGTGACCGGCGAGGTGCGGGACAGCGCGCAGGTGGACGTCGTGCGCGGGATCGCCTCGCGGGTGCAGGGCGTCGGGGCCGTGACGCTGGACCTCCGCGTCGTGCCCCCGCCGGACAGCGCACCCGCCGGCGCCGAGCCCCGCCGCCCCGAGCCCGCCGCCCCCGCCGAGCCCCTGCCCTCGCTCGAGGAGGCGGGCTAGGGGTCCTTCCCCAGGTAGGTGCGGACGATCGCATCGCGGCGCACTGCGAGCGCGCGCGTCACGTACGCGGCGTCGTCGGGATCCGAGTACTCGCCCAGCGCCACGACGGCCGCGATCAGCTCGTCGGAGAACCGCGCGATCAGCCGCGCCGCCCACTCGGCGTCCTCCTCCTCCAGGTCCTCGTAGGCGAGGTTCGGGTAGTACGGCTTCCAGAGCCGCGGCTCCACCTCGGCCTCGAACCGTCCCACGGCCGGGCTCACGACCGGCTCGTCCTCGTCCCAGGGGTGGCGGTAGCCGAACGGCGTGGCGATCTGCCGCAGCGGCCAGGTGGCGCCGTGGTGCAGGTCCACCTTGTTGTTCAGGTAGCCGTCGTGCGGGTCCTTGACGCGAGCGGAGGAGGCGCCCAGCGAGCCGCTGAAGTCGATCACGTGGTAGCGCAGCAGCCCGTGATCCTCGTCGGTGAGCTCGACGAGCGTGTTGTGGTCGACCTGGTCGGTGTTGTTGAGCCAGGCGCCGAAGACCTGGAGCGCGCGGAGCGCCCGGCGCTCGCGGTGCACGGCGTACGTCCACGTCCCCAGGAAGCCGTCCGCGATCATCCTCGTGGCCACCCCGCGGCGGCCGCGGAAGGCGGCCACCTCCTCCTCGGAGATGCCCTTCTCGCGCACGGCGTCGGCATCGGCCGCGAGGCCGTCGAGCTCGACGATCACGGACCACGGCGTGTTCCAGCCCGCGAGCCGGAGCAGCGTGGAGCCGATGACCTCGGCGGCGGTGGACATCTCCGGGAACTCCGGCGGGTCGAAGATCACGATGAAGGCGTCGCCGGCCTCGTCCTCGGCGATCAGCCCCTCGGACGTCCCGCCCTCCTTCCGATCGGTCATCCGCAGCCGCCCCGCGGGCCCGTGCGCCCGGGCCTCGCGGGCCAGGCCGTCCGGCGCGACGCCCGCGGGATCCCGGTTGGTGAAGAACGCCGAGTCGAGGACGGTCCCGTCGCGCGCGAGATCGTTCGCGCGGTCGGCGATGCCGAGGATCTGCCGCACGTCGCGCACCAGGTTCAGCTTCTGCGCGACCTGCCGGAGGGTGTGGTTCTTGAGCGACTCGTTGAGCAGGCCGAGCTGGTCCGAGGTGGAGCCGCGCACGGGCGTGAGGAAGGACCGCCAGTCCACCCCCGCAGCCTCGAGCTCGTCGCGCGCCGAACGGGCGGCCGCGCGGTTCCCTTCGCGATCCGCGGCGCGCATCCGGACCAGCCGCTCGCCGATCCAGGCCCGTCGCTCCGCCGCCGCGGCGGGAGTGGGGGAGACGGGAACGGTCGCGACCGGTGCCCGACCGGCGCAGCCGGCCGCGAGCAGCCCGGCGAGCGCGGGACCGGGGCCGGGGACGAAGCGCCGGAGGCGGCGCGCGAGGACGGCGAGACGGTCGATTCGCCGCCGGCCGCATGCGCTGCGCCGATCCGGCGGGGCGCCGCACCGGCGTCGCCGCCGGCCCCGGGCGCCCGTCAGTCGTCCCCGAGATAGGTCCGGACGATGACGTCGCGCCGTGCCTTGAGCGCGGCCGCGACGTGCGCGGCGTCGGCGGGATTCGAGTACCGTGCCAGGCTCACGATCGCGTCGATGAGATCGTCCGAGAACCGGCCGATGAGCCCGGCCGCCCATTCGGCGTCCTCCTCGTCCATGTCCTCGTAGGCCAGGTTCGGGTACTGCGGCTTCCAGAGCCGCGGCTCCAGGCTCGCGTCGAAGCGGCCCACGGCCGGGCTCACGATCGGCTGGTCCGGGTCCCACGGATCGCGGTAGCCGAAGGGGGACGCCAGGCCCCGCAGCGGCGCCGTCACCAGCCGCTGGACGTCGATCGTGTTGTTCACGTAGCCCGCCGGCGGGTCCTTCACGCGGTTGGACGCCGAGCCGAAGGCCGAGCTCGTGTCCACGATGTAGTAGCGGACGAGCCCCGCGTCCGCGTCGAACAGGTGCGCGATCGTGTTGTGGTCCACCTGGTCGTAGTTGTTGATCCACGCGGCGAAGACCTGCGCCCCGCGCAGCTCGCGCCGGTCACGGAAGACCCAGTACGTCCACGGACCGCGGTAGCCGGAGGTGATCGCCTTCGTCGCGACGGCCCGGCGGCCGCGGAACTGATCGATGTCGTCCTGCCCGAGCGTCTCGTCGTCGTCGCCGAGCCGGAGCTCGAACTGCTCCTCCGCGGCCTCGTGCGCCGGCCCCTCGGGCGGCTCCGGCAGGCCCGCCCGCTCGGCGGCCTGCTCCTCGAGGACCTCGGGCGCGATGGCGAGGTCGTCCAGCGTCACGATCGAGGGGTACGGCACGTTGTACCCCGCCAGGCGGAGGATCGTCGATCCCATGACCTCGGCGGCCGTGTTCATCTCCGCGAACCCCTGGGGGTCCAGGACGAAGATGAAGGCGTCGCCGTTCTCGTCCCGGCCCCAGAAGCCCTCCGACACGCCCTCCGTCTTCTGCTCGGTGATGTAGATGGTCCCCTGCGGCTCCTGACCGCCGGCCTCCCGCAGGACCTCCTCGGGCGTGAGGGATCCCACGTCCGTGTTCGTGAAGAAGGCGGAGTCCAGGATCGTCCCGTCGCGCGCGAGGTCGCCGGCCCGGTCGGGGATGCCGAAGATCTGCCGCACGTCGCGCACGAGGTTCAGCTTCTGCGCGATCTGTCGGAGCGTGTGGTTCTTCGGCCACTCGCCGAGGATGCAGCAGGACCCCTGGACGGAGCCCCGGATCGGCGTGAGGAACGAGCGCCAGTCCACGCCGGCGCCCTCGAGCTCCCGCGCCGCGGCGCGGGAGCCGGCCGCGTCGCCGGAGCGCTCCGCCGCCCGCAGCGCGCGCAGGCGCTCGTCGATCCACGCGCGGCGGGCGCGCACCGCCTCGAGCGTGCCCTGACGCGGAACGGTGCCCGCCACCTGCCGGGACGCGCAGGCGGCGCCCGGGCCGGAGAGCGCCGCGAGGAGCGCGAGGTGGACGCCCGCACGCCGCAGGGACGCGGACGGACGCCGGGACGGGACGCGGGGGGTGCCCGCGGGAGGCGCGGGGAACTCGTGCACGCGGGGGCTCCGATCGAGGTGGAGGTGCGGGCGCCGCGCGGGGTTGCGCCTCCCGAGACCGGGCCTCAGGTTGTTGGGCTCCCGGCGGCCCGTCAAGGCGACCCCCTCCCGAGCCCGCTCGTGGACGTTCCCTCCCACATCTTTCGCGAGTACGACGTGCGCGGCCTGGTCGAGCAGGACCTGAGGCCCGCCACCGTCGAGGCGCTCGGCCGCGCCGTGACGACGTACGTCGCGCGGCGCTCCGGGAACGCCCGCCCGCTGCTCACCGTCGGCCGCGACGTGCGGCCGTCCTCCGACCGGCTGTTCGACGATCTCTCCCGGGGTCTCCTCGCCTCGGGCGCGGACGTCGTGGACATCGGCGTGGTCCCCACGCCGGTGCAGTACTACTCGCTGCACAGGCTGGAGGCGGACGGCGGCGTGATGATCACGGGCAGCCACAACCCCTCCGAGTACAACGGCTTCAAGATCTCCCTGGGGCGCGGGCCGCTGCTGGGCGCCGAGATCCAGGAGATCCGGGGACTCGTCGAGCGGGAGGACTTCACGGACGGGGACGGCGCCGCGACCCAGAACCCGGTGACGTCCGAGTACATGGCGGCGATCCGCCAGCGGGTCAGCCTGGAGCGGCCGCTCACGGTGGTGGTGGATCCCGCGAACGCCACCGGCGCGCTCTTCGCTCCGACGCTGCTGGAGCAGGTCGGCTGCCGGGTGATCGCCATCAACGACGAGGTGGACGGCACGTTTCCCAGCCACCACCCCGATCCCTCGGTGGACGCCAACATGGAGCAGCTCGCCGAGCGCGTGCGGCGCGAGCGCGCCGACGCCGGGTTCGCGTTGGACGGCGACTGCGACCGGCTCGGCGCCGTGGACGGGACCGGCCGGATCGTGCGCGGCGACCAGCTCACCGCGCTGCTCGCGCGCGACCAGCTCGAGCGCACCCCCGGGGCGCGCATCGTGTTCGACGTGAAGTGCTCGCGCGCGCTCATCGAGGACATCCGCGCGCACGGGGGCGAGCCCGTCATGTGGAAGACGGGTCACAGCCTGCTCAAGCGGAAGATGCACGAGGACGGCATCCCCTTCGGCGGTGAGATGAGCGGCCACCTGTTCTTCGGCGAGGGCTACTTCGGCTTCGACGACGCGATCTACGCCGCCTGCCGCCTGGCCGCGTACCTGTCCCGTCAGGAGACGACGTTCGGCGGGCTCGTGGGCGAGATGCCGGCGTACCCCAGCACGCCGGAGCTGCGGCTCGAGACGACGGAGGAGCGGAAGTGGACCCTCGTCGAGGCCGCGAAGCGCCGCTTCGCCGGACGCGGACGGACGAACGACGTGGACGGCATCCGCGTCGACCTGCCCGAGGGCTGGTTCCTGCTCCGGACGTCCAACACGCAGCCCGTCGTGGTCCTGCGCATCGAGGGCCGCGACCAGGCGGCGCTCGAGGCCCTGAAGGCGGAGGTCGGCGCGTTCCTGCGGGAGGAGGGTGTGACCGTGCTGCCCTGGGAGGCGCCGGCCGGCGCGGAGCGGGCGCACTGAGCGCCTCCGTTGGCCGCGGCGGGGGCCGTCCGTCCGCACGCGAGGTTCCCCGGTGAAGCTCCACGAGTACCAGGCGCGGGAGATCTTCCGCGCCGCGGGTCTTCCCGTCCCCCCCGGGCGCGTCGCGTCCACGCCCGGGGAGGCGGCCGAGGCGGCGCGGGCGTTCGGCGGCCGGGTCGTCGTCAAGGCGCAGGTGCACTCCGGCGGGCGGGGCAAGGCGGGCGGCGTCAGGCTCGCCGCGGGTCCCGAGGAGGCCGCGGAGCGCGCCCGCGCGATCCTCGGGACGACGATCGGCGGCTACCGGGTGGAGCGCGTCCTCGTCACCCCGGCGGCGGAGATCGCGGCCGAGTTCTACGCCGGGATCGTGCTCGACCGCACGGTCCGTTCGGCGACCGTGCTCGTGAGCGAGGCCGGCGGCGTGGACATCGAGCGCGTGGCCGAGGAGACCCCGGAGCGGCTCGTGCGCCTGCCGGTCGACCGCCGGTACGGCCTGCTGGACCACCAGGCGCTGCGGCTCGGCTTCGCCCTGGTCCCCGACGCGGCCGGCGCCCGCGCGATCGCCCGCATCCTCACGGCGCTGTGGCGCGTGTTCCTCGGCCGCGACGCGAGCCTGGCCGAGGTGAACCCGCTGGCGCGCACGCCGGCGGGCGAAATCCTCGCGCTCGACGCGAAGCTCGTCGTGGACGACAACGCGCTCTTCCGGCAGCCGGAGGTCGAGGCGCTCCGCGACCCGACGGCCGAGGAGCCGGCCGAGGCGGCGGCCCGGGCGGCGGGTCTGTCGTACGTGCGGCTGGACGGCGACGTGGGCTGCGTGGTGAACGGGGCCGGGCTCGCGATGGCGACGATGGACCTGATCCGCCACCACGGGGGGGCGCCGGCGAACTTCCTCGACATCGGCGGGAGCTCGAGCCCCGAGAAGGTCGTCTCCGCGATGCGGATCCTGCTCGCCGACGAGCGCGTGCGATCCGTGCTGGTCAACATCTTCGGCGGCATCACCCGCTGCGACGACGTCGCCCGCGGCCTCGTGGCCGGCCTGCGCGAGCGGGGCGCGGACGTGCCGGTGTCGATCCGCCTGACGGGCACGAACGAGGCCGAGGCCGTGCGGGTCCTGCGCGAGGCGAGCCTCGCGGCGACGACCTCGATGGACGAGGCGGTGCGGCGGGCCGTCGAGCTGGCCCGGGAACGCGCGCGGACGGCGGCCGCGGCGGTGCCGGCGGGCGGAGGCGCGTGAGCGTCCTGATCGACGGCTCGACCAGGCTGCTCGTCCAGGGGATCACGGGCCGGGACGGCTCGTTCCACACGCGCCAGATGCTCGAGTACGGGACGCGCGTGGTCGCGGGGGTGACGCCCGGAAAGGGCGGCACCGCGCTCGACGGCGTGCCGGTGTTCGACACGGTCGAGCGGGCCGTCTCGGCGACGGAGGCGAACGCCTCGGTCGTCTACGTGCCCGCGCCCTTCGCCGGGAGCGCGATCCTGGAGGCGGCGGAGGCGCGTCTGCCGCTCGTCGTCGCGATCACCGAGGGCATCCCGGCCAACGACGTGGCGCTCGCCTTCGCCTTCGCCGCCGACCACGGCGTCCGGCTCCTGGGTCCCAACTGTCCGGGGGCGATCAGCCCCGGCCTCTGCAAGGTCGGCATCGTCCCGGGTCGGATCTGCGCGCCCGGACCCGTCGGCGTGGTCTCCCGGAGCGGCACGCTGACGTACGAGATCGTGAACGGCCTCACGGCCGCCGGCATCGGCCAGTCCACGTGCGTGGGGATCGGCGGAGACCCGCTGATCGGGACGAGCTTCGTGGACTGCCTGCGCGCGTTCGAGGAGGATCCCGCGACGCGCGCCGTCGTGGTGATCGGCGAGATCGGGGGCCGCGACGAGCAGGACGCGGCGGAGTTCGCGCGGACGTCGATGTCCAAGCCCGCCGTCGCGTTCGTGGCCGGCCGCACCGCGCCGCCGGGCCGCCGCATGGGTCACGCCGGCGCGATCGTGGCGGGCGCGGGGGGGAGCGCGCAGGAGAAGGTGGAGGCCTTCGAGGCCGCGGGGATCCCGGTTGCGGAGACGCCCTCGGCCGTGGTGGACCTCGTTCGGAGGGCGCTCGCGTGACGACCCGGACGCTCGCGATCGTGAAGCCCGACGCCGTGGCCGCGCGCCGGGTCGGGGCGATCCTCGCCCTGCTCGAGGAGCGGGGCTTCGCCGTGCGCGCCGCACGGATGACGCGGCTGACGCAGTCGCAGGCCGAGGCCTTCTACGCGATCCACCGCGAGCGGCCCTTCTTCGGGAGCCTCGTCCGGTTCATGACCGAGGGGCCCTGCGTCCCGATGGTCCTCGAGCGCGAGGACGCGGTGGCGGTCCTGCGCGAGGCGATCGGCGCCACCGATCCCGCCGAGGCCGCGCCCGGCACCGTCCGCGCGCTCCACGCCGGGAGCAAGGAGCGGAACGCGATCCACGCCTCCGACTCCGACGACAACGCCCGCCGCGAGATCGCGTTCTTCTTCCCCGAGGCCGACCTGGTCTGAGGGGCCGCGGCAGGGCGCTGCGCGGGACGGGCGGCGTCGAGGGCGGGGGAAGGCGGTGGGGGCGACCGGCTGGTGGCGGCGGCCCCGGGAGGACGTCGCGGGTCGGTTCCGTACCGTCGGGCCGGGCAAAGGGTGGGCGCGCTGGACGCCGGCCGGGGTCGGGTTTCCGAGGCGGGCGTGTCGTAGGCGAGCCGGGGAAAGCCCGCGCGTGCGGGCAGCACTTGCGGACCCGCCAAGGCCGCGGGGCACCGATCGTCCGGCAGCCGCAACCCGTTGACCAGCAGCCCCAAACGCAACATCTTCAATAGTTTTCGATGCTTCTGGACTTCGGCGCCGTGCGGGACGGCCGCTCGACCCAGGTCTTCGAGGTCGAGCCGGACGATCCCCTCCTGGAAGGCCTCCCGGGCCGTGCGGCGGGTCCGCTCCGCGTGACCGCCGCCATCCGCGAGGGCGCGGGGCGGACCTACGTCGTGGACCTCGACGTCGAGGGGGAGCTCGAGGCGGCGTGCAGGCGGTGCCTCGAGCCCGTGCGGGAGCCGGTGCGCGGTCGCCTGCGGTTCGTCGCCGAGGTGGGCGGCCGCCGCCGGGCGGGAGCCCGCGACGGCGGGGAGGAGCCCGCCGAGGATCCGGAGGACGAGCTCCTCGTGCTGCGCTCCCTGCTCGAGCGCGTGGAGATCGGCCCCCGGGTGCGTGAGGCGCTGTTCCTCGAGGCCGAGACGTGGCCGCTGTGCCGCCCGGACTGCCGCGGGCTGTGCCCGACCTGCGGCGCGGACCTGAACGCCGGCTCCTGCGCCTGCGGCGGAACGGCCGCGGTGGGAGCGCACGACGAGGGCGGGGACGCCGATCCGGCGTCCGACCCGACCTGAGACCCTGACGCCGCCGCGGGGCCGCCGCGGCGACCGATCGACCCCGACGCACATCCACACGAGGCTCCATGGCTCTCCCCAAGCGAAGGCTCTCCAAGACCCGCGGGCGCAAGCGGCGCACGCACGACCGGCTCTCCGCGCCGGCCGTCGCGCAGTGCCCCAAGTGCCTCCAGCCCGTCCAGCGCCACCGGCTCTGTCCGCACTGCGGCCATTACCGGGGTCGCGAGGTCGTCGCGATCCAGGAAGCCTGATCCGTCCCGCGGGCGGGGCGACGTGCGCATCGTGCTCGACGCGATGGGGGGTGATGCCGCGCCCGAGGTGCCGGTCGCGGGCGCCCTGGCGGCGCTCGGCGAGTTCGAGGACGTCGAGATCGTCCTGACCGGCGACGAGGCGGTGGTCAAGCGAGCGCTGCCGGCGCGGCGCGTGCCGGACGGCCGGCTGACGGTGCTCCACGCGCCGAAGCAGGTCGCGATGGACGCCGCGGCGACCGACGTGCGCCGCATGCCGGACTCCTCGATCTCCGTGGGGCTGCGCCTGGTGCGCGAGGGCCGCGCCGACGCGTTCTTCAGCGCCGGACACACGGGTGCGGTGATGGCGCAGTCGCTGCTCACGCTCGGGCGCATCCCCGGCGTCTCGCGTCCGGCGCTCGCGACGATCTTCCCGACGCGCGGCGAGCGCTGCATCCTCATGGACGTCGGCGCGAACGTGGACTGCCGCGCCGCGCACCTCGTGGGGTTCGCGATCCTGGGCTGCGTCTACGCCCGCGACGTGTTCGGCGTGGATCGCCCGCGGGTGGGGCTGCTGAACATCGGCGAGGAGCCGAGCAAGGGGAACGAACAGGCCCGTGAGGCGTTCGCCGAGCTCTCCTCCACCGACCTGAACTTCGTCGGGAACCTCGAGGGACGGGACATCCTCGGGGGCGCGGCCGACGTGGTCGTCACCGACGGGTTCATCGGGAACGTGCTGCTCAAGTTCGCGGAGAGCGTGCTGGACTTCGTGAACGCCGGGATGAAGCGCGAGCTGGCGCTGAGCCCGCGCGCGCGGCTGGGCGCCTGGCTGCTGCGGCCGGCGCTCCGCCGGATGCGGCGCCGGATGGACTACGCCGAGTACGGCGGGGCGCCGCTCCTGGGGGTGAACGGGATCACCATCGTCGGCCACGGCCGCTCGTCCGCCAAGGCCGTGCAGAAGGCCATCGGCGCCGCCCGGCTCGCCAAGGAGCACGACGTGAACGACCACATCCGCCGCGAGTTCGAGCGGCTGCAGCCGGCCCGGCGCGAGGCGGGGGCGCGATGACCGCTCCGGCGTCCTCCGCGGTCGCCGGGCCCGAGACGCGCACCGTGCCGCGCGTCGCGATCCTCGGCACCGGACGGAGCCTCCCCGAGGGCGTGCTCACCAATGCCGACTTCGAGCGGATGGTGGACACGACCGACGAGTGGATCGTCACGCGGACCGGCATCCGCGAGCGGCGCATCTGCGCCGCGGGCGAGCACGCGGCGGACCTGGGCGCCGCGGCGGTGCGTGCCGCGTGCGCGGACGCGGGCCTGGATCCCGCGGAGCTCGAGCTCGTCGTCTGCTCGACCTCGACGCCGGACCACCTGCTGCCGTCCACCGCCTGCGAGATCCAGGCCCGGCTGGGCTCCCCGCGCTGCGGGGCGTTCGACGTGCAGGCCGCCTGCTCGGGGTTCATCTACGCCGGCGCGGTGGCGCAGGGGATGCTCTCGACCGGTCTCTACCGCAACGCGGTCGTGGTCGCGGCCGAGAAGATGTCGGCGATCACCGACTACACCGATCGCGCGACGTGCGTCCTGTTCGGGGACGGCGCGGGCGCGGCGGTGCTGGCGCCCGAGCCCGCCGACGGCGACGGCGACGGCGCGCCGCGCGGGATCCTCTCGACCGTGCTGCGCACCGATGGGGCGCAGATGGAGCTCCTCTGGCGTCCCGCGGGAGGCGGCGCGCGCCCGAGCACCCCCGAGACGCTCGCCGCGCGCGACGAGATGCTCCGCCAGGAAGGCCGCCCCGTCTACAAGCAGGCCGTGCGCGCGATGGCGGAGTCGTCGCTCGAGGCGCTCGCGCAGGCCGGCCTCGGCCTGGAGGACGTGGACTGGATCCTTCCGCACCAGGCCAACCTCCGGATCATCGAGACGATCGCCTCGCAGCTGGGGCTGCCGATGGAGCGGATGTACGTGAACATCGACCGCTACGGAAACACCTCCTCCGCCACCATCCCCATCGCGCTCGACGAGGGGCGCCGGGCGGGTCTGTTCCGCCCCGGCATGGTGCTCGTCCTCGTCGCGTTCGGCAGCGGCTTCACCTGGGGCGCGCAGGTCGTGCGGCTCTAGGTCTGGCGACGCGACCGGCCTTCCTCTTTCCCGGCCAGGGCTCGCAGGCGGTCGGCATGGGCCGCGCCCTCGCCGCCGCGCATCCCGAGGCTCGCGACGCGCTCGCGGAGGCCGACGAGGTCCTCGGGATGCCCCTCGCCCGGCTCATGTTCGAGGGCCCGGCGGAGGAGCTCACGCGCACGGAGAACGCGCAGCCGGCGCTCCTGGCGCACGGCGCGGCGGCGGCGCGCGTGCTGGCGGCCCGCGGGGTGGAGCCCGGCGTCGCGGCGGGCCACAGTCTGGGCGAGTTCACCGCGCTCGTGGCGACCGGGGCGCTCGCGTACCCCGACGCCCTCCGCCTCGTGCGTCTCCGCGGCGAGCTGATGGGCCGCGCGGGCGACGAGCGCCGGGGTGCGATGTCCGCGCTGCTGGGCCTCGACGACGGAGCCGCCGCCGCGGTCTGCGCCGAGGCCTCGACCGGCGGCGAGGTCGTCGTTCCCGCGAACCTCAACGCCCCGGGCCAGGTCGTGATCTCGGGCGATGCCGAGGCGGTCGCGCGCGCGGGCGAGCTGGCGCGCGCCCGGGGCGCGAAGCGCGTCGTGCCGCTCCAGGTGTCGGGGGCCTTCCACTCCCCGCTGGTGGCGCCCGCCGCCGAGGGGCTCCGGGCCGCGCTGGCGGAGACGCCGATCGGCCGCCCGCGCGTGCCGGTGGTCGCGAACGTGACGGCCGAGCCGTCGCAGGATCCCGCCGCGCTGCGGCGGCTCCTCGCCGAGCAGCTCACGAGCCCCGTGCGGTGGGCGGCGTCCATGCTCCGGATGGTCGGGATGGGCTTCGCGGACTTCGTGGAGTGCGGCCCCGGCCGGGTGCTCGCGGGGCTGGCCCGGCGCGTGGACGGCGTCCGCTCGGCCGTGTCGGTGGGGGAGCCGGCCGACCTCGAGGTTCTGGTGTCCATCGCGGCCGGATCGTGAGGCATCCGAACCGCCCGGCCGCGGCGGGCGCTGACGCGGCGCCCGCCGAGGCGGGCGCCGCCGGGTCGGCCGCCGCGGCGCGCCGCGAC